>JBBAPJ010000003.1:0-116528 GCA_040400855.1 Rubrivivax sp.
CGGGGGTGATCGAAGGCCAGCGCGTGCCCGGTTATCTGGAGGAGCAGAAGGTGCCAGCCGACAGTCGCTGCGAGACCTTCGTGGCCCTTCGCACCGAGGTGCAGAACTGGCGCTGGGCCGGGGTGCCCTTCTACCTGCGCACCGGCAAGCGCCTGCCCTCGCGCGAAGCGCACATCGTCGTGAACTTCCGCGAGGTGCCGCACCCGATCTTTGCAGGCGCGAGCCGCGCCAACAAGCTCGTGATCAAGCTGCAGCCCGAGGACGGCCTGGAGCTGCACCTGATGGCGGCCCAGGGCGCACGCAGCGGCGACCAGCTCGCGCCGGTCAAGCTCGACCTCGACTTCGACAAGGCCTTCCCCACCGAGCGCGTGGGCGCCTACGAACGGCTGCTCATGGATGCGCTGGCCGGTCGCCTGAACCTCTTCGTGCGCAGCGACGAGCAGGAGCAGGCCTGGGCCTGGGTGATGCCGGTGCTGCAGGCCTGGGCCGCCGACCCGGCCGGGCCCCGGCCCTACGCGGCCGGCAGCTGGGGACCACCCGCCTCCAGCGCCATGATCGCCCGCGAGGGCTTCGTCTGGGACGAGGAGTCGTGAGCGCAGCCGACTCAGCCGAGCCGCTGATGCTCGAGCGCATCCGGGCCGCGCGGCCGGCCCTTCCGCCTGCCGAGCAGCGCGTGGCCGCACTCGTGCTGCAGGACGCGCGCAGCTTCGCCACGCTGCCCATCGGCGAGCTGGCTGCGCGCGCAGCCGTGAGCAAGCCCACCGTCGTGCGCTTTTGCCGCAGCGTGGGCTACGACGGCCTGGCTGACTTCAAGCTCAAGCTCGCGGGCAGTGTCAGCGAGGGCGTGCCCTTCGTCCACCGCGCGGTCGACGAGGACGATGGCGCGGGCGAGCTCGTCGTCAAGGTGATCGACAACGCCGTGAGCGCGATGCTGCACTACCGCAACGCCGCGGCAGCCGGCGCGCTGGAGCGCGCCATCGAGCTGCTCGCGCAGGCCGGGCGCAACGGCCGGCGCATCGAGTTCTACGGCGTGGGGAACTCGGGTATCGTCGCGCAGGACGCCCAGCACAAGTTCTTCCGCCTGGGCGTGAGCGCCCACGCGGTGAGCGACGGCCACGTGCAGGTGATGAGCGCCACCATGCTCGGCGCAGGTGACTGCGCAGTGGTCATCAGCAACTCCGGGCGCAGCCGCGACCTGGTGGACGTGGCCGAGATCGCGCACCGCCAGGGCGCCACCGTCATCGTCATCACGGCCTCAGGCTCACCGCTGGCGCTACGGGCCCAGCAGCCAGGCCACGTGCTGCTGGCTGCTGACCACCCGGAGGACCATGACCGCTACAGCCCCATGGTGAGCCGGCTGCTGCACCTGATGATCATCGACATCCTCACCACCGGCGTGGCGCTGCGCCTGGGCAGCACGAAGCTGCGCCCGCTGCTGCGCAGCGTCAAGCAGGCGCTGCGCGAGCGCCGCTACGCGGCAGGCTGAAGTCCGATCAGGGCGTCCACGCCATAGAGCGTGGCAAGCTGGCGCAGCTTGTCGGGCGAGCCGGACACGGCCAGCGCCACGCCACGGGCCCGCGCGGCCCGCTGCAGCTCCAGCAGCACCGCCAGCGCCGAGGTATCGAACTCGGCCAGCGCTCCGGCGTCGACCTCCCACGCCGCACCGGCGGGCCCGCGCTCGAGTTCAGCACGCAACCGCGCGGCGGTCGCGCTGGCGTGTGCAAGCGTCAACGTGGCGGGCAGGACCGGGGCCATCGGTGCCACCTCAGCGCTTGGCGTTGCCCGCCGCCTTGCGGTTGAGCTCGGTCAGGTTGGTGATCAGGCCGTCGATGCCGGAGTTCGTGACGATCGGCGCGAACTGCGACTTGAAGCTGGTGTCGGCCAGCCACACGCCCAGCACGTTGACGTCGTAGATCTTCCAGCCGCGGTCGGTCTTCTCGAGGCGGTAATCGAGCTGGATCGGGTCGCCCTTGCCCCGCACCTCGGTGCGCACGACCACCTCGGGATCATCCGCGCCGGCGCGCATCGGCCGGACCTGGACGGTCTGGTCCTTGACCTGCGTGAGCGCACCCGAGTACGTGCGCACGAGCAGCGTCTTGAACTCCTCGAGCAGGCGCTTCTGCTGCTCGGGCGTGGCCGAGCGCCAGGGCCGGCCCACGGCGATGGCCGTCATCCGGTTGAAGTTCACGTGCGGCAGCACCTTGGCATCCACCAGGGCCATGATCTTGGGCAGGCTGCCGGCCTGGATCTCCTTGTCGGACTTGACCGTGTCGATCACCTCCTCGGAGATCTGGCGCACGAGTGCTTCGGGGCCCGGGTTGGCCTGCGCGAAGGAAGGCGCCACCGCCGCCACACAGGCGAGCAGGCCGCCCGCCACGAGCCATCTTCTGCGTCCGACCATCACGGTCCTTCCTTTCATCGCTTCAAGCTTTCAACGCGCGAGGCAGCCAGCCGGTTCACCGGCGGGGCGCCGCGGCAGGCGCCGCCGGGACGTCATCTTCCGGCTCAGGTGGCGGGTTGCCGTCGTAGACGAGGCTGCGTCGACGCGCAAGGTAGGCATCGCGCACGAAGGTGTAGCGGTCCAGCGCCACCTGTCCGAGCAGAGCCTGCGCGGCCAGCAGTTCGCTGCGGGTCTGCATCAGCTCCACCGCGCTCAGCGCCCAGCTGCGCCCGCCCTCGACCGCCAGGTTGGCCAGCGACACCTGCCGGTCGACCGTCCAGGCTGCTGCGTCACGCACCGAGCGCGGGCCGAGCAACGGCAGCACCAGGTAGGGGCCCGCTGGCACGCCCCAGCGCCCGAGGGTCTGCCCAAGGTCCTCGCTGCGCCGCTCCAGGCCGATGTCGCCGGCGATGTCGAAGAGACCGCCCAGGCCGAAGGTCGTGTTGGTGACGAAGCGCACCGTCATCTGCACGCCGTCCTGCCCCTTGCCCTGCAGCAGCTGATTGACGGCTGACCAGGCGTCCTCGACGTTGCCGAAGACGTTGCGCACACCCTGGCGCACAGGTGCAGGCACGACAGCCTTCCAGGCACGGGCCACGGGCTCGAGCACGGCAGCGTCCACCGCCTCGTTGAAGGAGAAGATCGCCCGGTTGAAGGATTCGAAGGGGTCCGGGCCTGCGGCTGGGCGCTGCGAGAGGCCCGGGGCTGCCGCCACCGACTCCCCGGCCTGAGCCACAGCCGGGGTGGGCTCGTCATCGGCCGCACCTGCCGTGCACGGCATGGCCAGCGCCGCCACCAGGCAGCCGGCCATGAAACAGGGCGTCCAGGCTTGTCTCACTTGCCACCTCCGCCCTGGCTGCCCGCCTCGCCCGCCTTGCTCGAGACGAACTGCCCGATGAGGTTCTCCAGCACGACGGCCGACTGGGTCTGCCGGATCATGTCGCCGGCTGCCAGGTTCTTGTCGTCCACTCCCGCCTCGATGCCGATGTACTGGTCACCCAGCAGCCCGGCCGTCAGGATCTTGGCCGAGGAGTCCTTCGGGAACTGCAAGGCGCTGTCGATGCGCATCGTCACGACTCCCTGGAAGGTCTTGGAATCCAGTGCGATGGAGGTGACGCGGCCCACGACGACGCCCGCACTGCGCACGGGCGAGCGCGGCTTCAGGCCGCCAATGTTGTCGAACCGGGCCTTCACCTCGTAGCCCTGGCCGTCACCGAAGCTCGCGAGGTTGGCGGCCTTGAGCGCCAGGAAGAGCAGTGCGGCCATGCCGAGCAGCACGAACACGCCCACCAGGGTCTCGATGCCACGCTTGTTCATGGGTTCCTTTCAGGGCGTCGAGAACATCAACGCCGTCAACACGAAGTCCGTGGCCAGCACGGCCAGCGACGAAATCACGACGGTGCGCGTGGTCGCGTAGGCCACCCCCTCGGGAGTGGCCTCTGTCTCGTGGCCCTGGTACAGGGCCACTGCGGTGCAAATGACACCGAAGACGAAGCTCTTGGCGACGCCGTTGCCCACATCGCGCCACACATCGACCTTCGTCTGCATGATGCTCCAGAAGTTCCCGGCATCCACCCCGATGAGCAGCACTGCCACCACGTAGGCGCCCAGGATGCCCACCGCGGAGAAGAGCGCCGCCAGCAACGGCATCGAGATGATGCCGGCCAGGAAGCGAGGGGCCAGGATGCGGCTCTTCGGGTCCACCGCCATCATCTCCATGGCCGCGAGCTGCTCGCCGGCTTTCATCAGGCCGATCTCGGCCGTGAGTGATGTGCCCGCGCGCCCCGCAAAGAGCAGAGCCGTCACCACCGGGCCGAGCTCGCGCACGAGCGCAAGGTTCACGATCAGCCCGAGCGACTCGGTGGCGCCGTAGGTGACGAGCGCGTAGTACATCTGCAGCGCCAGCACGAAGCCCACCGCCGTGCCCGAGGCCATGATGATGAGCAGCGAGAGGTTGCCCACCGCGTGGATCTGGCGCACCACGAGGCCGAAGCGCGCGAGCGAGGCCGGAACGGAGCGCAGCAGCTCCCACGTGAAGAAGGCCGCGTGGCCGAATCCCCGCAGCACGCGCAGCGTACTCGCGCCCAGGCGCGCGACGGCGTTCATGGCCGCCTCCCGGAACCGAGGCCAAAGTCCTGCTCGAGCGTGGCGGCCGGGTAGTGGAACTTCACCGGCCCGTCGGGCTCGCCGCGCACGAACTGGCGCACCTCGGGGTCGCTCGATCCCATCAGCTCGGCCGGGGTGCCTTGCGCGACGATGCGCCCACCCGTGGCCATCAGCACGACGAAGTCGCTGATGGCCATGCACTCGGGCACGTCGTGCGACACGACCACCGAGGTGGCACCGGTCACGTCGTTGAGCGTGCGGATCAGCTTGGCGGCCACGCCCATCGAGATCAGGTCCAGCCCGGCAAAAGGCTCGTCGTACATGATGAGCTCGGGGTCCAGCGCGATGGCACGCGCCAGTGCGATGCGCCGCGCCATGCCACCGGAGACCTCCGAGATGCGCAAGCCTGCCGCACCGCGAAGGCCCACCGCATTGAGCTTCATCAGCACGACGTCGCGGATCATCGCCTCGGGCAGGTCGCTGTGCTCACGCAGCGGGAAGGCCACGTTGTCGAACACCGAGAGGTCCGTGAAGAGCGCCCCGAACTGGAACAGCATCCCCATGCGCCGGCGCAGCCGGTACATCTGCGCCCGGTCGGCCGCCACCACCTTCTCGCCGTCGAAGCGGACCTCTCCCGACGTCGGGGCGTGGCTGCCGCCGATGAGGCGCAGGAGGGTCGTCTTGCCGCAGCCCGAGCCCCCCAGCAGCGCCGTCACCCGCCCGCGCGGGAAGCGCAGCGACACGTCACCCAGGATCACCCGGCTCGCGTCGTAGCCGAAGCTGACGTGGTCGATCTCGATCAGGTGGGAGGAAGGCAAGGCTCACGACCCGCCTGACGGCAGGCAGGGACAAAGACAATTCGGGATTCTCCCATGTCGGCGCCGAGCCAGCCGGCGAAGGGGCACCTGCCACCCCCGCCCCCGGCTTCAGCGCGGCAGAGCGCTCGTCCCCATCAGGTGCTCGTCGATCGCCCGCGCCGCCTGGCGTCCCTCGCGGATCGCCCAGACCACGAGGCTCTGGCCACGCCGCATGTCGCCGGCGGCGAAGACCTTGTCCACGTTGGTACGGTAGCCGATGGCTGCATCGGTGCCTGCACGTGCATTGCCGCGCGCGTCGCGCTCCACGCCGAAGGCCTCCAGCACGCTGCCCACCGGGGCCACGAAGCCCATGGCCAGCAGCACCAGGTCGGCGCGGTACTCGCGCTCGGTGCCCGGCACCTCCACCATCTTGCCGCCCTTCCACTCCACGTGGACGGTCTTGAGCCCGGTCACCCGGCCGTTCTCGCCGACGAAGGCCTTGGTCGCGATCGCGAACTCGCGCGTGCAGCCTTCCTCGTGGCTCGAGCTGGTGCGCAACTTGTAGGGCCAGTAGGGCCAGGTCAGCGGCTTGTCCTCCGTCTCGGGAGGCATGGGCATCAGCTCGAACTGCGTGACGCTGGCCGCGCCGTGGCGGTTGCTCGTGCCCACGCAGTCGCTGCCGGTGTCGCCGCCGCCGATCACGATCACGTGCTTGCCGTCAGCGCGAATCTGGCTGTCCAGCCGGTCGCCCGCCACGACCTTGTTCTGCTGCGGCAGGAACTCCATCGCGAAGTGCACGCCGTCGAGCTCGCGACCCGGCACGGGCAGGTCACGCGAGATCTCGGAGCCGCCAGCCAGCAGCACCGCGTCGAACTGCGCCAGCAACTCGGCGGGCGTGACCACCGTCGTGGCGTCGTTCGTCACCTTGCCGGCCGCACCCTCGGCCGGCAGCCGGCCCACGCACACGCCCGTGCGGAAGGTCACCCCTTCGGCCTGCATCTGCTCGATACGGCGGTCGATGTGCGTCTTCTCCATCTTGAAGTCGGGAATGCCGTAGCGCAGCAGGCCGCCGATGCGGCTGTTCTTCTCCAGCACCGTCACGTCGTGGCCGGCGCGTGCCAGCTGCTGCGCAGCCGCCAGCCCCGCCGGGCCCGAGCCCACCACCGCCACGCGCTTGCCCGTCTTCGCACGCGCGGGCTGCGGCAGGACCCAGCCCTCGGCCCAGCCGCGGTCGATGATCGCGTGCTCGATCGACTTGATGCCCACCGGGTCGTCGTTGACGTTGAGCGTGCAGGCGGCCTCGCAGGGCGCCGGGCAGACGCGGCCGGTGAACTCCGGGAAGTTGTTGGTCGAGTGCAGCACGTCCAGCGCATCGCGCCAGTCGCCCCTGAATACCAGGTCGTTGAAGTCCGGAATGATGTTGTTGACGGGGCAGCCGCTGTTGCAAAAGGGCGTGCCGCAGTCCATGCAGCGCGCCCCCTGGACCTTCGACTGCTCCTCGGACAACCCGATGACGAACTCCTTCCAGGTCTTCAGGCGCTGCGGCACGGGCTCGTAGCCCTCCTCGAGGCGCTCGTACTCGAGGAATCCGGTGGTCTTTCCCATGGTGTGTGGTCCTGTGTGTCTGGGCGGGACGTCTGCGTCCCTCTACTTGGCCGGTACCGCTTCCGCGGCCACGCGGGCGGCGGCTGCCCGCTCGGCCGCCTGCAGCAGCGCGCGCTTGTACTCATGCGGGAAAACCTTGACGAAGCGCGCCCGGGCCGCAGGCCAGTCGTCCAGGATCTCGCGCGCACGCAGCGACCCCGTCCAGCGGTGGTGCTCCTCCACCAGCTTGCGCAGCTGCTGCTCGTCGCTTTGCCCGCGGTGCCAGGATGCTGCCGGGCCGGCGGCGGCCTGCTCCGCCTGCGACAGCACCTTCTCGAGCGCCACCATCGACAGGTTGCAGCGCGCGGCGAAGCTGCCGTCCTCGTCGTAGACATAGGCCACGCCGCCGCTCATGCCGGCGGCGAAGTTGCGGCCGGTGCGGCCCAGCACCGCCACGGTGCCGCCCGTCATGTACTCGCAGCCGTGGTCACCGGTACCCTCCACGACGGCCGTGGCGCCTGACAGTCGCACCGCGAAGCGCTCCCCGGCCACGCCGCGGAAGAAGGCTTCTCCGCTGGTGGCGCCGTACAGCGCCGTGTTGCCGATGATGATGTTGCGCGTCGCTTCGCCGCGGAAGTCGATGCTCGGCCGCACGACGACGCGCCCGCCCGACAAGCCCTTGCCGGTGTAGTCGTTCGCGTCGCCGATCAGGTACAGCGTGATGCCCGAGGCGAGGAAGGCGCCGAAGCTCTGCCCGCCCGTGCCTTCCATCTGCATGAAGATGGTGTGGTCGGGCAGCCCCTCGGGGCGCCGCCGCACGAGTTCGCCCGACAGCATCGCGCCCACCGAGCGGTTGACGTTGCGCACCTCCTCCATGAACTGCACCTTCTCGCCACGCTCGATGGCGGGGCGGCAGCGCTCGATCAGCTTGATGTCCAGCGCGCGGTCCAGGCCGTGCTCCTGCGCCTCGGTCTGGTGGCGTGGCACGTCCGAAGGCACGAGTGGCTGGTGGAAGATGCGACTGAAGTCCAGCCCCTTGGCTTTCCAGTGCGCAATGCCCTTGCGGGTGTCGAGCAGGTCGGCACGGCCGATCAGGTCGTCGAAACGCCGGATGCCCAGCTGCGCCATGATCTGGCGCGCCTCCTCGGCGACGAAGAAGAAGTAGTTGACGACGTGCTCGGGCTTGCCGGCGAACTTGCGGCGCAGCACCGGGTCCTGCGTGGCCACCCCCACCGGGCAGGTGTTGAGGTGGCACTTGCGCATCATGATGCAGCCCTCCACCACGAGCGGCGCGGTGGCGAAGCCGAACTCGTCGGCCCCGAGCAGAGCGCCGATGACGACATCGCGGCCGGTCTTCATCTGGCCGTCGGCCTGCACCCGGATACGGCTGCGCAGCCGGTTGAGCACGAGCGTCTGCTGCGTCTCGGCCAGGCCCAGCTCCCAGGGCGTGCCGGCGTGCTTGATGGACGACCAGGGCGAGGCGCCCGTGCCGCCGTCGTGCCCGGCGATCACCACATGGTCGGCCTTGCACTTGGCCACGCCGGCGGCGATCGTGCCCACGCCCACCTCGCTCACCAGCTTGACGCTGATGCTCGCGCGCGCGTTGGCGTTCTTCAGGTCGTGGATGAGCTGCGCCAGGTCCTCGATCGAGTAGATGTCGTGATGCGGCGGCGGGCTGATGAGGCCCACGCCCGGCACCGAGTAGCGCAGGAAGCCGATGTACTCGCTGACCTTGCCGCCAGGCAGCTGCCCGCCCTCGCCGGGCTTGGCGCCCTGCGCCATCTTGATCTGGATCTGGTCTGCGCTCACGAGGTATTCCGTGGTCACGCCAAAGCGCCCCGAGGCCACCTGCTTGATGCGGCTCCTGAGGCTGTCGCCCTCGCGCATCTCGTAGTCGGCCTCGATCACCTTGCTGCCCACCACCTCGCTGACCTTGGTGCCGGCGGCAATGGGGATGCCCTTGAGCTCATTGCGGTAGCGGGCCGGGTCCTCGCCGCCCTCTCCGGTGTTGCTCTTGCCACCGATGCGATTCATGGCAAGTGCCAGCGTGGTGTGGGCCTCGGTGGAGATCGACCCGAGCGACATCGCCCCGGTGGCAAAGCGCCTGACGATCTCACTGGCCGGCTCCACCTCCTCGACCGGGATGGCCTTGGAAGGGTCGACCTTGAACTCGAAGAGCCCGCGCAACGTCATGTGGCGCCGGCTCTGGTCGTTGATGATCTGCGCGTACTCCTTGTAGGTGTCGAACTGACCGGCGCGCGTGCTGTGCTGCAGCTTGGCGATCGCGTCGGGCGTCCACATGTGCTCCTCGCCGCGCACGCGCCAGGCGTATTCGCCGCCGGCGTCGAGCATGCGCGCGAGCACCGGGTCGTCGCCGAAGGCGGCGCGGTGCATGCGGATGGCCTCCTCGGCCACCTCGAACACGCCAATGCCGCCCACCTGGCTGGCCGTGCCGCGGAAGTACTTCTCCACGAAGGATTTCTCCAGGCCCACCGCCTCGAACAGCTGCGCCCCGCAGTAGGACATGTAGGTGCTCACGCCCATCTTGGACATGATCTTCGACAGGCCCTTGCCGATGGCCTTGACGTAGTTGGCGATGGCCTTCTGCGGCGACAGCGCACCCGGCAGCCCGGCCTGCAGCTGCGCAAGCGTCTCCATCGCCAGATACGGGTGCACGGCCTCGGCACCGTAGCCGGCCAGCACCGCGAAGTGGTGCACCTCCCGCGCCGAGCCTGTTTCCACGACGAGGCCTGCGGTGGTGCGCAGCCCCTCGCGCACGAGATGGTGGTGCACGGCCGACAGCCCCAACACCGCGGGGATCGCCAGCTGCTCGCGCGACATCGCGCGGTCGGTCAGGATCAGGATGTTGTGGCCGGTCCGGATCGCGTCCACGCTCTCGGCGCACAGCGAGGCGAGCTTGGCCTCTACCCCTTCGGCGCCCCATTCGAGCGGATAGGTGATGTCGAGCTCGTAGCTCCTGAACTTCCCTGCGGTGTGCCGCTCGATCGCGCGCAGCCGCGCCATGTCCTCGAAGTCGAGGATCGGCTGCGTCACCTCCAGCCGGATCGGCGGGTTCACCGCGTTGATGTCCAGCAGGTTCGGCTTCGGTCCGATGAAGCTGTTGAGCGACATCACGATGGCCTCGCGGATCGGGTCGATCGGCGGGTTCGTGACCTGCGCGAAGAGCTGCTTGAAGTAGTGGTACAGGGGCTTGCTGCGGTCCGACAGCACCGCCAGCGGGGAGTCGTTGCCCATCGAGCCCACGGCCTCCTCGCCCTGGGCAGCCATCGGGCTGAGCAGGAACTTCAGATCCTCCTGGCTGTAGCCGAAAGCCTGCTGCCGGTCCAGGAGCGTCTCGGCGAAGTGCGGGGCGGTGGCCTCGGCAGCCGGCACCTCGATCGAGTCGAGCTTCACCCGAACGTTCTCGATCCACTGCCGGTAGGGGCGCGCGCTCGCGAACTGGTTCTTCAGCTCCTCGTCGTCGACGATGCGGCCCTGCTCCAGGTCGATCAGGAACATCTTGCCGGGCTGCAGCCGCCACTTGCGCACGATGCGGCTCTCGGGGATCGGCAGCACGCCCGACTCAGAGGCCATCACCACCAGGTCATCGTCGGTGACGCAGTAGCGTGCCGGCCGCAGTCCGTTTCGGTCCAGCGTGGCGCCGATCTGGCGCCCGTCGGTGAAGACCATGGCCGCCGGGCCATCCCAAGGCTCGATCATCGCCGCGTGGTACTCGTAGAAGGCACGGCGCCGCTCGTCCATGCCCTCGTGCTGCTCCCACGCCTCCGGAATCATCATCATGGCTGCGTGGGCGAGCGGGTACCCCGCCATCGTCAGCAGCTCCAGCGCGTTGTCGAAGGTGGCGGTGTCGCTCTGGTGCTCGAAGCTGATCGGGTACAGCTTCCTCAGGTCGTCGCCGAGAACCGGTGACTTCATCACCCCCTCGCGCGCCCGCATCCAGTTGAAGTTCCCCTTGACGGTGTTGATCTCGCCGTTGTGCGCCACCATCCGGTAGGGGTGAGCGAGCGGCCACTCGGGGAAGGTGTTGGTGGAAAAGCGCTGGTGCACGAGGGCCAGGGCCGAGACCGCGCGCTCGTCCGTCAGGTCTCGGTAGTACTGCCCCACCTGGGTGGCCAGCAGGAGGCCCTTGTAGATGACCGTGCGGCAGCTCATGCTGGGCACGTAGTACTCACGGCCATGCGTGAGCTTCAGCGCCTGGATGGCCGCAGAGGCCGTCTTGCGGATCACGTAGAGCTTTCGCTCCAGGGCGTCCGGCACGATCACGTCGGGCCCGCGTCCGATGAACACCTGGCGAATCACCGGCTCCTTGGCTCGTACGGTCGGGCTCATCGGCATGTCACGGTCCACGGGCACGTCGCGCCACCCGAGGAGCACCTGCCCTTCGGCGCGGATGGCCCGCTCGAGCTCCTGCTCGCAGGCCAGCCGAGAGGCATGTTCCTTGGGCAGGAAGATCATGCCCACGCCGTACTCGCCCAGGGGCGGCAATGCAACTCCACGCGCGGACATCTCGGCGCGGTAGAGCTCGTCCGGGATCTGGATCAGGATGCCGGCACCGTCACCCATCAGCGGGTCTGCGCCGACCGCACCCCGGTGATCCAGGTTCTCCAGGATCTTCAAGCCTTGCTGGACGATCCCGTGCGCCTTCAGGCCCTTGATGTGTGCCACGAAACCCACGCCGCAGGCGTCGTGCTCGTGTTCGAAGGCATAGAGGCCCTGCGCGCGCGCGGCCTCGAGTGATTCGGCGGTGGCGGTGACGGTTTGGCTCATCGGGAACTCCAGGCCCACGCGGAAAGGGCAGCGAGCATACTGCGCCGCAGCAATCCGCTCAACGGATATGAAATAGGGTCAGACACAGTCTTTTTATTCAGGTTTTAACCCTTGGCATAAAACGGGGCCGGATTGATTGGCCCGCTGGCTGGGCTTCAATCAGCAAGTTTCAGCCCAGGTCGACCGGCGCTTGCAGTCGTGCTGCGCGTGCGGCCTCGAAGACGTGACCTGGGGAGAGGCCGGTGCGGGACGATCTCAGCTGCGGCGGGGACGCCCACGCGGACGCGGCGCGGCCGATCGACCAGCGCGGGCTTCGAGCCCGGCGGTGAAGTGGGTCGAGCCAAGCGGCCAACCCCGACGAACCGCAGAAGCGATGCGCTCGAGCTGCGCCGTCGAAAGACCGGCGTCGATCAACCGGGCGTAGGCGGCTTGCCGCTCGAAAGGGGTGTTGCCCAGCGCCCACCACTCGGGCGGATCCACGAGCAGCGCGTCCCGACTGCGACCCAGGTGGTGCGACAGGCTGGACCACGCCAGCGCGTCGTCCGACGACGCACCACTGCGGTGCAGGTGTGCGTCGACGAATCGCAGGCTCATCAACACCTCTTCGCCCGGCTCGAGCAGACAGGCCCGGTAGCGCCCATCCCAGAGCGTGCCGCTGCGACCGTGACGCCGGTTGAAGGCTGCCACATAGCGACGGCCCAGGGATTGCATCAGCCGACCCGCGTCCGGGTCGCTCGCTGGCGTGATCACCAGGTGGAAGTGGTCTGCGAGCAGGACCCAGGCATGCAAGGCCACGCGTGTCGTGGCCAGCGCCTCGGCCAGCAGAGTGCGCCAGGTGTGCCGGTCCTCGTCATCGAGGACGATCGGCTGCCTGTTGTGACCGTGCTGCACGACATGGTGCACGAGCCCCGCGCCCGGAAATCTCGGCAGGCGTGCCACCTCGGGCCTCAGCTGGCCGCGCGGATCACGTCGACGACGATTTCGTCGGCCACGGGCCGCACCGCGGCGCGACCCACGTCCTCGAGCACGACGAAGCGGATCTGGCCTGCATGCGCCTTCTTGTCCCGCCGCATCAGTTCCAGCCAGGCTTGCGGAGCCAGGGCGGGCGGGCGCGTGGGCAACCCGAACCCCTTGAGCAGGTCACCGAGCCTGCCTTCAAAGTCAGTGCTCACATTCCCCAATCGAGCCGAGAGTGAAGCGGCCAGACCCATTCCGCATGCAACCGCCTCCCCGTGCAGCCAGGTGCCGTAGCCCACCCCCGCCTCGATCGCATGGCCGAAGGTATGCCCGAAGTTCAGGATCTCGCGCAGACCGCTTTCGCGTTCGTCCGCTGCCACGACCCGCGCCTTGATCTCGCAAGAACGTTGCACCGCATGCGCAACGGCGGCACGCTCGCGCCGCTGGAGATCGGCCGCGTGTACCTCGATCCACTCCAGGAAGGAGGCATCGGCGATCGGTCCGTACTTCACCACCTCGGCCAGCCCGGCCGCGAATTCGCGCGCCGGAAGCGTGTGCAGCACATCCAGGTCGCACACCACGCGCAGCGGCTGGTTGAACAGGCCGATCATGTTCTTGCCCAGCGCGTGGTTGATCGCGGTCTTGCCGCCCACGGACGAATCGACCTGGGCCAGCAGCGTCGTGGGCACCTGCACGAAGGGGATGCCGCGCATGTAGCAGCCCGCTGCAAAGCCCGTGATGTCGCCCACGACCCCTCCGCCCAGGGCATAGAGCACAGTGCGGCGGTCGCAGCCCTGGCCGATCAGGTGGTCGAAGATGCGGTTGAGGGTCGTCCAATCCTTGTGCACCTCGCCATCGGGCAGCTCGAGCAGGCTCAACTGTGCGTGCCGGCCCGCAAGGCCGCGCATCAGGCGCGGGGCGAGCAAGGGGCCGACGACTTCATTCGTGACGATCACGGCCTGCGTGCCCACGGGTAACCCGGACCAGGTCGCCGGATCCTCGAGCAGCCCACCGCCAATCAGGATGTCGTAGGCCCGGTCACCCGTGTCCACGCGCACGGCCCGGCCATCCGGGCCAGGGCCGGCCACAGGCGGGGTGGAAAGCTCGCTGGAGGACACGGTGGCGCCAGTGTAGCGGGCCGCCTGGTGAGGGCGCCCGTGCGTCGTCGCCGCCCCGCCGTCGCCCGCGCCTGCACTCAAGCCGAGCCGCTCTCCCGGCCGATGGTCGCGGGCACACGCGCCGGATCGAGCAACCCGGCCACTTCCAGCTGCATCAGGATCATCGACACCAGAGCCGCCACAGACGGCCGCGCAGCCTCGATGACGTAGTGCGCGGTACGCCGGTACAGGGGATCGCGCTCCCGGTAGAGCTCGCGCAATCGGGCCAGCGGATCGGCCACCTGCAGCAGGGGACGCCGGGTGTCGTGCCGCAAGCGCCGGTGAAGCTCCTCGGGGCTCGTGCGCAGGTAGAAGACCTGCGTGCGCGCACGCAGCACCTCGCGGTTGGCCGGGCGCAGGATGGCGCCGCCACCGGTGGCGATGATGCCGGTGCCGCGCTGCGTCACCTCCTCGACGACGGCCTGCTCCTGCTGTCGGAATGCTTCCTCGCCGTGCTGCTCGAAGAAGCTGCGCACCGGCATGCCGAACCGGCGCTCGAGCTCAGTGTCCGTATCGACGAGATCGCAACCCAGATGGCGCGAAAGTTGACGCCCGACGGTGGACTTCCCGCAGCCGGGCATGCCGACAAGCGTCACGAGCATGCGAGTCGCGCCAGGCGGCCTGCGCCTCAGGGATCCACGCTGCAGACCGACAGGGGCCCGCGGCTGCGGTCGACGACGACGCTGTAGGTGGTGGCCGACCCGCTCGGGGAGCGGAACGTGATGTTGGCCACACCCCGGTTCACGGTCGGGTCGGAGAAGCTGTAGGCCACCGCGGCCACGGTCGCCTCCGTGGTGCTGGGAACCGGCGAGCCCCCGGCGACCGTCAGGCTGAATCCGGTCGAAGTCGTGGTCGCGTTGACCGTGCTGCCCGCCGCCATGGGGTTCAGGCGTGGCAGCGTGAGCCAGTTCGCGCTGTCCGTCAGGTCGGAGGTCGGGCTCGCGACAAGGCGGCCGGGGTTGGCATCGGCCACGATGAAGGCGAGCACGCCCTCCGTAGCCGTGCTGTACCAGGTGTCACCGCTGACGTACGCCCGGCGTGCCGAGGGCGGGCTGACCGAGCCGAGCGGCTGCGGCCCGGTCTGCATCCGGATGCGGCTGCAGCCTGACTCCAACCCCGCCACGCTGGCCCACAGCGGGCGCGGCGTGGATGTCGACAGGACGGTCTCGGTGGAGCGGCGCACGTAGACCTGGCCGGCTCCGCTCCAGTTGCCGCTGCAGGTGGCGCCGATGGAGGGAATGCTGGCGTCCAGATCGAGCAGCGGGTTGCCGCTGCTCACGCAGGCTGAGGTGTTGTTGAAGCCCACGGGGATGAACTCGTCTGTCGTGGGATCGAACAAGCCGTCGAAATTGCGGTCCTTGAAGATGTTGCCCAGGTCCTGGAAGGGCTCACCCGGATCGAAGACGTTGTTGCCATTCAGGTCGATGAAGGACTCCTCGCCCAGGGCGTAGGCCGTCACGGTGATGCGCCCGTCCACAGGCCTCGGGTCGGAGGAGATGAAGTTCGCCGTCGCGCGGGCCAGCCCATTGACCAGTTGCGTCTGCTTCGTCGATTCGACCGATCCCCCTGCCTCCGTCACGAAGTTGATCGTGGTGCCCGTCGGCACGGGGTTGCCGCTGCGGTCGGAGGCGATGATCGAGTAGGTGTTGGTCGTGCCGTCGATGTTGTAGCCCTCGATGTTGCGCGTGCCCTGCGCCAACGAGAAGTTCAGCTGCGAGGGCAGGCCCACCGCCACGCTCAGGTTGCTCGACACCGTGGACACGACGACCCCGCTGGCCAGCGTGATGCTGGCCTGGACACGAACAGGGGTAGGCAGGGTGCCGGAGTTGACGCGGGCCGTCACGCGCCCCAGGGCGTCGGAGCGAAGGGTCACCGGCACACCCACCGCCTGCCCTTCCATCGTGACGCCGCCGGGCCCGGACAGCAGCGTGAGCTGGGCCGGCTGGTCCCGCAGCGGATTGCCCGCCGCGTCGCGAACCTCGAAGGTCACGGTGGCCGACTCCGCCAGCCCGGACCCCTTGAGGTAGATCACCTCGGGTGAGGCCTGCACGAAGCCCAGGCTGGACACGCCCGGCCGCGACAGCGGCATCGACAGTGCGGCCGCATTCGCGGCACCGACCACGACTGCCTGGATCTCGTCCGTGGTCTGCAAGGCCCCGCAGCCATTGTCTCGGTACTGCAGGGCCACCGAGGCCGTCGTGGCCGTGAGGCTCGACGGCGAGATCGTCGCCCGGCCCTGGGAGGCGCAGGAGGAGGTGATGCTCAGGTTCACGGGCGAGCCGACGCTGGCCCCGGTGATTCCCAGCGTCAACGTCGTTTGGCCGTACTCGGCCAGCGTGAAGCCCGGCGGCAGGGCGGTGAAGGACAGCACCACGCTCGTGGCGTTGATCTGGAAGCCCTTGGTGTCCGAGAGCGTGGTGCCGCCGAGCGTGACGCTGGCTGTCACCTCGTCGGCGCCCGCACCCGTCGGGCTGGCCGGCGCCAGCACCACGGTGGCCACACCCGCCGAGTCGGTGAGCGAAGTGCCCACGTTCGTGCGGGCCAGCCCGCGCACCACGGAGAACGAGACCACCTGGCCAGCCACGGGCGTGCCGCGGGAATCGGTCAGCGTGGCGGTCAGGGTGGCCGGCGCCGCCGAGCTGATGGAGGTGCTGCTCAAGGTCAGTCGCAGGCTGGCGGTACCCGTGCCGGAAGCGGCGAACTGCGCCACCTGCGTCCCGGAGGCGCTCACGCCATCCACGACGGCGGTGGCCACCACGGTGTCCGCGCCCGTGGTCGAGGCAGACGCCGGGGAGACGAAGGCGCTGGCCGAGCCGTCCGAGGCGGTGGCCACGCTGGTCACGTTGAAGGTGCCCAGGCCCGCCAGTGTCGAGAAGCGGACGATCGCGTTGGGCACGACGTTGCCCCGCAGGTCTCGCACGATGGCGCGCACACCGGCGGGTGCCGCCACGGTTGCCGTGGAGCTCCCGGTGAACACGAGGTCGACCGAGGGCGACTCGCGCACGAGGTCGACGCTGCGCGTGGCCTGCAGGTCCCTGCCGGACAGAGTCGCGCTGGCACGCAGAACCTCGACCCCGACGTTCTGCGGGCTGGAGGGCCGTACGGTGACGCTGGCCACGCCGCTGCCGTTGGTGATGGCCGAGGGTGCGCCCAGCACGGTCAGCCCGTTGGCGCCCTCGAAGCGCACGACCTGTCCGGCCTGGGGCTGCCCGGCCGCATCGCGCAGCGTGGCCGTCAGGGTCGCTGGCGGGTTGGTGGACGCGCGCAGCGCAGCATCGGGCTGCAAGGCAAGCTGCAGGGTGGGCGTTGCGGCGGAAACCGAGAAGCCCACGGTGGACTGGACGGCCACACCGGCCACCGTGGCCGTGGCGATCAACTCGTCCGCGCCGGCCACGCCGGAGGCCAACGACGACAGCGACGCGGTCGCCTGCCCCTGGGCGTTCGTCAACACGGAGGCCGTGCTGACTGCAGCGAGATTGGTGCGTCCGGTGCGCAGCGTCACCACGGCACCTGCCACGGGCTGCTGCAGGCCATCCAGTAGCCTCAGGCTGACCGTGGCGGGCAGCAGCGGGGTCACGGTGCTCGTGTTCAGGCTGAGCACGATCGAAGGCGAGGACGCCACGGCCGCCGGGACGAACTGCACGGTCTGCTGCGCGGTACGCGAGACACCGGCCACCGTGACGGTGGCGCGGACCACGTCGGCGCCGGCCGTAGAGGTGGCTGCCGGGCGCAGCACGACGCTCGCCGTGCCGGTGCCCGAGGCGGTGACAGCAGTCGCTGCGCTGAAGGAACCCAGCCCGCCCTGCGTCGCGAAGCTGACGATCGCGTTGGGCAGCAAGGCCCCCGATGCATCGCGCACCACGGCCTGGACCGTGGCCGGCGTGCCCGAACCGATACCCTGGCTCGGCGTCACCGTCAGCGAAATCGAGGGCTCCTCCGCCACCACCTGCACGCCCACTGCGGCCTGCACCGTGCGCGACGACACGGTCGCACTGGCCACCAGCGTGTCGGCCAGCCCGGAGGCGGCGTCGGCCGGCTGCACGAAGGTGACAGCCGTCCCGGTGGCGTCGGTGAGGGCCGAGGCGGGCGAAATGCGCACCGCGCCCGTGCTCGACGCAAAGGTGACCAGCTGGCCCGGCACGGCCTGCCCTTGTGCGTTGCGCGCCACCGCCGTGAAGCGCACCGGACCCAGCGAGGCGCGCAGCGTCGCGGTGTCCACGACGCCCTGAAGCGTGGGCACGCTGCCGGTGACGTTGAACCCGACCCGGGCGGTCACCGCCGTCGTGCCCACAGTCGCCGACCCGACGATGTCATCCGCACCCGTGAGGCCGCCCGAGGCCGCAAGCAGCGTCACACGGCCCTGACCGTTGGCATCGGTCAGCACCGACGGGGCGCTCAACTGCCCCAGGCCCGCACGCGCAGTGGCCAGGCCCACGACCACGCCGGCAACCGGCAACCCGGAGGCATCGCGCACGGTGGCTGTCACGGTGGCCGGGGCCGCGGCCGTGACTTCGGTGGAAGACACGGCCAGGGCCAGGGTTGCGGTTCGCGGCGCCACGGCCGGCTCGCCGATGACCTGCACGTTGACCTGGCTCTGCAGGGTGCGGCCATCGATGGCCGTGCTGGCTACGACCGTCTCGGCCGCACCGATCGTCGGATCCACGGGTGTCACGCTGGTGGTGGCGACCCCGGTGGCGTCGGTGAGCGCCGAAACCGGGTTGAAGCGCACGACGGCGCCTGGCGAACTGAAGCTCACGACCTGCCCGGCCACCGACTGGCCCGAGGCGTTGCGTACCTGTGCCGTGAAACGCACCGGCCCGGTCGAGCCGCGGATCGTCGTCGAGTCGATGCTGGCGTTGATCGAGGCGGTCGAGCCCGGCACGCTGAAGCCCACGCGTGCGCTCAGGGCGGTCGTCCCGAGCGTCGCGGTGGCGTTGAGGTCGTCCGCACCGGTCACGCCGCTGTTGACCGGGCTGATCGTCAGCCTGCCCACGCCCTGTGCGTCAGTCAGCACCGAGCTCGAGCTGAGCGTGGCCAGGTCCACCCGCGTGGTCGACAGCCTCACGACGATTCCCGGCACGGGCAAGCCGCTGGCGTCGCGCACCGTGGTGGTGACCACAGTTGGCGTCACCGCCGTCAGTTCGGGCGACGACAGTGCCAGCGTCAGGGTGGGTGTCTTTGCCGGCGCAGCCGGCTCGGCCACGATCTGCACGTTGACGGGGCTCTGGATCTCGAGCCCGGCCACGGTCGCGCTCGCGATCACCGTATCGGCTGAGGCCGTGGTGGGGTCGGCCGGCAGGGCCGTGGTGGTCGCCACGCCCTGCGCGTCAGTCAGCGCCGAGACCTGGCTCAGGCGGACCTTCCCCCCTGCGGAGGCGAAATTGACGATCTGGCCAGCCAGGAGCCGGCCGGCCGCATCGCGCAGGACGGCCGACACACGCACGGGGCCGCGCGAGCCGCTCAACGTGGTGCTCTCGATGCTCGAGTTGATCGTGGGCAGGGCGCCAGCGACCGAGAAGCCCGCGCGCGCCTGGAGGCCCGTGGTGCCGACGGTGGCCGAGGCGTTGAGGTCGTCGGCGCCGGTCAGGCCGCTGCTGGAGGCCGACAGCGTGGCCCGGGCCTCCCCCTGCGCGTCGGTGAGCACGGTGATGGCATTGAGCACGCTCAGTTCGGGCCGCGTGACCGACAGGGAGACCACGATGCCCGACACGGGCTGGCCATTGCCATCGCGAACGGTGGCGGTGACGGTCACGGGCGTGTTGGCGGTGACCTGGGTTGAAGACAGCGCCAGGGTCAGCGTGGGGGCCTTGGTGCCTGGACCGAATGGCGAGCTGCCCGCATCCCCGCCTCCGCCCCCGCAGGCGCCCAGCCCCAGCAGCACGAGCAGGGCAACGAGCGTGGAGGCCAGGCGTGACAGCAGATCGATGTTCATGGGCAACGTGAGGGCCGTGCGATGTCCGAGGGCTGGCCGAGACGCCTCACCGGCCCTCCGGACGGTCACTGATGATCTTGGGCGTGATGAACACGAGCAGTTCGGTCTTGGTAGCCACGCGCTGCTTGTTCTGGAAGAGGTTGCCCACCATCGGCAGGTCACCCAGCAGCGGCACCTTGTTGAGCTCGTCCTTCTCGACCTGGGTGTAGATGCCGCCGATCACCACCGTGCCGCCGTTTTCCACCAGCACCTTGGTCTTGACCTGCTTGGTGTCGATCGCAAAGCCGGCCGTCGTGGCCCGTCCCACGCTGTCCTTGCTCACGTCCACGTCCAGGATCACGTTGCCCTCGGGTGTGATCTGCGGCTGCACCTCCAGGCGCAGCGCCGCCTTGCGGAACTGCACGTTGGTTGCACCGCTGGAGGTGGCCGCCTGGTAGGGCAGCTCCTCGCCCTGCGCGACGGTGGCCTTTTCCTGGTCGGCCGTCACCACGCGCGGGCTCGAGACGATCTTGCCGCGCCCCGTGGCCTCGAGCGCCGACAGCTCGAGGTTGAGGAAGCGGTTGGCGGTGGCGCTGAAGAGGGACAACGCGAAGGTCGCGGGCGAGGCGCCGCCAAACGAGGAGGTGTTGGCCGGCAGGTTCACGAAGGTCGAGTCGTTGAAGGGCAGCGTTCCGGCCGCCGGGATCTGGCTCGTCTGGTAGCCCACCGCATTGAGGTTGCCCCCCGGCACGATGCGCGTGTCGCCGGCGATGGGGTAGCCGGGCACCCCGCTGCGCAGCCCGCGCAGATCGCTGCCGCCCAGCCGTACGCCCAGCGAGCGCCCGAAGGTGTCATCGGCCTCGACGATGCGCGCCTCGATCAGCACCTGGCGCACGGGGATGTCGATGCGCGAGATGAGCAGCTGGATCTCCTCGAGCTTGCTCGGGATGTCGGTGATGAAGAGCTGGTTCGTGCGTGCGTCGGCGATCACGCTGCCGCGCGAGGACAGGATGCGAACGGCCTGGCCCCCACCTCCTGCAGACACGCCCGCACCCCCTGACTGGCCGGCCAGGCTGCGTGCCACGTCATCGGCCTTGGTGTAGTTCAGCTGGAAAGGCTGGGTGCGAAGGGGCTCGAGGTCGGCCATCTTCTTGCGCGCCTCCAGCTCCACCTGCTCCCGGGCACTGAGCTCGTCGCGCGGCGCGATCCACAGGACGTTCCCGCTCCTGCGCATCCCCAGCCCCTTGCTCTGCATGATGATGTCCAGGGCCTGGTCCCAGGGCACGTCCTTCAGGCGCAGCATGATCGTGCCGGAGACGGAGTCGCTCGTGACGACATTGAAATTCGTGAAATCGGCGATCACCTGCAGCGCCGAGCGCACGTCGATGCTCTGGAAGTTCAGCGTCAGCTTCTCCCCCGTGAAACCAGGGCCGGGGCTGAGCTTGTTCGGATCGGTGCGGGTGGTGCGCACCTCGAGGACGAACTGGTCGTCCGCCTGGTAGGCGATATGCTCCCAGGAGCCTCGTGGCTCGACGAAGACGGTCACCCGCTCGCCGGTCTGGTTGCTCGTCACGCTCTGCACGGGAGTGCCGAAATCCGACACGTCGAGCCGGCGCCGCAAGCTCTGCGCAAGGGCCGCGCGCGGGAACTCGACGAGCAGGCCCTTGCCCTGCTGCCGCACCTCGGCGGCTCCCTGACCCTGGCTGAGCGCGATCACGACCCGCCCCGCACCGTCGGGCGTGCGCCGAAAGTCGATGTCGCGCACGGTCGTGGTTGCCGGTTGCGCTGCTGCGGCCGATGCAGCCGACCCGCCGTCGAACAGCACCAGCAGCGTGCGATCCTGCACCTGCAGCCGAAACGGCGCACTCTGGCGCAGGTTCAGCACCAGCCGCAGCCGCTCGCCCGCCTCGACGAGCCTGGCGCTGCGGGCGTTACCCTCGCCGAGCTCGACGCTCTGGCGCCCGATCCCGTTGCCTACGCCAGCCAGGTCGATGGACACACGCGCGGGGGACTGCGTGGCAAAGGCCTGCGGCACGCCTGCCACGGGCTGGCTGAGCACGATGCGCACGACCTCGGCGCCGCCTTCCACGCCGGCTGTCACCGACTGCACCACCGGCGCACCCGCAGGCTGCGCACGCGCCCCGGGTGGCGCCCACAGCAGCGACATCGCCGCCGCGAACGTCACTGCCACAGACAGGCAACCCCGCCCGAGCGAAAGGAGCAAAGCCATCGAGGCGGCAGGCGGCAACAGGCTCATCAACGACCCTTGTCCTGCAGATGAAGGACGGCAGAGCGGGTCACCCACTCTCCCGTGGCGTCTTGCACCAGCTCCCGGATCTCGACCCGGGTCTCATCGACTTTCGTGACACGGCCGTAATTCTGACCCAGGTAGTCGCCGGTCTTGACCTGATAGAGCAGGCTGTCGACACGCAGCAACGCCACCGAGCGCCCTTGGCGCGACAGGCTGCCGACCATCGTCATCGTGTCCAGCGGGTAGGCTTCCAGGGCTTCCTTGCGCCGGTTGAGCTCGGCCGCGATGGCCGAGTTGGGTTGAGCCGCCTCCTGGCGCAAGGCCACACTCAACCTCTGGGCGCTGAAGGGGTCGGCTGCCTGCGTCCCGTCGTAGGCCTCGGGCATGAACTGGCGGGGCGGCTGCAGGGGCTTGACGCGGGGCTGGGCGGATCGGCGTTCGCCGTCGATCCATCCCTGCAGCTCGTCGAAGCCCTGCGCGCAGCCGGTGGCCAGCACGGCGCTCAGCACGACCGCAGCGCAGGAAGCGGGGCGGAGGCAGCTCATTTGCGCACGCCCTTGGCCCGCTCCTGGGCCTGGCGCCGCATCTCCGCCACCTCGGCCGCATCGAGGTACCGGTAGGTGCGGGCGGTGGTCTCCATCACCAGTACGCCCCCGCCGTCGCGTGCATTCACGGGCGAGACGGACAGGTTATGGAGCGTGACGATCCGCGGCAGGTTGGCGATGTCCGCGGCGAAGGCGCCGATGTCGTGGTATCGACCGCTGAGCCGGATGGCGATCGGCAGCTCGGCGTAGTAGTCCTTGACCTCCACCTGGCCGGGCTTGAAGAGCTCGAACTGCAGGCCACGTCCGATGCCAGCCTGGTTGATGTCCGACAGCAGGGCATCCATCTCGGCCTTGCCCGGCAGCTGCTTCTCCAGCTGGCTCACGTATTCCTGCACCTGGAGCTTCTGGCGACGCAACTCTGCCAGGTTGATGGCCTGCGCCAGCTTGGCGCGGTAGTCCTGCTTCAGCCCGGGCTCGCGCTCGCGCTCGGCATCCAGCGACTGCCCCTCGGAGGACAGCACGAGCGCCCAGGCCACGGCCAGCGTGCCCACCATCGCCCCCGCCCAGGTCGCCACCTTGGGCAGCAACGGCCACTGGCCCGGCCGCGACGGGTCCAGGCTCTTGAACTGTGCGGAGATGCGCTCCGGAAGCTCGTTGAGCTTGAGGTCGAGCTTCAGGGCAGGCAGGCGGGCAGCCATGGTGGTCCTCAGGGCGCGCGCGGCCCGGCAGGCGCAGGAGCGGCCCCCGCCGGGGTCCCTTCAGCCGAGGGAGAGCGCTTGAGCATGAGACGCATCGAGAACTCGGACAGCCGCCCCTCGCCAGCCTTGCCGCCCGAGCCCACGGGAGCCGCCTTGATCTCCAACAGTTCGGGCTGCTGCAGCCAAGTCGAGTTGTACGAAACGTTGCGCAGCAGTTCCGACACACGTTCATTGCTCTGGGCATAGCCGCTGAGCAGCACGCGGTCACCGGTCTGCCGGATCGCCGTCAGATAGACGCCTTCGGGGGTCTGGCGCGCAAGCTCGCCAAGCAGGCGAACGGGCGTGTTGCGCTCGATCTGGAGATCCTCGACCGCCTTCTGGCGCGCCTTCAGCGCGTCGATGTCGGCGTTGAGCGTCGCGATGTCCTTGATCTGACGCTCGAGGATGCCGACCTCGGTGGTCAGGAACAGGTTGCGCGAACGCTGCACGCTGGCCAGGTGGCCCAGGGCTGCGTACCAGCCGAGCGCCGCCACCACACCGGCCACGATGCTCAGGCCTATGCCCGCGTAGAAGGTTGCCTGCTGGCGCCGGCGTCGCTCCTCTCGGTGGGGCAGCAGGTTGATGAGGATCACTGCACGAACCTGCGCATGGCCAGACCACAGGCGGTGAGGTAGGCGGGTGCCTCGCGCCGCACGCGTGCCTCCCGCACCCCGGAACCGAAGGCCATCTCGTCGAAGGGGTTGACGACCATCGAGGCGAAGCCGCTTCGCTCGGTCACGCGGTCTGTCAGGCCGGGCAGAGTCGCGGTGCCCCCCGCCAGCATCACGTAGTGCACCTTGTGGTGTGGCGTGCTCGTGAAGAAATACTGCAGGGCACGGGAAATCTCGTGCGCCAGGCTCTCGACGAACGGTTCCAGTATCGCCTGGGCATAGTCTTCCGGAAGTTCGCCGCTGCGCTTCTTCTGCTCGGCCTCCTCGAACGACAGCCCGTACTGGCGGGAGATCAGCTGCGTCAGCTGCGACCCACCGAAGGCCTGGTCGCGGTCGTAGAGCATCTCTTCATCGCGCAGCACCTTCAGGCTCGTGGCGTCCGAGCCGATCTCGAAGAGCGCCACGAGGCTGTCCTTGCCCTGCCGCGGCAGCGCGGTCACCAGTCGCCCCGTCGCCAGGCGCACCGCGTGCGACTCCACCTCGATCACGACCGGCGTCAACCCTGCCGCCTCGGCCACGCCCTGGCGGTCCTGCACCCGGTCCTTGCGGGAGGCGGCAATCAGCACCTCCACGTCCGACGGAGAGGCTGCGCTGGGCCCGAGGACGCAGAAATCCAGGCTCACTTCGTCCAGCGAGAAGGGGATGTACTGGTTGGCCTCGCTCTCGACCTGGACCTCCATCTCCTCTTCGCGCAGGCCGGCTGGCAGCATGATGCGCTTGGTGATGACCGCCGAGGGCGGCATGGCCAGGACGACCTGGCGGGTGCGGGCGCCGCTGGCGGTCACCACGCGGCGGATCGCCTCGGCGACTTCGTCGAACTTCTCGATCTGCCCGTCGACGACCCATCCCTTGTCGAGCGCCTCGGCTGCAAAGCGTTCGACCACGAACTCTCCGGAGGGACGCCGGCTCAGTTCGACGAGCTTGACGCTCGAGGAACTGATGTCCAACCCGAAGGCCGGAGCATTCCTGCGGCTCAGGAAGCGGTCGAGCAAACCCACGGCGCCAGTGACTCCCCCACCCCGGACTTCCAGCAGCGATGCACGATCCGAAGTACTGTGGATGTTATCAGCAACCGCTGTGCCGAAGTCCTCCCGGGAACTTCTTTTGGCATCGTCGGTCCGAGTCCGTGCAAGCCCGGATTCGGGTTATCCCGGTACCTATAATCCGATGGCCTCCCAGGCTCCGCATGAACACCCGAACCCCCGATCCCGCCGGGATGGGCGCGGACGCGCCCGTCGCGAGCCGCCAGCGCAACTCGCTCGCACGCATCCTGCTGGCTCTGGTGGCGCTGGTGGCTGGCAGCGGCGCGGCGGCACTGCTGGTCGTCGCGCTTGCCCTGGCGCTGGCCTACCCCAATCTGCCCGACGTCGGGTCGCTCACCGACTACCGGCCCAAGCTGCCGCTGCGCGTGCTTGCGGCAGATGGCCAGTTGCTGGGTGAGTTCGGCGAGGAGCGGCGCACCTATGTACCGATCGGCGAGATCCCGAAGGTGATGAAGGAGGCCGTGCTCGCCATCGAGGACGCCAACTTCTACCGGCACGGCGGCGTCGACTTCAAGGGCGTGGCGCGCGCCGCGCTGGCCCAGTTTTCCGAAGCCAAGAGCCAGGGTGCATCGACGATCACGATGCAGCTGGCGCGCAACTTCTACCTCTCCACCGAGAAGACCTTCACGCGCAAGATCTACGAGATCCTGCTGGCCTTCAAGATCGAGGCCATGCTCTCGAAGGACCAGATCCTCGAGATCTACATGAACCAGATCTTCCTGGGGCACCGCGCCCACGGGTTCGCGGCCGCCAGCGAGGTCTACTTCGGCAAGCCGCTCAAGCAGGTCTCGGTGGCCGAGGCGGCGATGCTGGCCGGCCTGCCCAAGGCGCCATCGGCCTACAACCCCCTGAGCAATCCGCGCCGGGCCACGGTGCGCCAGCGCCACATCATCGAGCGCATGGTGGACAACGGCTTCATCACGCGCGCGCAGGCCGACGAGGCCCTCGCGCAGAAGCTGCGCTACCGCAGCGTTTCCGAGGCTTCGAACTTTGCGAGCTACGTTGCCGAGACCGCGCGCCAGCTCGTCTACAGCCAGTACGGCACGGAGACCTACTCGCGCGGGCTCAACGTCTACCTGACCGTGGACGCGGCCTCCCAGCTCGTGGCCTACCGTGCCCTGCGCCGCGGCCTGATGGACTACGAGCAGCGCCAGGTCTACCGTGGCCCCGAGGCCTTCGTCGACCTTCCCTCTGATCCGGCGCAGGCCGATGCGAGGATCGCCGAGGCGCTGGGCGACCATCCCGACAACGACGAGCTGCGAGCCGCCGTCGTCACCGAGGTCTCGCCGCGCAAGGTGGTGGCCGTGCTGCAGTCGGGCGAGGTGATCACGGTGACCGGCGACGGGCTGCGCCCGGTCCAGTCGGGCCTGAACGAGCGCGCCGGGCCCAAGCTCAGGATCCGCCGTGGCGCCGTGGTGCGCGCGATCCAGGCCGGCGCAGCAAACGGGGCCTGGATGCTGACGCAGGTGCCCGAGGTGGAAGGTGCCTTCGTCGCCCTCGATCCGCGCTCGGGAGACATCCGTGCGCTGGTGGGGGGATTCGACTTCGGCAAGAGCAAGTTCAACCATGTCACGCAAGCCTGGCGCCAGCCCGGATCGAGCTTCAAGCCCTTCATCTACTCGGCTGCCCTCGAGCGCGGTTTCACGCCGGCCACCACCGTCAACGACGCGCCGCTCTTCTTCGATGCCTCAGCCACCGGCAGCCAGCCCTGGGAGCCGAAGAACTACGACGGCAAGTTCGACGGGCCGATGAGCCTGCGCACGGCGCTGGCGCGCTCGAAGAACCTGGTCTCCATCCGTGTGCTGCAGTCCACGGGTACCGAATTCGCGCAGCGCTGGGTCACCCGCTTCGGCTTCGAGGCGGACAAGCACCCGGCCTATCTGACGATGGCCCTCGGGGCAGGCTCGGTGACGCCCCTGCAGATGGCCACCGGCTACGGTGTGTTCGCCAATGGCGGGCACCTGGTCGAGCCGCGGCTGATCGCACGCATCAGCGATGCCGGGGGCCGCGTCCTGCTCGAGACGCAGCCGCCACAGCTGCAGGAGCCGCAGCGCGTCGTGGAGGCGCGCAATGCCTTCGTGATGTCATCGCTCCTGCAGGAGGTCACCCGGTCGGGCACTGCCGCGCGCGCGCAGGCCACGCTCAAGCGCCCCGACCTCTTTGGCAAGACCGGCACCACCAACGACTCGATGGACGCCTGGTTCGCCGGCTTCCACCCGCACCTCGTGGCCGTCGTGTGGATCGGCTACGACAACCCGCGCAAGCTCGGCAGCAACGAGACCGGTGGGGGTCTGTCCTTGCCCGTGTGGATCGAGTTCATGGCCCACGCGCTGCGCGACGAGCCCGTGGTGCTGCCGCAACCACCCGAGGGGGTCGTGCGCGTGGGCGGGGAGTGGGTGTTCGACGAATTCGACGGCGGGCGCGGCGTGTCGGCGGTCGGGCTGGAGGACGTGGTGCCCAAGGCACCTTCTCCCGAGGAGCGCAGCAGCATCCTCGACCTCTTCAGGCGCTGAGCCGGGCGGCTCGCGCCGGGCCACCAGACCGCTCAGCCCTCGAAGCGCAAGGCCAGCCCGCCCTGCGCGCTGGCCTCGCGCGACAGCACGTCGAAGAAGTCGCTGCCATCGCGCGTGTCGACCCAGCGACCCTGGTGGTGCCGGTAGTGGTAACCCCCCGCGCGGCAGGCCAGCCACAACTCGTGCAGAGGCGGCTGGGTGTTGACGATGATGCGCGACTGGTCGGGAAACACGAGCTCCAGGAGCCCGCCCGTGCGCTGCGCGTCGATGTCGATCAGATCTTCCTGAAGCCAGCGATCGATCGTCTGCTCGATGGCTGACAGCACGGCAGAGCTGAGCTGGTGGTACTGCGCGTCGGTCAATCCGGACATGGTGGCTCGGTAGAATCCCGTGATGTCTTGCGCCAAATCGGCCAGTGTAGTGGCCTCGTCGCCGCCCGAGCACCGCGGCACGTCTCGGACCCCTCCCACCTCACGGTTGTCCCGACCCCCCAGCGTGCTGCCTGCCATGCTCGCAGCAGCCGCCTGCGTGCTGACGAGCGCGTGCGGGCAGAAGGGCCCGCTGACGCTGCCGGGCGCGGCTGCGCCCGCAGCTGCACAGGCCGCGTCGGCCCCCAGGCGCTGAGATGCTGCCGGGCGCACCGCACCTCGAGCGCCGCGACGGCCGGCTGTGCCTGGATGGGCACGACCTGGAAACCCTGGCCCGTCGCTTTGGTACGCCGCTGTTCGTGTACTCGCGCGCCGCGATGCGCGGCGCCGCTGCCGCCTACGAGCGCGCCCTGGCTGGCCGCCCCCACTTGCTGTGCTACGCGATGAAGGCCAACTCGAGCCTGGCGGTGCTGCAGACCTTCGCGCAGGCCGGGCTCGGGTTCGACATCGTCTCCGGCGGCGAACTCGCCCGCGTGCTGGCCGCCGGAGGCGATCCCTCCAAGGTCGTGTTCTCGGGCGTGGGCAAGACGGCAACGGAGATGCACGCCGGGCTCGACGCCGGCGTCAAGTGCTTCAACGTCGAGAGCCTGACCGAGCTTCGCCTGCTGTCGCAGGTGGCCTGCGCAAAGGGCCGCAAGGCGCCCGTGAGCCTGCGAGTGAACCCCGACGTGGACGCGCGCACCCACCCCTACATCTCCACCGGGCTGAAGGGCAACAAGTTCGGCATCGCGCACGATCAGGCGGTGCAGGCCTACCAGCTCGCCGCCTCGCTGCCCGGCCTGCACGTGACAGGCATCGACTGCCACATCGGCTCGCAGATCACGCGCGTGGAGCCCTACCTCGATGCGCTGGACCGCCTGCTCGACCTTGTCGAGGCCGTGGAGGCTCAGGGCATCCCGCTGCACCACGTGGATGTCGGCGGAGGCCTGGGCATCACCTACACCGACGAACGGCCGCCTGATGCTTCCGAGCTCGTGGCGTCCATGCTGTCGCGCCTGGACGCGCGCGGACAAGCACAGCGCGAGGTGCTGCTCGAGCCAGGCCGCTCCCTCGTGGGCAACGCTGGCGTGCTGCTCGCGCAGGTTCTGGTGCTCAAGCCCGGGGATGCGAAGAACTTCTGCATCGTCGATGCCGCGATGAACGACCTGATGCGCCCGGCGATGTACGAAGCCTGGATGGGAATCGAGCCCTGCCTCGCACGCGACGGGCCCGCCCTCGACTGGGACGTGGTGGGGCCGGTATGCGAGTCAGGCGACTGGCTCGGACGTGACCGTGCGCTGGCCGTGGCCGAGGGGGACGTGCTCGCCGTGCTGTCGGCCGGCGCCTACGGCATGAGCATGGCCAGCAACTACAACACCCGCGCACGTGCTGCGGAGGTGATGGTCGATGGCGCGGATGTCCACCTCATCCGTGCACGCGAGTCGGTGAGCGACCTGTTTCGCGACGAGCGGCTGCTGCCGGGCTGAGGCCCGTTCGTTCGCGTCCAGGCCGATCAGATCCGGCCCTCTTCCACGGCGTGGCAGGCCACGCGGATGCCCTTCCACAATTGCAGCACCGGGCGCTCACTGGAGCAGCGCGCATTGGCATGCGGGCAGCGTGGGTGAAAGGCGCAGCCCGCTGGCGGGTTCAGCGGGTTGGGCACCTCCCCCTGCACGGGGGTGCGCGCACGGCCGGTCATGCGGATGTCCGGGATCGCATCCAGGAGCATCCGCGTGTAGGGGTGGCGCGGACGTGCGAAGAGCTCGGCCTTGGGCGCGAGCTCCACGAGCCGGCCCAGGTACATCACCCCCACCTCGTCGCTCACGTGGCGAACGACCGCCAGGTTGTGCGAGATGAAGAGGTAGGTGAGCCCGCGTTCGCGCTGCAGGTCGCGCATGATGTTGAGCACCTGCGCCTGCACCGAGACGTCCAGCGCCGAGGTCGGCTCGTCGCACACCAGGAACTCGGGCTGCGTGGCCAGGGCGCGCGCGATCGAGATGCGTTGGCGCTGGCCACCGGAGAACTGGTGCGGGAACTTCTCGACATCGGCTGCAGCCAGCCCCACGGACTGAAGCAATTCGGCCACGCGGCCGCGCTGCGCGTCCGGATCAGGCAGCAGGCCGTGCTCGCGCAGGGGCTCGGCCACGATGTCGAGTACCTTCCAGCGGGGGTTCAGGCTCGCGTACGGATCCTGAAAGATCATCTGCATGCGCCGCCGCAGCGCGCGCAGCGGGGCGCCGGACAGCGCAGCCGTGGCCTGCCCACCGAAGTGCACCTCCCCGCGCGTGGGCGCGTACAGGCCCACGAGCAGCCGGGCCACGGTGCTCTTGCCGCAGCCTGACTCGCCCACGAGCGCCAGCGTCCGGCCCCGCGGGATGGCGAAGCTCACGCCATCGACCGCGTGCACGAACTGGCGCGGTTTGCGCTCGATGACTCGGTTGAGCCACGGTGCCGACACATCGAAGGTCTTGGCCAGGTCGCGAACCTCCACCAGCGGCATGCCGCCTTCGGCGGAGTGCCCGACTGCGGCCGCGGGATCGACCGCGCCCCCGATCACCTGCTCGCCCATGCCCGCGCTCATGCCTGCACCCCTGCCGCAGACGGCGCACCCGTGCGTGAGAGCCAGCAGGCCGCGCGCGTGGCGTGGGCGGATTCGAGTTCGGGCCGCTCCTGACGGCAGCGCTCGATCGCATGGGGACAGCGCGGATGGAAGGCACAGCCCGAGGGAATGGCCGTCAGGCGCGGCATGGCGCCCTCGATCTGCAGCAGCCGCTCACGCTCCCCATCCATCGAAGGAATCGACCCCATCAGCCCTGCGGTGTAGGGGTGCGCGGGAGCATGGATCACGTCGTGCACCGGGCCGACCTCGACAATGCGCCCGGCGTACATCACGGCCACCCGATCGCAGGTCTCGGCAATCACGCCCATGTCGTGCGTGACGAGCATGACGGCTGCGCCGTGCTCGCGGCACAGCCGCTTGAGCAGCGCAATGATCTGCGCCTGGATCGACACGTCCAGGGCCGTGGTGGGCTCGTCTGCCACGATGAGCTTGGGCTCGGCGGCAAGTGCCAGCGCGATGACGACACGCTGGCGCATGCCGCCCGAGAACTGGTGCGGGTACTGGTCGATGCGTGCCTCGGCCGCTGGGATGCCCGTCTCCTGCAGCAACCGGATCGCGCGCTCGCGCGCCTCCTGGCTGCTCACGCCCAGGTGTGTCTGGATCGTCTCGGTGAGCTGGCGCCCGACCGTGTAGAGCGGGTTCAGCGAGGTCAACGGGTCCTGGAAGATGGCGCCGATCTTGCGCCCGCGGATCGCGCGCATCTGGTCGTGCGGCAGGTTGTCGATGCGCTGGCCCTCCAGCCGGATCTCGCCTGCGGCGATGCGCCCGGGCGGCTCGAGCAGCCCGATGATGGCTGCACCCGTGAGCGATTTCCCGGCGCCCGACTCCCCCACCACGCCCAGCACCTCGCCTGGGGCAATGTCGAAGGAGATGTCGTCGATGGCCAGGAGCGTCCCCCGGCGCGTGGGGAACTCCACCCGCAGGTGGCGCACTTCGAGCAGCGGCGGGGCGACGGCAGGCATGGCGGATCCTCGGGCTCAGCGCAGGCGCGGGTTGATGGCGTCCCGCAACCAGTCGCCCAGCAGGTTCACCGACAGCGCAATCAGCACGAGCATCAGGCCCGGGAAGATCGTGATCCACCACTCGCCCGAGAAGAGGAAATCGTTGCCGATGCGGATCAGCGTGCCCAGCGAGGGCGAGGTCGGGGGTACGCCCACGCCGAGGAAGGACAGTGTCGCCTCGGTGAGGATGGCTTGTCCGACCTGGATGGTGGCGAGCACGAGCACCGGCCCCATCACGTTGGGCAGCACGTGGCGCAACATGATCCGCAGGGGCGACACCCCGATCACGCGTGCGGCCTGCACGTACTCCTTGTTGCGCTCCACGAGCGTGGAGCCGCGCACCGTGCGCGCATACGGTACCCAGCCACTGAGCGATATGGCGATGATCAGCACCGAGAACGCCAGGGCCTCGTGCGCATTCGGAAAGAGCGCCCGCCCCACGCCGTCGATCAGCAGAGCCACGAGGATCGAGGGGAAGGAGAGCATCACGTCGCACACGCGCATGATGAAGGCGTCGATGCGTCCGCCGGCGAAGCCCGCGAGCAACCCGAGCGCCACGCCCACCACCACCGACAGGACCACCGACGCGAGCCCAACGAGCAGCGAGATGCGCGCGCCGTACATCAGGGCCGAGAGGATGTCGCGCCCCTGGTCGTCGGTGCCGAGCAGGTACCTGGCGCGCCCATCGGCCTCCCACGCCGGAGGCAGCCGGGCATCACCCAGGTCGAGTGTGGCCAGGTCGAAAGGATCGTGCGGTGCCACCCAGGGAGCGAAGAACGCGCAGAAGAGGCACAGCGCGGCGATCACCGCCGCGACGATCGCCACCGGCGAGTGCCGGAAGCTGTACCAGATGTCGCCGTCGAAGAAACGCGCCCAGGCGCCCGGTGCACGGGCAGCGGCAGCCGTCGCGGCTTCGGCAGGGCTCGGGGACGTCGGTGCGGCCATCTCAGTGCCCTCCCCCGGTCTTCTCGATGCGCAGCCGCGGGTCCACCGCGAAGTACAGCAGATCCACCGTGAGGTTGATGACCACGAAGATCAGCGCGATCAGGCACAGGTACGCCGCCATGACAGGGATGTCGGCGAATTGCACCGCCTGGATGAAGAGCAGCCCCATGCCCGGCCACTGGAAAACCGTCTCCGTGACGATGGCAAAGGCGATGAGCCCACCGAGCTGCAACCCCGTGATCGTGATCACAGGTACAAGGGTGTTCTTCAGCGCATGCCCGAAGTAGACCGCGCGGTCCTGCAGCCCGCGCGCTCGCGCGAACTTGATGTAGTCGGTGCGCAGCACCTCCAGCATCTCGGCCCGCACCAGCCGCAGGATGAGTGCCAGCTGGAAGACCGAGAGGGTGATGGCCGGCAGCACGAGGTGGCGCCATCCGTCGAACGTCAGCAGGCCCGTTGTCCATGTGCCGATCGCCACCACGTCGCCGCGCCCGAAACTGGGCAGCCACTTCAGCATCACCGAGAAGAAGAGAATGAGCAGGATGCCGATGAGGAAGGTGGGCAGCGACACCCCCAGCAACGACACCGTCATCGCCACCTGAGAGCCGAAGCTGCCACGCCGCAAGGCCGCATAGACGCCCAGCGGAATGCCCACGGCCAGCGCCAGGAGCGCCGCGCACACGGCAAGTTCCAGCGTGGCCGGAAAGCGCTCGACGATGAGGGATGAAACCTTGCGCCCCTGGCGCAGGCTCAAGCCGAACTCGCCCTGCACCGCGTTGCCGACGAACTTGGCGAACTGAACCGGGAACGGCTCGTCCAGGCCCAGGTCACGGCGCAGCTGCTCGCGTTGCTCCTGTGTCGCGTCCTGGCCCAGCAGGTTCGTGACCGGATCGCCGACGTACTGGAACAGCATGAAGGCCAGGAAGGCCACCGTGAGCATGACGATCACGGCCTGGGCCAGCCGGCGGAGGATGAAGACGAGCATCGACGAGGAAGCGCAGCCAGCAACGGGCGAAAGCCGCGCATCATGCGCGCAAGCGCGCGCCGACGCAAACCGGGGGAATTGCGCCTAGTCGTGCAGTTCGATCGCGCCGTACCAGGCCTGGCTGAGCGTGCGCGTGTTGTCGCCATCGGTCATCACCGCGATCGCCACGAGCCGCCCCGGTTCCTCGCCGAAGGCGCGGCGAAAGTCCTCTGCGAGCCGTCTGCGGTGCTCCCGCCAGCGCCCGAGTTCGGCCGGGCCAGAGTCGAGCACGATCTTGCGCACACGGTCGGTTCTCGGGTTCACGACCACGCTTCCCACGGGCGCACGCGAGTCCCAGACATACATCAGCGTGGCATAGGGCGGGTACTCGCCGGTCAGCGCCCGCGCCAGGTCGAACATGGCGCGGTTGCGCGGCGAAAGCTTCTCGAGGTCTCCCTCGAAGGCGAAGATGACACGTGCGGCCGCATCCTCTTGGTCGACATCGCCCACGTGCGCACCCGCAGGCAGGTTTTCGACCCACCACGCGAACCGGGCCTCGCCCAGCTGGCCGGCAGGTACCGACACCCGCCGCCGCCACATGCTGGCCGAAGAATCGGCCCGCGCGCTCACGGCCCAGCGCCCCTCCTTCTGCGTCACCGCATACCGGGTCGGCGCCTTGCCGGGCAGCAGCACCGGATGCCAGCCGTCAGCGGAGACCGTCGACTCGCCAGAGGGGGCAGCAGACCGCACGGACGGATCCACTCCCGGCCCTGCGCAGCCGCCCAGGAGGGCTGCAGCCAGCGCCCAGCCGGGCAGCCCGATGCGAGGCCGCATCCCACCTCGTCGTCTCGTCACAGCCATCCTCGGTGCAGGAAGAAGCCGCCAGGCACCTGGCGGACACGAAAAAGCCGCCCGAGGGCGGCTTGCTGAAACAGCCCGGTGCAAGCACCGGGCCGGGCGTTGCCGACGCCGGATCAGAAGGAGTGACGCACGCCCACTTCGTAGCCGGTGGCCTTGCCGCCGGCGGTGGCAGCAACCGGGCCCAGCGTGTAGGTGGCCGCGCCGCTGTTGCTGATGCGCGAGTACGTGCCGTACAGCGCGGTGCGCTTGGACATGTTCTGCACGACGCCCAGGGAGATCTGCGAGGCATCCTTGTTGTCGGAGGCGGCGGGGCCGCTGCCGTCAACCTTGATGTAGGACGCACGCAGCTGCGTGGCACCCATCGGGGCCGTGGCACCCAGCAGCGTGACACGCTGCTTGCGGCCGGCGACCGCCGTCGTGCCGGAGGCCGACGTGTTGTTCATCTGCGCGTACAGCTGGACGGTCTTCAGGTCGTACATGCCGCCGAGGTTCGTGTGCTTGAAGTCCGCACCGCCCGTGCCGTTGTCGGTCAGGCCATACGAGTAAGCCACGTTCAGCGGGCCGGCGCCGTAGCCGACTCGGAACGACTTGTGCGAGTTGCCCGCAGGCAGGCTCGACGCGATGGCCTGCTCGCCCATCGCGATCATGGCCTGGCCATACAGGCCGCCCAGGCCACCAGGCAGGAAGTAGCCAACGGAATTGTTGGCACGCACCGTGGTCTGCGAACCCGTGCCGAGCGTGTCGACGACGGTCAGGAACGAGCCCACGCCGTTGGTGCCGAACGGATCGAACACGGTGGTGTTCCAGAAGGACGGGGTGTAGTCGCGGCCGAGGCGCACTTCACCGAAACCGCCCAGCAGGCTCACGGTCGAGCGGCGGTTGAAGAAGGCTGCCGGCGAGCCGGACGGGGCTGCGGACGAGGCCGTGTTGCCAGCCGCGTTGCCGTTGGCGCCACCGGCCGTGCCGATCGACGGATCCATGCCGGCCTCGAGCCAGAAGCCCGCGCGCAGGCCACCGCCGAGGTCCTCGATACCGCGGAAGCCGATACGGTTGCTGTTGAACCCGTCAGCCACGAGTTGGCGCTGCGAACGGCCACCCGCGCTCACGGCACGACCAGCAAGGTCAACAACGCCAAACAGCGTGACGGAAGACTGGGCCGAAGCGGCGCCCGTGAACGCGGTCATCGCGGCGAGGGCGAGCAGAGACTTCTTCATTGCAATGATCTCCTAGGTTGCACAAGACATCCCGATCGAGGTTCTACCCGGGACACCCGGAAAGGGATGCCGATCAGGCCAACCTCCTACAGCGGAAGCTGACCGTATTGCACCAGAGCCCGGCCGACCGTGCCAAGCACCCGGGTCGAAAAGACCCTGCCCTGTTGTCTGGCAACAACGCCGGCGCCGTCCATTACAGTGGCTGCATGTTGACCCCGACCGACCGCCTCCTGGCCTGCCTGGACGACGCGCTGCGCACGATCGGCGGCGGATCGCACGCCGGGCGCCCTGTCCCGCGCGCCCCGGCTGACGCAGGCGCCACGGCCCAGACGGGAACGCTGACCGAAGAGGAGCGCCGGCTGTCGGGCGCGCTGATGCGGGTGAACCACGTCGGCGAAGTGTGCGCGCAAGCGCTCTACCAGGCCCAGGCCCTGGCGGCGCGCGAGCCCCGGGTGCGCGCGCAGTTCCTGCAGGCCGCGCGCGAGGAGGCGGACCACCTCGCCTGGACCCAATCCCGGCTGCGCGAGCTCCGTGACCGCCCCAGCCTGCTGAACCCCCTGTGGTACGCCGGCGCGTTCGCCATCGGCCTGGTCGCAGGGCGCCTGGGGGACGCGGCGAGCCTGGGCTTCGTCGTCGAGACCGAAAGGCAGGTGGAGCAGCACCTGGCCGGCCACCTTGAGCGGCTGCCGGCCCAGGACCTGGCCTCGCGAGCCATCGTCGAGCAGATGCAGCTCGACGAAGCCCGACATGCCGGCGAAGCGCTGTGCGCTGGCGCCGTCGAGATGCCCGCGCCGGCTCGCTGGCTGATGCGATCGGCAGCCAAGGTGATGACGACCGCCGCACATGTGATCTGAGCCGCCGGTCGCGCCCGAGCGGCACAGGAAGCCCGTCAGGCCTCGACGATCTCGTGGCTCGTCGTGACCTCAGCCGTCTTGCCAAGCATGATCGTGGCCGAGCAGTAGCGCTCGTGCGACAGCTCGATGGCGCGCTGCACCGCGGCGGCGGGCAGGCCACGCCCGCTGACGACGAAATGCAGGTGGATGCGCGTGAACACCTTCGGGTCCTGCGCGGCGCGCTCGGCCTGGAGTTTCACCTGACAGCCGCTGACCGCGTGCCGCCCGCGCTTGAGGATGAGCACGACGTCGTACGCGGTACAGCCCCCGGCGCCGGCCAGCAGCGTCTCCATGGGGCGCGGTGCCAGGTTGCGCCCGCCACCGTCGGGGGCGCCGTCCATCGACACCATGTGGCCGCTGCCGGTCTCGGCCACGAAAGCCATCCCGGCCGACGGCATCCAGTGAACGGTGCATTCCATGCTCGACGATGGTGCAGTGGTGCACCACGAGAAAGATCAGACCGGGCATTCTGCCTCGAAGCGCCTGGCATGAGTCATGCTTAGTTGGCCGTAACCGCGAGGACCGCGCCGGTGCTGCAGCGCAGCATCGCGGTGCTAGACTCGATCGCAGTGAAGGTTGTCTCCTCCACCTCCTGAAAAGGGTGGTTAGGCCCGGGGCCTGCCGGCCCCGGGTCCTTTTTCCAGTCGACCGCCTGCGCCGATCGAGCATGCCCCGCCGACCATGTCTGCCCCCGACCCCGTACGCACCGAGCAGGACTATCTCAAGAAGATCCTGACCGCGCGCGTGTACGACGTTGCGATCGAATCGGCGCTCGAACACGCGCGTACGCTGTCGCGTCGCCTGGGCAACCAGGTGCTCCTCAAGCGGGAGGACCAGCAGCCCGTCTTCAGTTTCAAGCTGCGCGGCGCCTACAACAAGATGGCCCACCTGTCGGCCGAGCAGCTGGCGCGCGGGGTGATCTGCGCGTCGGCCGGCAACCATGCACAGGGCGTGGCGCTGGCCGCCCGCCGGCTGGGATGCCGGGCGCGGGTCGTGATGCCGGTGACGACGCCACGGGTGAAGATCGACGCCGTGAACGCACTCGGTGCGGAGGTCGTGCTGCACGGGGACAGCTACTCCGACGCCCATCAGCACGCACTCGCGCTGCAGAGCGAACACGCACTCACCTTTGTCCACCCCTTCGACGATCCCGATGTCATCGCGGGGCAGGGCACGGTGGCGATGGAGATCCTGCGCCAGCACCAGGGGCCCATCGACGCTGTCTTCGTCGCCGTCGGCGGAGGCGGACTGATCGCGGGCGTGGCCGCCTACCTGAAGGCCGTGCGGCCGGAAATCCGTGTCATCGGCGTGCAGACGGTGGACTCCGACGCCATGGTGCGCTCGGTGCGCAGCGGCGAGCGCGTGGTCCTGCACGATGTGGGCCTGTTCTCCGACGGCACGGCCGTCAAGCAGGTGGGAGTGGAGACCTTCCGGCTCGCACGCGAGCTCGTCGACGACTTCGTGCTCGTCGACACCGACGAGGTGTGCGCGGCCATCAAGGACGTGTTCCAGGACACGCGCAGCATCCTGGAACCTGCGGGTGCGCTGGGCGTGGCCGCCATCAAGCAGCACGTGCAGTCACGCCGCCTGAAGGGCCGGACCTTCGTGACGATCACCTGCGGCGCCAACATGAACTTCGACCGCCTGAGATTCGTCGCCGAGCGGGCGGAGTTCGGCGAGAAGCGCGAGGCGTTGTTTGCCGTGACGATTCCCGAGGAACGCGGCTCGTTCAGACGCTTTTGCGAGCTCATCGGCGGCTCCGGCTCGCGACAGGTCACGGAGTTCAACTACCGCATCTCCGATCCCCGCGTCGCGCACGTCTTCGTGGGCCTGTCCATCGCCCGCGCTGACGAGGCGCCTCGCATCGCGCGCACCTTCGAGCGCCACGGGTTTGCCACCGTGAACCTGAGCGACGACGAACTTGCCAAGGAGCACGTGCGCCACCTGGTGGGCGGGCGCAGCGAGCTCGCCCGCGAGGAGCGGCTCTTTCGCTTCGTCTTCCCGGAGCGGCCTGGTGCGCTGCTGCGCTTCCTGTCGGCCATGCACCCGGACTGGAACATCAGCCTGTTCCACTACCGCAACCAGGGGGCCGACTACGGTCGCATCCTCGTGGGTCTGCAGGTACCGTCGCATGACGAGGCTGCCTTCGCCCGCTTCCTGGAAGCCCTGGACTACCCCTGCGTGGAGGAGACGGGCAACCCCGTCTACTCGCTCTTCCTGCGTTGAGCGCGCCTCGGCCTCAGGGCTGCAGCCAGCGGCGGTTGCGGGCGAGGGCCTGGGCCGTGGCGGCGTCCTTCACGCCGGCGCGCTGCAGGCCCGGCCACAGCCGCATGAGCAGTTCTGCCGTTGCCAGCGTGTCGGCCACGGCCTCGTGCCGCGCCAGGCAGGGAATGCCGAAGTGCTCGAGCCACTCGTCGAGCGCCTGGGCGCGCACCTGAGGATGCATGGCTGCCGCCAGCGGCGCCAGGTCGAGCCAGCGCGCGGGCGGGGTGGTTCGACCGGCAGCGCGCTCGATGAGCACGCGGTCGAAATCGACATGGAATCCGGCACGCAGGGACGGGCCCGCCCAGCCCTCGAAGGCCGCAAGCGCATCGGCCAGTGGAACTCCACGACGCCGCGCCCCAACTCCGACCCCGTGCACCAGGATGTTGTTGCGGTCGAAAGCCTCGCCCACCCCCTGCACGACGACTTCGAAGCTGTCGTCGGCCAGCAGACGCGGCAGCCCTTGGGTGAAATGAAGCGCCACCCCGGCGATCGCGACGAGCCGGTCGCGTTTGGGGTCCAGACCCGTGGACTCCACATCGATCACCACCCATCGGGCGTCGACCGCTGCCGAGGCGGCCTGCGGCCCGGCCAGGCCCAGTCGCATGAGCAATCGGGTCCACGGTCTCATGCCAGGGAACCGGTCGGCCATGGCAGCCGGGCGAGCGCGTGCACCCTGGCCATTTCGCTCAGGCCCTGAGCCAGTCCATCGACAGGCGCTGCTGCAGCCGCCTGCCCACCTTCAGGGCCTCCTTGAGCAGTTGTCGGTCGATGTCGTCCAGGGAATCGACATCGATGCGGTTCGGGGCGTGGCCGTCGGCGGCCTGCACCTGCACGCGCAGGCGCAGCATCTGCAGCACCTCGAAGGCGCTGGCCCAGCCCTCGCGCTCGTGCTCGGGAACCGCCAGCGCGGCGCCCGCCCGCACGAGACGCTCGCGCGTGCCCAGGGCCTGCACGCCAGTGGCCAGCGCAAACAGGCGCGCCGCGTCGACAAACACGGCCGTTCCGTGCATCTTCAGGTCGATGTGGCGCCGTCCGCCCTCGGCCTGCACGTCGAGGCCGCCGTGCCAGGCCAGGGCCGGCGTCAGGCGCAGCGAGTTCTCCGCCAGCAACCGCAGGAAGCGGGGATGCCGGCTTGCGCCGGTCGTGATGATCTCCCGCAGCGGCGCCACCAGCGCGGTCTCGCCGGCGATCGGGCGCATGTCGAAGAAGATGCTCGCCTCCAGCAGGTCCTGCGGTTCCCCGCGCTCCATCCAGTGCTCGAAGCGGGCCCGCCACTGGCTCAGCCTCAGGCAGCAGCGCGCCTGGCCAGCCATGATTCCGCCCTTGCAGAGTGGAAAGCCGCATGCATCCAGGGCTTCGTTGACGTTGCGTCCCAGGACGCGCCAGCGCTCGTGCTCCTGGTCGTCCACCATGTCGTCCAGCACCAGTCCGTTGTCCTGGTCGGTGGCCACTGTCTGCTCACCACGCCCTTCCGATCCGAACGCCACCCAGCAGGCGCGACGGAGGTCCAGTCCATGGTCGGCGGCCTGCAACTGCACGAGGCGGGTGCAAAGCAGGTCGTTGAGGTGGCTCACGAGCGCCGTGAGGGTGGGAGCCGCCACGCCCTGGGCCTGCAGGCGACGCCCGTAGGCGCGCAACTGTGGCGCGAGCCGGGTCAGCGTCGCCACGTCGGCGGCACCGCGAAGCGCGCTGCCCAGCCCGCCGAGCGACTGCTTCTGCAGGGCGAACAGGTCGCGCTCGGAAACCACGCCGACGAGGCGCCCCTGGCGCGTCAGCGGCACGTGCCGGATGCCGTGGCGCGACATGGCCACCACCGCCTCGTGCACCGGGCTGCCGACGTCGAGCGTGTACGCCGGCGCGGACATCACCGCGCGCATGGGCGTGCGCCGAAGATCCAGGGCAGGCTCGCTCAGCAGGATCCGGCCGGGCAGGTCGTGCAGCGTCAGGATACCGAGCGGCCGGCCGTCCTCGTCGACCACGACCACCGAGCCCACGCCTTGCCCGTGCATGCGCTGCAGCCCCTCGACAACGGGCTGGTCGGGGCCGATGGTCACCGGCTCGCGTCCGATCAGGGTCGCCAGCGGCGCCTCGAACGACTGCTGGGCCAGCACCTGAGAGGCGGTCGCGGCCTGGGCGGCCTGGGTCGACAGGGCCAGCAGGTGGCGCATCCTGCGCTGCAGGAAGTCGGCCAGCACGGGGTCGCGACGGGCCGTCTCGCGCAGCAGCGCCGCCTCGATCTCCAGGCAGAAGACGTCGTCCACGGCCTCGTAGCGCGAGGTCACGGCGCGATCGGCCAGAACGGCACCCACAGGAAACAGCTCGCCCTGCTCGATGTCGAAGACGTCGCCGGTCACGCCCGTGCCGCGCACCGCCCCGCTTCGAACCCACCTGAGGTGCTGCACCGGTCCGTCGGCAGGCCCGATCACCAGCTCGCCCGGTGCGTGGTAGCTCTCCCGCACGCCTTCGAGCAGCGCCTCGAGGCTGGATGCCGACAGGCGTGAGAAAGGCTCGTGGCGCTGCATCTGCGCGCGCAGGTGTGCCCGCAGCCGCTGCGAAGGCGTCACCGCCTTGTCACGCATCTTGCCGCCCTGTCCCGGCCCCGGCCCGCCACGCAGTCTCCTGGTGACCTAGGGCGTGCGAGGCCGGGCTGCACTACCAGACGGCGGCCCGCCCCCGGCAGGCACCCCGGGCACGACGGGCGGCGGGGGCACGATCGGTCGGGGCGGCGCCAGGGCGGACGGCCCGCTAACCGGAACCCGCGCAACGGGGACGCCCGGAGCAACGGACACGCCAGGCTCCTGGGGCGCCCCTTCGGCCATGCCAGGCGCACCCCCCGTGGCGGGGCCCGGCACCTCCGGCAACTCGAGCACGACGGTGGGCGGGCCACCTCGGGACCCGAGGCTCGCACCACGCGACGACACCGACAGGAGCACGAGCGTGCCGTCGACGACGGCTCCCACCCGGAAGGCCTTGGCAGGCTGATCATCCGACGCAATCAGCGCAATGCCTTCGCGCGGGGAAGAGCCCGGCCTCGGGGCCACCACGCCGACCAGGGTGAAGCGAGGGTCGGCTGGCGCCGGACTGGCGGCAGGATCGGTCGTCTGCGCTGGGGCCGGTGCCCCGGCTCCGAGGACACGCTGCAGGTCGGCCGCAGGACGAGCGGCAGTGGCCACGACCTGAGCATGAGCAGGCAGGGGTGACGGGGAGACCAGCAGCTTCAGCAGCCAGTACACCAGGCCAGCCGCAACCGCCGCCCATGTGAGAAATGCCACCCAACGCGCGGTCATGGCCCGATTATCATGCAGCGACCCCCATTCTCCAGACTCCCGACGATGAGATTCCTCCCCCCCGCTCGGCGCAGGCATGCGCCTGGATTCACGCTGATCGAGATCATGGTCGTTCTCGTGATCATCGGTGTGCTCGCCGCGCTCATCGCCCCCAACGTCCTGGACCGGGCGTCGGATGCCAAGGTCACCGCGGCGCGCACCGATGTCAACAACCTGATGCAGGCGCTCAAGCTGTACAAGCTGGACAACCAGCGCTTCCCCTCGAGCGAGCAGGGCCTGGAGGCACTGGTGCGCAAGCCCTCCGCGGGCCCCGTGCCGCCCAGTTGGAAGCCCTACCTCGACAAGCTGCCCAACGACCCGTGGGGCCGCCCCTACCAGTACCTCAACCCGGGCGTGAAGGGCGAGATCGACGTCTTCAGCCTCGGTGCAGACGGCCAGCCCGGCGGCGACGGTCACAACGCGGATGTGGGGTCCTGGCAGTAACGCCGCCCCCAGGCCTGCGCGAGGGCGCCGCCCGGTCCGGGGATTCACCCTCATCGAGTTGATGGTGGTGGTCGCCCTCGTGGCGTTGACCACCGGCCTGGTGTCACTGGCCGTGCGAGACCCGCAGGCCCGCCAGCTCGAACGCGAAGCCGCTCGCCTCGTGGCACTGCTGGAGTCGGCGCGCACGGAGGCCCGTTCGTCGAGCCTGGACGCCTTCTGGCAGCCCAGGCGCCGCGCGGAATCGGCTGATGACGGCCCGGATTTCCAGTTTGCCGGGCTGCCCACGTCGTTGGCACTCCCCTCGCGCTGGCTCGACCGCGAGGTGTGGGCCGAGGTGATCGGCTCGCGCAGCGTGCGCCTCGGGCCTGAGCCGCTGATCGGAGCGCAGCGCATCGCGCTGAACCTGGGCGACCAGCGCCTGGTGCTCGCCACCGACGGGCTGGGCCCCTTCATGGTGGTCGAGGATCCAATCCAGCCGAGCCGATGAGCAGGCCCGCACCCTGGCGACACGCCGCGGGCTCGCAGGCCGCACGAGCCTTCACGCTCGTGGAGGTGCTCGTGGCGCTTGCGGTGGTGGCCATCGCGTTGTCGGCGGGATTGCGTGCAGCCGGCTCCGTGACGGACAACGCCGCGCGCCTGGCCGACGTCTCGGCCGCCCAGTGGTGCGCCGACAACCAGCTGGCCGATCTCAGGCTGGGCAAGCGGTTTCCCGGCACTGGCGACAACGAGTTCTCGTGCGAGCAGTTGGGGCGCCGCTACCGAGGCGAGCTGCGCGTGCGGCCGACGCCCAACCCGAACTTCCGCCGCGTCGATGCGGCCGTCAGCCACGAGGATGGCCGGCCGCTCGTCACGGTCTCCACCGTTCTGGGAAGGAACTGAGGCCTTGGCCCTGCCTTTGCTCGCACACGGCGTGAACGCTCCTGCGGGTGCGGGCCGGTCGCGCGGCTTCACCCTCGTCGAGGTACTCGTGGGCCTGGCGATCATGGCCACGCTGGCGGCCATGGCCTGGCGCGGCGTCGACGGCATCAGCCGCTCGCGGGCGATCGGCCAGGAAGCGGTGGAGCGAACGCTGCGGCTGAACACCGCGCTGGCCCAGTGGGAACGCGACCTGCTCGAGCTCGAGGACACGGGCGTCGTCCAGGCCCTGGCCTTCGACGGCGGGACCCTTCGACTGACAAGGCGACAGGACGCCGGCGTGCAGGTGGTGGCCTGGACTTTGCGCGGTGGCGCATGGTGGCGCTGGGCTTCCTCCACCACGACTCGCGCACCCGAGCTTCGCCAGCAGTGGCTGCGCAGCCAGCAGCTCATGGGTGACGAACCCGGAACGCTTCGCATCCTGGACGCATCGTCGTCCGTGCAGGTCTACTTCTGGCGGGGCAGCAGCTGGTCCAATGCGCAGTCCGCCGGCGATGTCGCAGCCCCTGCAGCCCAGCCCGCCTCCGGGCCGGCCGCGCCCCTGAGGGAGCAGACACCCAGTGGCGTGCGGCTGGTGCTCGAGCTGGCCGGCGGCACGCTCACGCGCGATGTCGTGCTCGGACCCCAGCCGCCATGACACCCCTACGCATCGACTCGCCCCGCGCCCGCGGAGCCGCGTTGTTGCTGGCGATGATCATCGTCGCCCTGGTCACGACCCTCGCGGCGGGCATGGTCTGGCAGCAGTGGCGTGCCGTGCAGGTCGAGTCTGCCGAGCGCAGCCGGATGCAGTCGGTGTGGATCCTGGCCGGAGCCCTGGACTGGTCGATCCTCATCCTGCGCGAGGACGCGCGCGCCGACCGCTCCGGGGGGCGCCAGCCAGTGGACCACCTGGGAGAGCCCTGGGCGACGCCGCTGGCGGAGGCGAGGCTTTCCACCTTCCTGGCTGCAGACCGTGACAACAACGCCGACAGCGGCCCCGAGGCCTTCCTGTCCGGCCGCATCGTCGATGCGCAGTCCCGCTACAACCTGCGCAACCTCATCGTCGACGGCAAGCTGTCGGTGCCGGAGGCGCAGAAGCTCGCACGCCTGTGCGACGCGGCTGGCGTGCCGCCAGCCATCGGCAACGTGATCGCGCAGGGTGTGCAGGCGTCCTGGCGCGCGACGGCAGAAGGGGCCGAAGCGCTGGACGGTCCATTGCCCCTGCAGCGCTTCGGCCACCTCGCGCGGCTCGGGATCGACGCCGCGACCCTGCGCGCGCTGCAGCCCTTCCTGGACGTACTGCCCAAGCCCACGCCGCTGAATCTCAACACTGCCCCTCGGGAGGCGCTGGCCGCGGTGCTGGGCATCGATGGCGGCACGGCCGAGCGCCTGGTCCAGGCCCGCCAGCGCAGTCCCTTCGATTCCCTGGGGCGCGCGAAGAGCCTGCTCGGGCCGGATTTCGAGATCGAGCAGCGAGGCGTAGCGGTGTCCAGTTCCTTCTTCGAGGTCAGCGGCCGGCTGCGGCTGGAGGAACGGGTGGTGGAGGAGCGCTCGCTGGTGGAGCGCGCCGGGGACCAGGTCGTCATCCACCACAGGGAACGGGTGAATGCTCACACGGGAGTGCCCTGACTGGGCCGACAATGTCGTCCATGACCGTGCTCGTCGTGCTCCTGCCTCCACGTGCCCGCCTGGGGGCTCGTCCGGATGCCGGTGCGGCCTCCGCTAGCGCCGCCGACTTCGCCTGGGGCCTGAGCGACGACGGCATCGAACTGGCGGCGCAGGGGCGTGCCCAGCCTTCCCTGTTGCCGCGGGCTGACAACGTCGTGGCCGTGATCGATCCACGCGATGTGAGCTGGCACCGGCTTACGCTGCCCAAGGCGCCCTCGAGCAAGATGCGCGCCGCGCTGGGCAGCCTGCTGGAGGAGGCTTTGCTCGACGACCCCGAGACCGTCCACCTGGCCTTGCCCACGGAGGCACGGGCTGGGCAGGAAGTCTGGGTGGCCGCGACCGACCGGGCCTGGCTGCAGCAGCACCTGGCGCTGCTCGAGGGCGCCGGGCTGGCCGTGGAGCGGGTGGTGCCTGCTCTTTGGCCGGGTGATGCGACCCAGGGCCATTTCTTCGAGGGCCGAACCCACGCCGACGCCGAACCGGAGCCCTTCGTGGCAGTGGCCGACGAGCGCGGGATGGCCTGCCTGCCGCTGAGCGGCAGCCTGGCACGCGCCCTCGTGCGCAGCCTGCCGCAGCCGCCGCTTCGCTGGACCGCCACCCCCCGTGTGGCAGCCGCCGCCGAGGCCTGGCTGGAGGGCCCGGCGCACACCATGGGGGAGGCGGAGTTCGCGCTGCAGGCCTCGCGCTCGCTGTGGAACCTGCGCCAGTTCGACCTGGCGGCACGGCGGATGTGGAGCCGGGCCTGGCGTGACTTCGCCAAGCGCTGGAAGACTCCCGCGTGGCGGCCGGTGCACGTGGGGCTGGCCAGCCTCGCAGTGATGCAGTTGATCGGCCTGAACGCGTGGGCCTGGGCGCAGCGGCAAGCCGTCACCGAGCGCCAGCGCGAGCAGGTGCAGTTGCTCCAGGCCGCCCACCCGCAGGTGCGCACCGTTGTGGATGCGCCGCTGCAGATGCAGCGCGAGACCGACACGCTGCGAAGCGCAGCAGGCCAGCCGGGCGACAACGACCTGGAGGCGCTGCTGGCCGCTGCCGCGTCGGCCTGGCCACCCGGGCAGGCACCGGCGCAGGGCCTGCGCTTCGAGCCCGGGCAGCTCGGGCTCATCGTGGCCGGGTGGAGCCCGGAGGACGCCCGCGCCTTTGCCGATCGGCTGCGGCCCCTGGGCTACACCGCGGAGCTCAACCAGGGCCGGGTCGTCCTGAAGGCGCGCCTGGCCGCACGAGGAGGAACGCCATGAGCGAAGCCGCCAGCGCACCGGTGAGCAGCGGCGCCTCGGGAGGAAGCCGCCAGGCGGCCAGGCAGACCTTGGCGGCCTGGCAGGCGCAGTGGAAGCAGCTCGGGGCCCGAGAACGCGCCCTGGCCTCCACGGCAGCATGGGTGCTGGGGCTGGCGCTTCTGTGGTGGGTGGGAGTACAGCCGGCCTGGCAGACCGTGCGCAGCACGCCGGCCCGACTCGACGCGCTGGACGCCCAGACCCTGACCATGAGAAGGCTCGCCGCAGAGGTTCGGGATTTGCGGCAATCGGCCCCACCTCCGGCGGCCCAGGTCGCGCTGGCGCTGAAGGCTGCCAGCGACCGGCTCGGGGCGGCGGCAAGGTTGAGCGTGCAAGGCGACCGTGCCGTCCTCACGCTCGAGGGAGTGGACCCCGGCGCGCTACGCAGCTGGCTCGCCGAAGTGCGCACCGGCGCACGCGGCAGGCCCGTGGAGGCGCAACTGATGCAAAGCGGCCCCGGTTTTTCGGGTACCGTGACGGTCGTGATTCCGGCCTCGCCATGAGACTGCCTGCGTTGCCTCGCCTGCCTCGCCTGCCACGCATGCCGCGCCTGCCCGCGCTACGACGGCGGCGCCGCGCCCTGCCCCGTCCCAGCACCGTCTTCGCAGACTCCACGCTCGCCAGCGCAGCCTGGGCGCGCAGGCGGCGCGCGGCCTGGACCTGGGCCGCCGTGGGCGCCTGCGCCGGCGCGGCCGCGGCCGCGGTGGCCTGGGCGCCGGCCAGCTGGCTGGCCCACGCGCTGGCATCGGCCACAGGCGAGCGCGTCCAGCTGGCCGATGCCCGCGGAACCGTGTGGTCGGGAACGGGTGTGCTGCTGCTGTCGGGCGGCCCCGGCAGCCGCGACGCCTCCGCGCTGCCCGGGCGCATGCGCTGGGACATCGGCCTGTCCAAGGGCTTGGTGCCGGAGCTGCGCGTGCATCACCCGTGCTGCCAAGAGGCGCCGGCCGTGCTCGGGGTGCGTGCGGGGATCGGCACCTGGGCGCTGGCGCTGCCCGCGCAGCCGGCCGGGCTGGGAACCTGGCCCGCAGCCTGGCTGGCGGGCCTGGGCACCCCCTTCAATACGCTGCAGATGTCCGGAACGGTGCGGGTCAGCACGTCGGGCGCATCGGTGGATTGGACCGAAGGCAGGCTGCGGATGCAAGGCAGCGTCCAATTCGAGTTCGCCGACGTATCCTCCCGGATCGTGGCCATCGACACCTTGGGCAGTTATCGCCTCGTCCTCGCCGGGGGCGCCGCGCAGCCCGACGCGCCCGCGCTTTCGCTGCAGACCGTCCAGGGGCCGCTGCAGCTCAGCGGTTCGGGCAGCTGGACCGGCTCCCGGCTGCGTTTTACGGGCGAGGCCTCGGCAGCCGAGGGCTCCGAGACCGCGTTGAACAACTTGCTGAATGTCATCGGACGGCGCAACGGGCCGCGCTCGGTGATCTCGATCGGATGAGCATGAAGGCTTCGCGTCTGCTGCGGCGGATTCTCGCGGGAACCCTTTCGGCGAGCCTCGCCGCCCCCCATGCGGCGTGGCCCCAGCCCAATGCCGTCGGTGCGGCCGCCCCTGGAAGTGCCACGCCCGCGTCCGATGCGCGCACCCCGCAGCCGGCAGGCCACAGTCCGGCGCTGCGCTCGCGCACCCTCGTGACTGTCAATTTCGTCAACGCCGATGTCGAGGCGGTCACGCGTGCCTTTGCCGCGATGATCCAGCGTCAGATTGCCGTGGACCCGCGCGTGAAGGGCACGATCACGGTCTTCAGCGAGCAGCCTCTGACGATACGCGAGGCCTACCTCAGCTACCTCTCGGCGCTGCGCGGGCTCGGCTTTGCAATGGTGGAAAGCGGCGGGTTGCTGAAGGTCGTGCCCGAGGCCGACGCGAAGCTGCAGGCAGGAACGGTCGCGGTGGGAGAGGTTCCCGTGCGTGGCGACCAGATCCTCACCCAGATCTTCAACCTGCGATACGAGAACCCGAACAACCTGGTGACGGTGCTGCGCCCGCTGATCTCGGCCAACAACACCATCAACGCAAGCCCGGGCTCCAATGCCTTGGTCATCACCGATTACGCGGACAACCTGCAGCGCATCGCGCGCATCATCGCCGCGCTCGACCAGCCCTCGCAGACGGACTTTGAAGTCGTCCCGCTCAAGCATGCGCTGGCCTCCGACATCGCGCCGCTCGTGCAACGCCTGACCGATGCGGGCGGCGGCGCCGCGGCGCAGGTCGTCCCGGGCGTTCCGGGTGCGGCCTCCGCCGGCAGCACGATCGTCCCCGAGCCGCGCAGCAACTCCTTGCTGGTGCGCGCACCCAACGCAGCGCGCCTGGCCTCCATCCGTGCGGCCATCGACAGGCTGGACCGGCCGGCGCCGGGCGGCGGGCCGGGCGGAAACATCTGGGTGGTGCACCTGAAGAATGCCGACGCCGTGCGCATGGCCGCGGTGCTGCGGGCGGCCTTTCCCGGCTCGGGCGGCGGCGGTGCGGGCGGCGCATCTGCACCCTCCCAGAGCCCGGCAGCAACCGCGCCGGGTGCCGGGGGCGCCCCGGGGGGTGCTTCGCCGCAGGCAACAGCGCCGATCAGCGCCTCGGCCGCACCGTCCACCGGTGGCTTCGTGCAGGCCGACCCGGCCACGAACTCGCTCATCATCACCGCGCCCGAGCCGCTGTACCGCCAGGTGCGCGTGATGATCGACCAGCTCGACACGCGGCGTGCCCAGGTCTACATCGAGAGCATGATCGTCGAGGTGTCGGGCGACAACGCCGCCGACTTCGGCTTCCAGTGGCAGGGCATCCTCGGCAATCGCGGAGACGCGAACCTGCTGGCCGGGGGCACCAACTTCAACACCGGCGGCGCCAACATCATCAGCCTGCAGACCGGTGCGGCGTCTGGCAAGGTGCAACTGCCCGAGGGCATGAACATCGGACTCATCCGGAACTTCGGCGGCACCTACGCCCTGGCGGCCATCGCGCGGGCCCTGCAGAGCCAGACGAACACCAACATCGTCAGCACGCCGAACCAGATCACCCTCGACAACGAGGAGGCCCGCATCGTCGTGGGCAGCAACGTGCCCTTCATCACCGGCCAGTTCACGAACACGGGCGCGAGCAGCTCGACGGTCAACCCCTTCCAGACGATCGAGCGCAAGGACGTCGGCCTGACGCTGCGTGTGCGGCCGCAGATCGGTGAGGGCGGCTCGGTGCGCATGGCGATCTTCCTGGAGTCTTCCAGCGTTGCCGAGAAGGTGGCCCCGGGCACCTCCAATGCCGGGCCCTCCACCAACAAGCGCCTGATCGAGACCAACGTGGTCGTCGACGACGGCGGGATCATCGTGCTTGGCGGCCTCATCGAGGATCGCTTCACCGAGTCGCGTTCGAAGATTCCCCTGCTGGGTGACCTGCCGGTGGTCGGCCAGCTCTTTCGCAGCGAGAGCCGCTCGAAGAACCGCACCAACCTGATGGTGTTCCTGCGCCCTACGGTGCTGCGCGACGGGGCGGGCGGCGACCGGCTCACGCTCGATCGCTACGACCTCATCAGGGCGCAGCAGCAGGCCGTGCAACCGGCTGACAACCCCCTGCTGCCCATCCCAGCCAACCCGTCCCTGCCGCCCCTGGCACCCGCCGGCGCACCGGCCTCCGCCGTGACGCCGGCGCCCGCCCGGCAGGCCCCTGCGCCCTCCACACCCGCTCCGGCGCCCGGCACCGATGCCGCACCCCCGGCGCCTTCGCCGGCGCTGCCTGCCGGCCGCCCCTGAGACCCTGGCACGACGAGCCCGGCGGTCATGGCCAGCAGACACCCCCTGCCCTACGCCTTCGCCAAGGCGCACAACGTGCTGCTGCACGACGACGGCGAGCGCCTGGTGCTGTACGCGGCAGAGGACGCCCCGCTGGGCGCGCTGGGCGAGGTGCAGCGGCTGTATGCCATCGACGCGATGGAGCAGGAGAATGCCGCTTCGCTCACGCGTCGCATCGCCGGCGCCTACGCCGGCGGCGAGTCGAGTGCCGCAGCAGTCGTCGGCGAGGTCGAGAGCGCGGTGGACCTGTCGCGCCTCCTGCAGGACCTTCCGGCCGTGGAGGACCTGCTCGAGTCGGCCGATGACGCCCCCATCATCCGCATGCTCAATGCGCTGCTGACGCAAGCGATCAAGGATGGCGCCAGCGACGTGCACATCGAGCCCTACGAGCGCAGTTCCTCGGTGCGCTTTCGCGTGGACGGCACGCTGCGCGAGGTGGTGCAGCCCAACCGCGCGCTGCACGCAGCGCTGATCTCGCGCCTGAAGATCATGGCCGAGCTCGACATCGCCGAGAAGCGGCTGCCTCAGGACGGCCGGATCTCGCTGCGCATCGGCGGGCGGGCGGTGGACGTGCGCGTTTCGACCCTACCCTCGGCGCACGGCGAACGCGCGGTGCTGCGGCTGCTTGACAAGGGCGAGTGGAAGTTCACCCTCGAAAGCCTGGGAATGAGCGGCCAGGTGCTCGTGCGCTTCAAGGGTCTGGTGCAACAGCCGCACGGCATCGTGCTCGTGACCGGGCCCACCGGCTCGGGCAAGTCGACCACGCTCTACGCCGCGCTGCAGACGCTGGACTTCACGACCACCAACGTGCTGACGGTGGAGGATCCCGTGGAGTACGAGCTGCCCGGCATCGGGCAGACACAGGTCAACCCCCGCATCGACCTCACCTTCTCGAGCGCGCTGCGCGCCATCCTGCGCCAGGATCCGGACGTGATCATGATTGGCGAAATCCGCGACCACGAGACGGCGCAGATCGCGATCCAGGCCTCGCTCACCGGCCACCTGGTGCTGGCCACGCTGCACACCAACGATGCGCCCAGCGCCGTCACGCGCCTGATCGACATGGGGGTCGAGCCCTTCCTGCTGAGCTCCACGCTGCTGGGCGTGATGGCGCAGCGCCTGGTGCGCAAGCTCTGCGAGGGTTGCAAGCGCCCGAGCGGCAACGGGCGCTGGCACGCGGTAGGTTGCGAGCGCTGCGGTCACACGGGCTACAAGGGCCGCACGGGCGTCTACGAGCTGATGGTGGTGGCAGACGACCACATGCGCTCGCTCATCCACAACCGCGCTGCCGAGTCCGACCTCGCCATCGGGGCGCGTGCAACCGGGCTGCGCTCCATGCGCGATGACGGCGAACGCCTCGTGGCCGAAGGCCTGACCTCCCTGGAAGAGGTGCTGCGGGTCACGCGCGAGTAGGCGTACGAGCCCCTGCAGCCCGCCTCAGCCGGCCTGAACCGACATGCCCGCCTTTCGCTACGAGGCCCTTGACGCATCCGGCAAGAGCAGCACCGGCCTGCTGGAGGCTGACAATGCGCGTTCCGCGCGCGCGCAACTGCGCGCTCGCGAACTCGTCCCCATCGCGGTGGCCGCCGTCACGGCACCGGCCGGTCAGTCTTCCCGCGCTGCGGTGTCACGCCGCATCTTCGGCGCAGCAGGGCTTGCCGTATGGACGCGCCAGATCGCAAGCCTCATTGCTTCCGGGCTGCCCCTGGAGCGCGCGCTGAGCGTGCTCGCCGACGAATCCGAGGATCCGCGCCAGCGCGAACTGATCGCCCACATCAAGAGTGAAGTCAATGCCGGCAGCCCGTTTGCGCAGGCCCTGGCGAGCGCTCCACGCGAGTTCGACGAGATCTACCGGGCGGTGGTGGCCGCTGGCGAGAGCAGCGGCGCGCTGGGCACCGTGCTCGAGCGCCTGGCCGACGACCTGGAGGCTCGCCTGGCTTTGCGCGCCAAGCTCATCGGCGCCATGCTGTACCCGGCGATCGTGTCGGGGGTGGCGCTGCTCATCGTCGTCTTCCTCGTCACCTACGTCGTGCCGCAGGTGGCCAGCGTCTTCACGACCTCGCGCCAGGCGCTGCCGCTGCTGACAGTGGGCATGCTGGCCATCAGCGCCTTCGTGCGGCAGTGGGGCTTCGTCGTGCTGCTGCTGGCGGTCGGGGCGATCGTGACCCTCGCGCTGATGCGGCGCTCGGAGGGCTTCCGGATGCGCAGCGACGCGGCGCTGCTCACGCTGCCGCTGGTGGGTCGGCTGGCGCGCGGCTACAACGCCGCGCGCTTTGCCGGCACATTGGCCATGCTCGCGGGGGCGGGCGTGCCGATCTTGCGCGCCTTGCAGGCGGCAGCGGAGACACTGGCCAACCGCGCCATGCGCGCAGACGCCCTCGATGCCCTCGTGCAGGTGCGCGAGGGCGCGCCGCTCGGCTCGGCGCTGGCTTCCAAGAGGCGCTTCCCGGGGCTGCTGCCAATGTTCGCGCGACTGGGCGAGCAGACCGGCCAGCTGCCGCTGATGCTGCAACGTGCTGCCGGCCAGCTGTCCTCGGAGGTGCAGCGCCGCGCGATGGCGGTAGCCACCGTGCTGGAGCCGCTGCTCATCGTGGGCATGGGCGTGGTGGTCATGATCATCGTGCTGGCGGTGCTGCTGCCCATCATCCAGATGAACACCTGGATCAAGTAGCGCGGTCCATGCCTGTCTCGCTCGAAGGTCACCTCGTCGTCGCGATCTCCTCGCGCGCCCTCTTCGATTTCGAGGAGGAGAACCGCCTGTTCGAGGCGGCGGACGACCGCGCCTACATGCAGCTGCAGCTGCAGCGCCTGGAGCAGCCCGCTCCGCCGGGCGTGGCCTTCTCCCTGGTGCACAAGCTGCTCGCCTTCAACGCCGGATCGCCACGGGAGGCGCCAAGGGTCGAGGTGGTGATCCTGTCGCGCAACGACCCCGTCTCGGGCATGCGCGTGTTTCGCTCCTGCCAGCACTACCGGTTGCCCATCGAGCGCGGCGTCTTCACGCGTGGCGAGAGCCCCTGGCGCTACCTGCGGCCACTGGACGCGCACCTGTTCCTGTCGGCCAACGAGGCCGACGTGCGCGGGGCGCTGGCTGCGGGCGTCCCGGCCGCGCGTGTCTATCCGCACAGCGCGCGCGCGCAGGAGGGCCACCCGCACGAGGTGCGCATCGCCTTCGACGGGGATGCGGTGCTGTTCTCCGATGAAGCCGAGCGGGTCTACCGGCGCGAGGGCCTGGACGCTTTCCAGGACCACGAGCAGGCCAACTCCCAGACCCCGCTCGCCCCGGGGCCCTTCAAGCCGCTGCTGGAGGCTCTGCAGCGGCTGCAGCTTGCCGGTTCGGAGACGATGCGCATCCGCACCGCCCTGGTCACCGCTCGCAGCGCACCGGCGCACGAGCGCGCCATCCGCACACTGATGGACTGGCGCATCGAGGTCGACGAGGCGATGTTTCTGGGCGGCCTGCCCAAGGGCGAGTTCCTGCGCGAGTTCGAGCCCGACTTCTTCTTCGACGACCAGACCGGCCATGTGGACTCCGCGGCTGCGCACGTGCCGGCCGGGCACGTGGCGGCCGGCGTGGCCAACACCTGAGCGCAGGGCTCTAGCCCTGCGCGCCGTAGCGGCGCAGCCGCTGCAGGTCCAGCACCCGCACGCCACCGTACTCCACCTTGATCACCCCCTGGGCCTGCAACGTGGTGAGGGAACGGTTGACGCGCTGGCGCGACAGGCCCACCAGGTAGCCGAGCTCGTGCTGGGTGATGCGCAGCAGGCTGCCGACGCCTGGATAGAGCGTGGGGTGGAAGAGTGCGGCCAGCGAGCGCGCCACGCGCTGGTCGGGCTGTGTCAGCCGGTCGATCTCGCGCGCGCCGATGAACTGCCCGAGCCGCTCGTTGAGCTGCAGCATCACGAAGCGGTTGAAGGCAAAGCTGTGGTCCAGCAGCCAGTCGAAGGTGCCCACCGTCAGCCCCGCCACCAGGCTGCGGCGCAGCGCCAGGATGTTGTAGCGGTAGGGCTCACGCTTGAGCAGCGTGCCCTCGCCGAACCAGCCTCCAGGAGGAATGCCCGTGAAGGTGATCGGGATGCCCAGCGCCGTGTCGTTGCTCATCTTGAGCAGCCCGTCGACGACGCCCAGCCAGAAGCTCGGCGAGCGCCCGACCCGGCACACGACCTCGCCTGACTGCACCTCGACCACCCGCAGGTCGTCGAGCACCCGACGCACATGGGCAGGCTCGAGCATGGCCAGCCACGGCACGCCCTTGAGCTCGTCGGCCCGCGGCGCCCGTGCGCGGGAGCGCAGCGCCGCGAGCCCCGAGACCATCTGTTCGCTCATTGGGGAAACGCCTGAAAGGGTCAACCCTTAGATTGTCGTCGTGATGACAACATGGCGTCAATGTTGGCACCCAGAATCTGGTCCAAATCAAGGCCCGCTGAGGGTCGGGGCTCGACCATCCCGGCTGCGACGGTGCTGAACAGGAGATCCGCGTGACCGCCACGTTCCCGAGACTGCTTCTGGAGCATGCCTCCAGGCGCCCTGAGGCGCCTGCGCTGCGGCTCAAGGAGTTCGGCATCTGGCAGACCATGACCTGGTCGCAGCTCGCCACGCTCGTGCGCGAACTGGCTTGCGGTTTGTCCGCAGCTGGCCTGCGCCGCGGCGACCACATCGTCGTGGTGGGCGAGAACCGGCCGCGCCTGTACGCGTCGATGCTGGCCGCACAGGCGCTGGGCGGCATCCCGGTGCCGCTCTACCAGGACGCCGTCAGTGCCGAGTTCGTCTTCCCGATCCAGAACGCCGAGGTGCGCTTTGCGATCGTGGAGGACCAGGAGCAGGTCGACAAGATGCTCGAGGTGCGCGAACGCTGCCCGCAGCTGGCGCACATCTGGTACGACGAGGGGCGCGGCCTGCGCAACTATGCCGAGTCTGGCCTGGCCTCCCTCGAGGCCCTCGTGCAGGCCGGCCGACACCACGCGCAGGCCCATCCGGCCCTGTTCGACGAGGAAGTCGCCAAGGCGCGGCCGGACGACGTGGCGGCGATGTTCTTCACCTCCGGCACCACCGGCAACCCCAAGGGTGTGGTGCACACGCACTTCACGCTCCTGGACCGGGCCTCGGCCGGCGCGCGCTTCGACCGCCTGACCGAGCGCGAGGAGGTGCTGGCCTACCTGCCGCCGGCCTGGATCGGGCAGAACATCTTCAGCTACGCGCAGTGGCTGGCTTGCGGCTACGTCGTGAACTGCCCCGAGTCGGCCGGCACCGTGATGATCGACCTCAAGGAGATCGGGCCGACCTACTACTTCGCACCGCCTCGCGTGTTCGAGGGCCTGCTCACGAGCGTGATGATCCGCATGGAGGACGCCGGGGCCGTGAAGAAGTGGCTCTTCCAGCGCTTCATGGAGGTCGCCCGCCGAGTCGGGCCGGCGCGCATGGACGGCAAGCCCGCAGGCCTGGCCGACAGCATCGCCTATGCACTGGGAAACCTCTTCGTCTACGGGCCGCTGCGCAACACGCTGGGCCTGTCCCGGGTGCGCGTGGCCTACACGGCGGGCGAGGCCATCGGGCCAGACCTCTTCACCTTCTACCGCTCCATCGGGGTCAACCTCAAGCAGCTCTACGGCTCCACCGAAACAGCCGTCTTCGTGTGCCTGCAGCCCGATCACGAGGCCCGCGCCGACACGGTGGGCGTGCCCATCGACGGCGTGGAGATCCGGGTGGCCGACAGTGGCGAGATCCTGGTGAAGTCCCCGGGCCTGCTCAAGGAGTACTACAAGAACCCGTCGGCCACTGCCGAGGTGCTCACGGCAGATGGCTGGTACCACACGGGCGATGCCGGCTTCCTGGACGCTGGTGGCCATCTGAAGATCATCGACCGCGCCAAGGATGTGGGCCGACTCATGGGCGGGCCCAGCGACGGAGCGATGTTCGCGCCCAAGTACGTGGAGAACAAGCTCAAGTTCTTCCCCTTCGTCAAGGAGGCGGTGGCCTTCGGCGACCGTCGCGAGAAGGTCTGCGCTTTCATCAACATCGACTTCGAGGCGGTGGGCAACTGGGCCGAGAGGCGCAACCTGCCCTACGCCGGCTACACCGACCTCGCCTCCAAGCCCCAGGTGCTGGAGCTGCTGCGCGAGTGCGTGGAGAAGGTCAACGCCGACCTGGCAGCCGACGCCATGCTCGCGGGCTCGCAGATCAGCCGCTTCCTCGTGCTGCACAAGGAACTCGACGCCGACGACGGCGAGCTCACCCGCACGCGCAAGGTGCGCCGCGGCTACATCGGCGACAAGTACCAGGTGCTCGTGGATGCCCTGTACGGCGGCAAGACAGAGCAGTTCATCGAGACGGCGGTGAAGTTCGAGGACGGGCGCACCGGCAGCGTGTCGGCCACGCTGAAGATCGTCGATGCGAAGACCTTCGCATCCGTGAAGAAGGCGGCCTGAGCATGAACGACAAGAAGATCGGGGACGTCATCCTCGACGTGAAGGGCATCTCGCTGAGCTTCGGGGGCGTCAAGGCCCTGTCGGACATCAGCTTCGACGTGCGCGAGCACGAGGTGCGCGCGATCATCGGCCCCAACGGCGCGGGCAAGAGCTCGATGCTCAACTGCATCAACGGCGTCTACACGCCCCAGAGCGGCACCATCACCTTCCGTGGCCAGACCTTCGACCACATGAACAGCCGCCAGGTGGCCGAGATGGGCATCGCGCGCACGTTCCAGAATCTGGCCCTCTTCAAGGGGATGAACGTGATCGACAACCTGATGTCGGGCCGCAACCTGAAGATGAAGACCAACATCTTCCAGCAGGCGATCCGCTTCGGCGCGTCCGAACGCGAGGAGGGCGAGCACCGCGCCTTCGTCGAGCACATCATCGACTTCCTGGAGATCCAGGCCTACCGCAAGACACCCGTGGGCCGCCTGCCCTACGGGCTGCAGAAGCGCGTGGACCTCGGGCGCGCCCTGGCCATGGAGCCTCAGGTGCTGCTGCTGGACGAGCCGATGGCGGGCATGAACGTCGAGGAGAAGCAGGACATGTGCCGCTTCGTGCTCGACGTCAACGACGAGTTCGGCACCACCATCGTGCTCATCGAGCACGACATGGGCGTGGTGATGGACATCTCCGACCGCGTCGTTGTGCTCGACTACGGCAAGAAGATCGGCGACGGCACGCCCGAAGAGGTGCGCGCCAACCCCGAAGTCATCAGCGCCTATCTCGGCACTTCTCACTGAAGGGCTCGACGCCATGGGACCGTTTCTCGAAACCCTGATCGGCGGCCTGATGACGGGCATGCTGTACTCGCTGGTGGCCCTGGGCTTCGTGCTCATCTTCAAGGCCAGCGGCGTCTTCAACTTCGCGCAAGGCGCGATGGTGCTGTTCGCGGCGCTGGCCATGGCGCGCTTTTCCGAATGGTTCCCGGCCATGCTGGGCACCGGCAAGGTCCTGGGCAACGTGCTGGCCTTCGTCGCCGCGGCGGCGGTCATGGTGGTCGTGGCCTGGGTGGTGGAGCGCCTGGTGCTGGGCAAGCTCGTCAACCAGGAGGGCATCACGCTGCTGATGGCCACGTTGGGCATCACCTATTTCCTGGACGGCTTCGGACAGACGCTCTTCGGCAGCGACATCTACAAGATCGACATCGGGCTGCCGAAGGATCCGATGTTCCTGTTCGAGAAGGTGTTCCAGGGCGGGATCCTGGTCAACAAGGAAGACCTCTACGCTGCAGCGATCGCCGCAGCGCTCGTGGTCGTGCTGAGCCTGTTCTTCCAGTACACGAGCACCGGACGCGCACTGCGTGCAGTGGCCGACGACCACCAGGCGGCTCAGTCCATCGGCATTCCGCTCAACCGGATCTGGGTCATCGTCTGGTCGGTGGCGGGCTTCACGGCACTCGTGGCGGGCATCATCTGGGGCAGCAAGCTCGGCGTGCAGTTCTCCCTGTCGCTCGTGGCGCTCAAGGCCCTGCCCGTGGTGATCCTGGGCGGCCTCACGAGCGTGCCCGGGGCCATCATCGGCGGCCTCATCATCGGTGTGGGCGAGAAGCTCTCGGAGGTCTACATCGGCTCGCAGATCGGTGGCGGCATCGAGATCTGGTTCGGGTACGTGCTCGTGCTCTTCGTGCTGCTGGTGCGCCCGCAGGGGCTCTTTGGCGAGAAGATCATCGATCGCGTCTGAACGCCAAGAAAGCAAGAGACCATGCTCTACCGCGAAAACGGCCAGTTCAAGACGACCTACGTCACCGACCAGCAGATCTTCCCGATCCTGCAGGACCGCATCGGCATTGCGCTGCTGCTGGCCTTTGCCGTCGTCGGCGTCCCGATGCTCGTGCAGGACGACTACCTCTTCCGCGCGATCCTGATCCCTTTCCTGATCCTGAGCCTGGCCGCGCTCGGGCTGAACATCCTCGTGGGCTACTGCGGGCAGATCTCGCTGGGCACGGGCGCCTTCATGGCCGTGGGCGCCTACGCCGCCTACAACCTCTATGCGCGCATCGACGGCATGCCCACGCTCGCGGCGATCCTGCTGGGCGGGGTCTTTGCCATGATTGCCGGGGTGCTCTTCGGCACGCCGAGCCTGCGCATCAAGGGGCTGTACCTGGCGGTGGCCACCCTGGCCGCGCAGTTCTTCTGGGACTGGGCCTTCCTGCGCATCAAGTGGTTCACCAACGAGTCGGCCTCGGGCTCGGTGACGGTGGCCAACCTGTCGGTGTTCGGCATCTCCATCAACACCCCGATGGAGAAGTACCTGTTCTGCCTGGGGGTGGTCATCGTGTTCGCATGGCTGGCCAAGAACCTCGTGCGCAGCCACATCGGGCGCGAGTGGATGGCCATCCGGGACATGGACGTGGCCGCCTCCGTCATCGGCATCCGGCCCGTGTACGCCAAGCTCACGGCCTTTGCGGTGAGCAGCTTCATCGTCGGCGTGGCCGGCGCGCTGTGGGGCTTCGTCCACCTGGGCGCGTGGGAGCCTGCCGCCTTCTCGATCGACCGCTCATTCCAGCTGCTCTTCATGATCATCATCGGCGGCCTGGGCTCGATCATGGGCAGCTTCTTCGGTGCGGCCTTCATCGTCGTGCTGCCGATCTTCCTGAACCAGTTCCTGCCGTGGGCAGGTTCGCTGGTGGGCGTCACGATCAGCACCGCCGCCGTGGCCCACACCGAGTTCATGATCTTCGGCGCGCTCATCGTCTTCTTCCTGATCGTGGAGCCCCACGGCCTGGCCCGGCTGTGGTCCATCGGCAAGGAGAAGCTGCGCCTGTGGCCCTTCCCGCACTGAGCGGGCTGCATCCATCCCTTTTCCCCTGCACCGACGCGTGCCCTTTCCCCACCCACTGGAGGTCGACATGAAATTCCGCACACTCATCCTGGCGGCCGCACTCGGAGCGGCGGCCATCAGCACGGCCTATGCGCAGGCCAAGGAACAGTTCTTCCCGGTGCTCGTGTACCGCACGGGTGCCTACGCGCCCAATGGCACCCCCTTCGCCAACGGCTACGTGGACTACCTCAAGCTCACCAACGCCCGCGGCGGCATCAACGGCGTCAAGGTCTCCTGGGAGGAGTGCGAGACGGGTTACGCCACCGACCGCGGCGTGGAGTGCTACGAGCGGCTGAAGGGCAAGAACGGCGGGGCCACGGTGTTCCAGCCGCTGTCCACCGGCATCACCTTCGCCCTCACCGAGAAGGCCCCGGCAGACAAGATTCCCCTGATCACGGCCGGCTACGGCCGCAGCGACAGTGCCGACGGCCTGGCCTTCAAGTGGAACTTCATCCTGATGGGCACCTACTGGGATGCGGCTGACATCCTCGTGCAGCACATCGGCAAGAAGGAAGGCGGGCTGGACAAGCTGCGCGGCAAGAAGATTGCCCTCGTCTACCACGACAGCCCCTACGGGCGCGAGCCGATCCCGCTGCTGCAGGAGCGCTCGAAGATGCACGGCTTCGACCTTTCGCTGCTGCCGGTGGCGCACCCCGGTGTGGAGCAGAAGGCCACCTGGCTGCAGATCCGCCAGAACCGTCCCGACTACGTCTTCCTGTGGGGCTGGGGCGTGATGAACTCCACCTCGCTGAAGGAAGCCCAGGCAACCGGCTACCCGCGCGACAAGATGTACGGCGTGTGGTGGGCCGGCGCCGAGCCGGATGTCAAGGACGTGGGCGACGGCGCCAAGGGCTACAACGCGCTGGCGCTGCAGCATGGTGCCGAGCCCGGCGCGGCCGTCGTCAAGGAAGTGCTCGAGAAGGTGCACGCCAAGGGTCAGGGCACGGGGCCGAAGGAAGAAGTCGGGCAGGTGCTCTACATGCGCGGCATGATCTCGGCCATGCTGGCCGTCGAAGGCGTGCGCTCGGCTCAGGAGCGCTACGGCAAGGGCAAGTGGGTGAGCGCCGAGCAGGCGCGCTGGGGCTACGAGAACCTGAACCTGACGCAGCCCAAGCTCGACGCGCTGGGCTTCAAGGGCGTGATGCGCCCGATCAGCACGAGCTGCGCGGATCACCGCGGCGCCAACTTCGCGCGTGTGCACACCTGGGACGGTTCGAAGTGGGTGTACAGCTCGGACTGGTACCAAAGCGACGACTCGATCCTCAAGCCGATGACCAAGGCCTCGGCCGACAAGTACCTGGCCGAAAAGAAGATCCAGCGCCGCGCGAACGCGGACTGCCAGTCCTGATCGCACGAGTCCCGCAGGGGGGTCAGCCGGGGCTGCAGCCTCGCACGGCCCTCCCGCTGGGCAACAGGGCTCGCTCGCGAGCCCTCTTCGAAGCGCCGCGTGCGACGCTTCGAAGAGTCCAGATCACCCGTCGCCTTCGGCGGCCCGGGGGGCACCCATGAGCAGCGCAACCAACAGCAACTTCCTCGACGTCAACGGCATCGAGGTCATTTACAACCACGTGATCCTCGTGCTCAAGGGCGTCTCGCTCAAGGTGCCCGAGGGGAAGGTGGTGGCGCTGCTGGGCGGCAACGGCGCGGGCAAGACGACGACGCTGCGCGCCGTGAGCAACCTGCTGGCCGGCGAGCGCGGCGAGGTCACCAAGGGCACCATCGAACTCAAGGGCGAGCGCATCGAGAAGCTCTCCACCGCCGAGATGGTCGACCGCGGCGTGATCCAGGTGATGGAGGGGCGCCACTGCTTCGCGCACCTGACCATCGAGGACAACCTGATGACGGGTGCCTACACGCGCAAGGACGGCAAGGCCGCCATCGCGCAGACGCTGGAGAAGGTCTACAACTACTTCCCCCGCCTGAAGACGCGCCGCACCTCGCAGGCCGCCTACACCTCGGGGGGCGAGCAGCAGATGTGCGCCATCGGGCGCGCGCTGATGGCCAACCCGAAGATGGTGCTGCTCGACGAGCCCTCGATGGGCCTGGCGCCACAGATCGTGGAGGAGGTCTTCGAGATCGTGAAGGACCTCAACACGAAGGAGCAGGTGACCTTCCTGCTGGCCGAGCAGAACACCAACATGGCGCTGCGCTACGCCGACTACGGCTACATCCTCGAGAACGGCCGGGTGGTCATGGACGGCGAGGCCAGGGCACTGCGCGAAAACGAGGACGTCAAGGAGTTCTACCTGGGCATGGGCGGGGGAGACCGCAAGAGCTTCCGTGACGTGAAGAGCTACAAGCGCCGCAAGCGCTGGCTCGCCTGAGGTCCTGCGGCCACCTCTGTCCGCCAGCCCGGCCCACAATGAGCCAGGAGTCCTGGGGCTTCGCGCCCCCAGCCTTCCAGCCCGAGGAGGCGCTGCAGCGCCTGCGGCGCGAGCTGCGGGAGATGGGCCTGTCCGAGCGCGAGGGCTCCTTCGAGCGCCGAGGCGTACGCATCGCGCGGCTGCAGCTCGTGGAGGACCTGCTGCGTGCCGAGGTCGTACGGCGACCTTCTCGCTCGAGCCCCGAGTGGACTGCGCGCACGCTGAAGTCGGGCGCTGACGTTCGCGACTTCTCGTCCGACCTGAAGAAGAAGCTCGCCCAATGGAGCGACACCGATGACTGAGGCCATGCTTTGCCCGCACGGGCGCCACCTGGATGCGCAGGAGACCCGCCCTGCCGCCGAGCGCGAGATGGCCTGGCTGGCCGCACTGCCGCGTCTGGTGGAGCACGCGCGGGGCGCGCCCGCGATGCGCGAGTGTCTGCAGGGCGTGGACGCAGGGGCCATCACCTCACGCGATGCGTTGGCGCGGCTGCCCGTCACGCGCAAGCCCGAGCTCCTCGAGCGGCAAAAGGCGCAGCGCGCGACCGACCCTTTCGGGGGCTACTCCACCATCGGCTGGCGCGCCCTGCGCGGGCTGGCGGGCGCTCGGCGCGTCTACCAATCCCCGGGGCCGATCTACGAGCCCGAGGGCCTGTCGGCCGACTACTGGCGCATTGCGCGCGCGCTGGTCGCCGCCGGATTTCAGGCCGGAGACCTCGTGCACAACAGCTTCAGCTACCACCTCACGCCGGGGGCCTGGATGATGGAAAGCGGCGCGCAGGCCATCGGCTGCGCCGTCTTTCCCGGCGGGGTGGGCAACACCGAGCTGCAGTTGCAGGCGATGGTCGACCTGCGTCCGGACGCCTACTGCGGCACGCCCAGCTTCCTGCGCATCGTGCTGGAAAAGGCCGCCGAGACGGGAGCGATGCTGCCTTCGCTGAAGAAGGCCCTGGTCAGCGGCGAGGCCTTCCCGCCGTCCCTGCGCGACTGGCTGCGCGAGCGCGGCGTGGAGGGCTACCAGGCCTACGCCACGGCCGACGTGGGCCTCATCGCCTACGAGACGTCGGCACGAGAAGGCCTGGTGATCGACGAAGGCGTGCTCGTGGAGATCGTGCGCCCGGGCACCGGCGACCCGGTGCCCGACGGTGAGGTCGGGGAGGTCGTCGTCACGGTCGCGCACGCCGACTATCCGTTGCTGCGCTTCGGCACCGGGGACCTCTCCGCGATCCTGCCCGGGCCCTGCCCCACCGGCCGCACCAACGTGCGCATCCGGGGTTGGATGGGACGCGCCGACCAGACGGCCAAGGTGCGCGGCATGTTCGTGCACCCGAGCCAGGTGGCCGAGATCGTGCGCCGGCACCCGGAGCTCGTGCGCGCCCGCCTGGTGGTGTCGGGCGAGATGGCCAACGACCGGATGACGCTGCGCGTGGAGGCGGCTGCCCGCCCGCAGGGCCTTGCGGATGGCGTCGCGCACACCGTGCGCGACGTGACCAAGCTGCGAGCCGACATCGAGCTGTGCGAGCCGGGCAGCCTGCCCAACGACGGCAAGGTGATCGAGGACGCGCGGCGCTACGAATAGCCCTTCCGATACCCTGCCAGCTGATACACCTCAAGCCTGGGTTCCCGCCCGAACCACTATCATCGCGCCCTCTTTGCGTTCCCAGACGAACCTGCCGGAGATATCCCGATGAAGAAGATCCGCCTCATGCTCGCCACCGTGCTGGCCCTCGTGTCCGCCGGCGCGCTGGCCGCCTACCCGGACAAGCCCATCACGATCGTCGTGCCCTTTGCCGCGGGCGGCCCGACCGACAAGGTGGCACGCGACCTGGCCGTGGTGCTGAGCAAGAACCTGAACAACCAGACGGTGGTCGTCGACAACGTCGGCGGCGCCGGCGGCACGCTCGGTGCGACAAGGGTCGCCAAGGCCGCCCCGGATGGCTACACGCTGCTGCTGCACCACATCGGCATGGCCACCTCGCCTGCGCTGTACCGCAAGATGCCCTACGACACGATGGGTGACTTCGAGTTCCTCGGCATGGTCAACGACGTGCCGATGACGATCGTGGGCCGCCCCACGCTGCCAGCCAACAACTTCGCCGAGCTGCGCAGCTGGGTCAACGCCAACAAGGGCAAGATCAACCTGGCCAATGCGGGACTGGGAGCTGCGTCGCACCTGTGCGGCCTGCTGTTCCAGCAAAGCCTGCAGGTGGACATGACCACCGTGCCCTACAAGGGCACCGGCCCCGCGATGACCGACCTGATGGGCGGCCAGGTCGACATCATGTGCGACCAGACCACCAACACCACTGCGCAGATCACGGGCGGGCGGGTCAAGGGCTTTGCCGTCACGACGCTCAAGCCCCTCACCACCCCCGGCCTGACGAACCTGCCCACGCTCGACAGCCAGGGCATGAAGGGCTTCAACGTCAGCATCTGGCACGGCATGTACGCGCCCAAGGGCACCCCCAAGGCCGTCGTCGACCAGATCAACGCGGCGCTGCGCAAGTCGCTGCAGGACGCGGACTTCATCAAGAAGCAGGAGGCGCTGGGCGCGGTCGTGATCACCGACAACCGCCTGTCGGGCGCCGAGCACCGCAAGTTCGTCGAGGCCGAGATCGCCAAGTGGGGCCCCGTCATCAAGGCCGCCGGCCAGTACGCCGACTGACCTTCGGGCTCGCTGCAGCCCTCCGACGAGCCGGCCTGCGGGCCGGCTTTTTCATGGCCGGTCGGCAGGCTCGATGCGCAGGGGAATCGTCACCGGCCCGTCGTTGACGAGGTGCACCTGCATGTCAGCGCCGAAGCAGCCCGTGGCCACCACCGGGTGACGCGAGCTGGCCAGCCCCACGACCGCATCGAAGATCGTGCGCCCCTGCTCCGCAGGTGCTGCGGCCGAGAAGCCCGGACGGTTGCCGCTCCGGGTGTCGGCCGCCAGCGTGAATTGGCTGACCAGCAGCAACCCGCCGCCCACTTCCGCGATCGAGCGATTCATGCGCCCGGCCTCGTCGGCGAACACGCGCAGCTTGAGCACCTTGTCGACGAACCGCGCCACCTGTTCGGGTCCGTCCCCAGGCTCGGCGCAGACGAAGACGAGGAGCCCCTGGCCAACCGCCCCCACGACTGCGCCGTCGATCTCGACGCGCGCCTGGCGCACGCGCTGCAGCAGCCCGATCAAATCAGGTCCTTCGGATCATCGAAATGCGCCTCGACGTCCATCGGCAGCAGCTGGATCGTCGCGCGCAGCCCGGGCACAGCGCTCATCAGCGCCTGCTCCACCGAGGTGCGCACGGCGGCGGCACGTCCGAGTGTCCAGCCAGCCGGCATGTGCATGTGCAGGTCCACGAAGCGGCGCTGCCCGGCGCGGCGCGTGACCACGTGATCGAAGCGGATTGCCTGGTGCCGGAAGACGTCGAGGGTGCGGTCGATCTCCGCGCGAACCTCGGGCTCCAGCGCACGATCCATCAGGCCGTCGGCCGACCGCCGCACGAGGGCCACACCCTCGCGCAGGATGTTCAGCGCCACCCCGATGGCAATCACCGGGTCGAGCCAGAGCCAGCCCGTGCCCACGGCGGCCAGCAGGCCCAGGACCACACCCGCGGAGGTCCACACATCGGTGTAGAGGTGGCGCGCGTCGGCCTCCAGCGCGATCGAGCGCAGCTCGCGCGCCTTCCTGAGCATCGCAAAGGCCAGCGCGGCGTTCAGCGCCGAGCTCAGCACCGACAGGGTCAGGCCCAGCCCGACCTGCTCGAGCGGCTGCGGCTCGAGCAGCCGCTGCGCCGAGGCCCAGACGATGGCCAGCGCCGCCACCGTGATCATCACCCCCTCGAAGCCGCTGGAGAAGTACTCGGCCTTGTGGTGGCCGTAGGGGTGGTCCTCGTCAGCGGGCTGCGCAGCAACGGTCACCATGGCCAGGGCGAAGATCGCGCCGGCGAGGTTGACGAGCGACTCCAGCGCGTCGGACAGCAGGCTCACCGAACCTGTGAACCACCAGGCCGCCGTCTTCAGGCCGATGGTGGCCAGGGCCACCGCAACCGAGACCTTCAGGTAGCGCGCGACCTGCGCGGAAGCCGTGGCTGCCACCTTGCCTGCCGATCCTGGCTCGCCGCCGCAGCGGCCTCAGGCCAGCGTGACGCGCGCGAACTTGCGCTTGCCCACCTGCACCACGTAGGTACCGGCCGGGAGCTTGAGCCCGCGGTCGCCGACGGTCGCGCCGTCTACGCGCACTCCGGACTGTTCCACCAGCCGCAGCGCCTCGCTGGTCGAGGGTGCCAGGCCTGCAGCCTTCAGCAATGCACCGATGCCCAGCGGCGCACCCGACAGCTGCACCTCGGCGATCTCGTCGGGTACGCCACCGGCAGCCCGGTTGCGGAAGTCGGTCTCGGCGGCGTCGGCCGCCGCTGCGCTGTGAAACCGCGCAGTGATCTCCTTGGCGAGCATCACCTTCGCATCCATCGGGTTGCGCCCGCCTTCCACCTGCCCGCGCAGCGCCGCGATCTGGGCCTCGCTGCGCGCGCTCAGCAGGGCGTAGTAGCGCCACATGAGCGAATCGCTGATCGACATCACCTTGGCAAACATGGTGTTCGCAGGTTCGGTGATCCCGATGTAATTGTTCTTGCTCTTGCTCATCTTCTCGACGCCGTCCAGCCCCTCGAGAAGCGGCATCGTGAGGATGCACTGCGGCTCCTGCCCCCACTCCTGCTGCAGGTGCCGGCCCATCAGAAGGTTGAACTTCTGGTCCGTCCCGCCGAGCTCCAGGTCGGAGCGCAGGGCCACGGAGTCATAACCCTGCATCAGGGGGTACAGGAACTCGTGCACCGAGATGGGCACGCCACCGGCGTAGCGGCGCGCGAAGTCGTCGCGCTCCATCATGCGCGCCACCGTGTAGCGCGAGGCCAGCGAGATCATGCCGCGCGCGCCCAGCGGATCGCTCCACTCGCTGTTCCAGCGCACCTCGGCGCGGTCCAGGTCGATCACCAGGCCCACCTGCTCGAAGTAGGTCCGGGCATTGGCTTCGATCTGCTCGCGCGTCAGCGGCGGGCGGGTGCTGTTGCGCCCGGACGGGTCGCCGATCATCGTCGTGAAGTCACCGATCAGGGGAATCACCACGTGCCCCAGCTCCTGGAACTGCCGCATCTTGTTGAGCACGACGGTGTGGCCCAGGTGCAAGTCCGGCGCCGTGGGGTCCATGCCGAACTTGATGCGAAGCGGCTGGCCGGTCGCACGGGAGCGCGCCAGCTTGCGTACCCAGTCGGCCTCGGGCAGCAGTTCCTCGCAGCCCCGGCGCGTCACCGCCAGCGCCTCGCGCACCGCGTCGTCGACGACGAATTGCGTGCCATCCGGCACGTTCAATGGGGTTTCGGACATCAGGAATTCTCGCTCGCGGCGGGCGCGCCGGTATACTCGCGCTCCCGCGCGCGTCACGCCCTGCTGGCAGGCCGTGCGCAGCGGGCTGCGTCGGGAAGAGCAGGATTCTACGGGCGGGCCTGGGAACAGCCCGCCTCGCAGTACGCACGGCGGCAGGTGCGCAGGGCTTGCCGACGGCGCGACACACAACGGTTTCTTGGTGCTCAGTTGAACGGTTTTCGGGATTGGTGGAGGGTTGACGAGCAGGTCTGGCGCGAACGCGGCCAGCTGCTGCGCGCCTTCCTGTCCGGCCATGCGCGGGCCGTGACGGCCCTGGTGGCAGGTCTGCTGACGGTCGGTGGCACCGTCGTGTTCGCCGTGGCCCCCCTGGCTCCCGATGCGGCCAGCCTGCCCGTTCAGGTCGTCGAGCAGGAAGTCCCGATCGGGGACCTTTCCGGCCAGCTCGAGGCATTGGCCGCACACGAGACGGAGCTCACCCGCACCGAGGTGACCCGCCCCACGGATTCGCCGGAGGCCACGCTGCGTCGCCTGGGCGTCAACGATGCACAGGCGTGGCAATTGCTGCGCGGTGATGCCGGCTTGCGCCGCCTGCTCGACCCGCGCACACGCGTGCTCGTGTCCGTGAGGGTTGGGCCGGGTGGTGAGCTGCGCGAGCTGGTCGTGCGAGGTCCGGCCACGCAGGCTGGTCGCCTGCGCACCCACTTCGAGAAGGTCCGCGCCGTTCCCGAGGCCGGGCGCTGGGTGATCCAGCGTGAGCAGCTGCCGCTGGCCAGCCAGACGCAGCTCTCCGGCAACGTGGTGGCCACCAGCCTGCAGGCGGCCGCGAACCAGGTGCGGCTGCCGCAGCCGGTCACACGGCAGCTGGTGGAGCTGCTGGCGGCCGACCCCCAGACCTCACGCGGGCTGCGAAAGGGCGATGCCTTCGCCGTCGTCTACGAGGCCTTGACTGCCGAGGGCTCGCCTGTTCCCTGGGCGGGCGCAACGTTCCGCGTGCTGGCGGTGGAGTTCCAGTCGGGTGGCAAGTCGCGTCAAGCCTTCTGGTACGAGGATGCCAAGGGCAAGGGCAGCTGGTTCGACCGCGACGGGCGCGGGCGCAAGACCGTGTTCCTCACGCTCCCGCTGGATCAGGCCAAGGCCACCTCCGCCTTCGCGGTGCGGATGCATCCCTTGCTGCAGCGCCTGCGCGAGCACCGGGGCATCGACTACGCCGCGCCCCACGGCACGCCGGTGCGGGTCGTGGGCGACGGGGTGGTCACCTTTGCGTCCTGGCAAGGCGGCTATGGCAACGTGATCTACGTGGATCACGGCAACAACCGCGTGACTCTTTACGCCCACCTGAGCCGGATGGGCGTCCAGCCCGGCCAGCGTGTGGAGCGGGGCCAGCTCATCGGCGCCGTGGGTGCGACCGGCTGGGCGACAGGCCCGCACCTGCACTTCGAGTTCCGGGTCAACGGCGTGCACGTCGACCCGCGCAGCCTGGCCCGCGCCTCCGAGGAGGTCGTGTTGGACCCCGTCGCTCGCAGCCAGTTCGAGGAAGTCGCCCGCGTCCGTCAAGCCAAGCTGGACCTGGCCGAGACCCTCTCGAGCAACCGCCCCGGCTTCGAGTAGAGGGGCGCCAGCCCATGGCGCTCTTCGTCGGGTGCATGTCCGGAACCTCCCTGGATGGGGTGGACGCGGTCCTCGCGCACTTCGATCGCGCCCGCCCGGCCCGAGTCATCGGCCATGCCTGGCAGCCCTATCCGGACGCCTTGCGTGCCGAGCTGCTCGCCCTGAACAGCCGTGGCGAAGACGAGCTGCACCGGGCCAGCCTCGCTGCCAATGCGGTGGCACGCGCCTATGCGTCAGTGGTCGAGCAACTTCTCGAGGAAACCGGCACGCAACGCCACACCCTTGTTGCCATTGGCGCGCACGGACAGACCGTGCGCCACCGGCCGCAGGCATTCGACGGCTGCGGCTACACGGTGCAGCTGCTCAACGGCGCGCTGCTGGCCGAACTCGCGGGTGCCGACGTGGTGTGCGATTTCCGCAGCCGTGACGTCGCCGCCGGAGGTCAGGGTGCACCGCTCGTGCCCGCCTTCCATCGCGCGGTGTTTGGCGAGGCAGCTACCCATGTGGCGGTGCTCAACGTGGGCGGGATCGCCAACCTGACGCTGCTGCGACCGGGGGGCGAAGTGCTCGGCTTCGACACCGGTCCTGGCAACCTCCTGATGGATCTGTGGGTCGAGCGGCACCAGGGCACGCGTTTCGATGCCGAAGGTGCCTGGGCCCGCAGCGGCCAGGTGCAACCTGCGCTGCTCGAGGCGATGCAAGCCGAACCGTACTTCGGTCAGCGTGCACCGAAGAGCACGGGGCGCGACCTCTTCGACGCGGCCTGGCTCGACACTGCGCTGGCGCACGCGCAGCCGGGTACCCGGCCGCAGGACGTCCAGGCGACCCTGGCCGAACTCACGGCATGGGCCGTTCTCGACGCCCTGGAACATCACGCACCGGGAACCGGCAGGCTCCTGGTGTGCGGCGGAGGCGCGCGAAACGGCCACCTGATGGCTCGTCTGCGCGGGGGCCTGCCAGGCATTCCGGTGGAACCAACCGATGCCTGCGGGGTTCCCGCCGATCAGGTGGAAGCGCTTGCCTTTGCCTGGCTGGCAGCGGCCTTCGTCGACCGGCACGCCGGCAACTTGCCCGCCGTCACGGGAGCAAATGGGCTGCGTGTGCTCGGTGCGCTGCACCCCGGTGCTCAGCCCTGAGCACGGCAAGCGAGACGGCGCTCCGCGGTCGCCGTCGGGCTTTCAGACCGAGAAGGATGAGCCGCAGCCGCAGGTGGTCGTGGCGTTGGGGTTCTTGATCACGAACTGCGAGCCCTGGAGATCTTCCTTGTAGTCGATCTCCGCACCGACGAGGTACTGCAGGCTCATCGCGTCGATCAGCAGCGTGACGCCGTTCTTCGCCATCTGCGTGTCGTCCTCGTTGACGACTTCGTCGAAGGTGAAGCCGTACTGGAAGCCCGAGCAGCCGCCGCCTTGTACGAAGACGCGCAACTTCAGTTCGGGGTTGCCCTCCTCGTCCACCAGATCCTTGACCTTGGCCGCAGCGCTGTCGGTGAAGACAAGCGGCGCGGGCATCTCGTCGGATGCGGGGGACAGGGGCTCGGCGATGGCGTTCATGGCAGATCCTCGGCAAGCGCGGCCGCCTGGCCGCAGAAACACAAAGACGCCGCGCCTGACAGGTACGGCTTCGTCGATGATAGCCCCAGCAGCGACCCTGATGCCAGCCCGACCTTTCGGGCCACAGGCCGCGTCGGCAGCCCGCGCCAGCACGGTCGCTGGCTGCTCGGGCTGCAGATTGCGGTGATCAGCGCTTGCTGAACTGCTTGCGGCGACGCGCGCCGTGCAGGCCGACCTTCTTGCGCTCGACCTCGCGGGCATCGCGCGTCACGAAGCCCGCCTGGCTCAGCTGGGGCTTGAGCGCCGCGTCGTAGTCGATCAGAGCACGCGTGATGCCGTGGCGCACCGCACCGGCCTGGCCGGATTCGCCCCCGCCATGCACGTTCACGCGGATGTCGAAGGCTTCCAGGTTGGCCGTCAGCAGCAGCGGCTGCTGCACGACCATGATCGAGGTCTGGCGGCCGAAGTACTGGTCAAGCGGCTTGCCGTTGACCTCGATGCGGCCCGTGCCCCTCTTCAGGAAGACGCGTGCCACCGACGACTTGCGCCGACCGGTGCCGTAATTCCATTGTCCGATCATCGCCGACCTCAGATCTCGAGCGGTTTGGGTTGCTGGGCGGCGTGCGGGTGCGTGGCACCGGCGTACACCTTCAGCTTCTTGATCATCGCGTAGCCGAGGGGGCCCTTGGGCAGCATGCCCTTGACGGCCTTCTCCAGCGCACGCCCGGGGTGGCGGGACTGCATGTCCTTGAAGCGGGTTGCGTAGATCCCGCCCGGGTAGCCCGAGTGCCGGTAGTAGATCTTGTCGGTGGCCTTGGAGCCGGTGACACGGATCTTGTCGGCATTGACGACGATGATGAAGTCGCCGGTGTCGACGTGAGGCGTGTAGATGGCCTTGTGCTTGCCGCGCAAACGGGCTGCTGCTTCGCTGGCAACACGCCCGAGCACCTTGTCGGTGGCGTCAATCACAAACCACCCGTGCTCCACTTCGGCCGGCTTGGCGCTGAAGGTCTTCATGAGAGGTTCCTGGTGGGCGCGCGGCACGCCGCGCGCGACAGACGGCCTGGCTGCATGCGAGGTGGCGGACCCCGACAAGCGAAGCCCAGCACCCGCACGACCCGGCGACAACGGCGGAATCCCCTTGTGTTCGGGGCCTCGACGCAACCGCCGGCCTGGCGCATAGCGCCCGTGTCCGTCGGTTTCCAAGCGAAACCTGACGCGCACGCCTTCCCCGGCCGATGAGGGGAAAGCCCGCCAGTATATCGTCTTTGCTGCCTACAGGCGAGTGCCCCCTTGTGCACGGGGTTCGGCTGGCGCCCTGATCCCACCGGCCGGCAGTAGGATGACGGTCACATCGGCCCTGCACATGTCCCCGCTCGCCTGGCTCGTACTGCTTTGCTCGCTCACGCTCCTGGCTGCAGGAGCCCTGTGGCGGGCACGGGTGCACGCGCGAGGCTCCGACCCGGAGCCACTGCCGCCGTCCTGGCCACTGCAAAGCCGCCCCGTCTTCAGCGCCGAGGAGCGCCGCGTCTTCCGCCTGCTCGTGGAGGCCTTTCCCCACCATGCCGTCCTCGTGAAGCTGCCGCTCGTGCGCTTCTGCCAACCCGAGGAACCGCAGGCGCTGCGCTACTGGTACCGGCTGATCGGGTCGCAATCGGTCACCTTCGCGCTGTGCAGCTCCAGTGGGCGTGTACTGGCCGCCATCGACCTGGACGGTGGCCGCCCGCCTTCGGAGAGGTCGCTTCGGATCAAGCAGGAAGTGCTCTCGGCCTGCCGCGTGCGCTACCTGCGCTGCCACCCGGACCGCATGCCTTCGGTGCCGGAGCTGCAGCTGCTCGTGCCGCAGGGATCGGCCGGCATGCGCGGCCCTCAGGCGGCCACGATGCGCCCCGCGGGTCAGGATGCCGACCCGGATCCCCCCCGCCGGGGCCGCAAGCCGCTGTGGCGGGATCCCAGCTTCCTTCAGGAGGGATACCACGGCAAGCAGGCGGCCAGCGCCACGGCGGCACATTCGGTGCTGCCCCTGATGGGCGAGCAGGCCAGCCTGGAGCGTGGGCGCGAGGCGCCCGTGGATCTTTCCCAGGACCTCGTCGAGGCTCTGGGCGAGGGCGCTGCGCCGCCCCCGATGTCGGCGCGACACTGAGCGTGCCCTTGCGCAGTCAGCTCCAACCGGGGCACACGCCACAGCCGGACTACGCCACGCTCACGCCTGATGCGGTGCTCGACGCGCTGCAGGCCGTCGGGCTGCGCGGAGATGGCCGCATCCTGCAGTTGAACTCCTACGAGAACCGGGTCTTCCAGGTGATGCTGGAGGACGGCAGCGCGGTGGTGGCGAAGTTCTACCGTCCCGCACGCTGGAGCGACGACCAGATCCTCGAGGAGCACGCCTTCGCCCGCGAACTGGCCGACGCGGAAGTGCCGGCGGTGGCGCCCGTGGCGCTGCAGGTGGCCGAGGCGGGGCCCGTGGGGACGACCCTGCGGCTCGCACCGCAGCAGCCCCCCCATACGCTGGCCGTCTTCGGCACGGGCCAGGAGCCGCCCATGCGCCTGGCCGTGAGCCCGCGGCGAGCGGGACGGGCACCGGAACTCGAAGACGACCAGGTCCTGCAGCGGCTGGGAGGGTTCATCGGCCGGCTGCACGCCGTGGGGCGGCGACGGCCCTTCCAGCACCGGCGCACGATGCATCCCGCCCAGGACGCACGCGCGTCGCTTCAGGCCCTGGAAACAGGCCGCTTCGTGCCCGAGGACCAGGCTGCGGCCTGGCGCGCCGCCTGCGAACATGCGATTGCGCGCATCGCAGCGGACTTCGAGCGGGTGCGGCCGCGCGAATCCAGGCTGCACGGCGATTGCCACCCCGGCAACCTGCTGTGGCGCGACGAGGGCGCACACATCGTCGACCTGGACGATGCCTGCAACGGGCCAGCCGTGCAGGACCTGTGGATGCTTCTGTCGGGCGACCCCGTGGCAGCCGGACATCAGCTTGCGCGGCTTCTGGCCGGCTACCGGCGCTTTGCGGACTTCGACGAGCGCGAGCTCGCCCTGGTGGGCGCCCTGCGCCTGTGGCGGATGATCCGCCACAACGCCTGGATTGCGCAGCGCTGGCACGACCCGGCCTTCCCGGTGGCCTTCCCTGCCTTCGGCAGCTCGGGCTACTGGGCGCAGCAGGTCGTGCAGCTGCGCGAGCAGCTGGCCGCTGCGGACGGCGACTAGGCTGCCAGCAGCCGGTTGACTCGCTGCACGTAGCCGGCCGGGTCCTCGAGCTGCCCGCCCTCGGCCAGCAGCGCCTGGTCGAACAGGATGTGCGCCAGATCCTCGAAGCGTGCATCGTCCGACAGGCGCTGCACGAGCCCGTGCTCGGGGTTGACCTCGAGGATCGGCTGCGAGGCGGGCGCGCTCTGGCCGGCCTGGCGCAGCATCCGGGCCAGGTGCGCGCTCATGTCGCCCTCCTCGACCACGATGCAGGCGGGTGAGTCGACCAGGCGCGTCGTCGAGCGCACGTCCTTGGCACGGTCCTTGAGGGCGGCCTTGAGACGCTCGAGCACCGGCTTGAAGGCCTCGGCCGCCGCCTCGGCCTGCTTCTTCTCCTCTTCGTCCTGGAGCTTGCCCAGGTCCACCGCGCCCTTGGCCACGCTCTGCAGCGGCTTGCCGTCGAATTCGTACAGGTGGGAGAGCATCCATTCGTCCACGCGGTCCGTCAGCAGCAGCACCTCGATGCCCTTCTTGCGGAAGACCTCGAGCTGCGGGCTACCCTTGGCGGCGGCCAGCGAGTCGGCGGTGATGTAGTAGATCGCCTCCTGGCCCTCCTTCATGCGGCCGACGTAGTCGCCGAAGGACACGCCCGAATCGGCGTGCGTGGAGCCAAAGCGCAGCAGCTTGGCCAGCCGCTCCTGGTTCGCGTGGTCCTCGCCCAGGCCTTCCTTGAGCACGGCGCCGAACTGGGTCCAGAACTCGGCGTACTTGTCCTGCTGGTTCTCCGCCAGGTCCTCGAGCATCGAAAGCACGCGCTTGGTCGAGCCCTCGCGGATGGCCTTCACGTCGCGGCTTTCCTGCAGCAGCTCGCGGCTGACGTTCAGCGGCAGGTCGGCCGAGTCGATCACGCCCTTGACGAAGCGCAGGTACACCGGCATCAGCGCCTCGGCGTCGTCCATGATGAAGACGCGCTTGACGTAGAGCTTCACGCCACCGCGCTTGTCGCGGTTCCACAGGTCGAAGGGCGCCTTGGCCGGCACGAAGAGCAGCTGCGTGTACTCGGTGCGGCCCTCCACGCGGTTGTGGGTGTAGGCCAGCGGCGCCTGGCTGTCATAGCTGATCTGCTTGTAGAACTCCTGGTACTCGGCGTCGGTGATCTCGCTCTTGCTGCGCGCCCAGAGCGCCGAAGCCTTGTTCACCGCCTCCCACTCGTCCTTCTGGACCTGCTCCTTCTTCTCGCTGTCCCACTCCTCCTTCTTCATCAGGATAGGCAGCGAAATGTGGTCGGAGTACTTGCCGACGATCGAGCGCAGCTTCCAGGCCTTGAGGAACTCCTCCTCGCCCTCGCGCAGATGCAGGATGACGTCGGTGCCGCGCTGGGTGCGCGTGATGGCTTCGGTGTCGAAGTCTCCGGTACCTTCGCTGCTCCAGCGCACGCCCTGCTCAGGCGGCAGTCCGGCGCGGCGCGACTCCACCGTGATCCGGTCGGCCACGATGAAGCCCGAGTAGAAGCCCACCCCGAACTGGCCGATCAGGTTGGCGTCCTTCTTCTGGTCGCCCTCGAGCCTGGACATGAACTCGCGCGTGCCGCTCCTGGCGATGGTGCCCAGGTGCTGCATCGCCTCCTCGGCGCTCATGCCGATGCCGTTGTCGCGGATCGTGAGCGTGCGCGCCTGCTCGTCGAAGAAGATGCGGATCTCCAGGCTGGGCGCATCCTCGTAGTAACCCGGGTGGTCGAGCGCCTCGAAGCGCAGCTTGTCGCAGGCGTCCGAGGCGTTGGAGACCAGCTCGCGCAGGAAGATCTCCTTGTTGGAGTACAGCGAGTGGGTGACAAGGTGCAGGATCTGCCTGACTTCGGCCTGGAAGGAGTGGGTCTGCTTGGTCATGGTTCTCTCGTGGGCGCAGGAACGGATGGCAAAGGGGCGGAACCCCTGACAAACTGGGGGGTTCTTGGGGTTCAGGTGACGAAATTCAAGGGGGGGGCCAGACTCCGATGAGCATATTTGCCCCATGCTGGGGTCCATTGAGCTAGCCCGAGGAGACCTCCGGATGCCCGCCCTGCACGTGAATGGCCAGTTGCGACAGCACGACGCCGAGCCCGACACCCCGCTGCTGTGGGTCCTGCGTGACCAGCTTGGCCTGACGGGCACCAAGTACGGCTGCGGTGTGGCGCAGTGCGGCGCCTGCACCGTCCATGTGGATGGTGCGCCCCTGCGCTCGTGCGCGGTGCCGGCCTCGGCCATCCAGCCCACGCAGAAAATCGTGACGATCGAGGGCCTGTCCCAGGACGGGCAGCACCCGGTGCAGAAGGCGTGGGCGGCGCTGGACGTGCCGCAGTGCGGCTACTGCCAGAGCGGCATGATCATGGCCGCGGCGGCCTTGCTCCGCGACAAGCCCCGGCCGACCGATGGCGACATCGATGCGGCAATGACCAACATCTGCCGCTGCGGCACGTACAACCGCGTGCGCGCCGCGATCAAGGTGGTGGCCGCCGGCGGCAACGCCAAGACGGCTGGACTGGACATCGTGCACCTGCCCGGGAGGTCGGCATGAGCGTGGCCACGCATCCGATGGCCCCTCCCGACGCGGCGCGCCAGGAGGAGGGCCTGACCGCAGGCGCGGCGGCGCAGCCGGCCGAGCTGTCCCGGCGGGGCTTCCTCGGCGCCTCGGCCGCAACCGCAGCGGGCGCCTTCGTGCTGGGCTTCACCTTTCCGGAGCCCGTGCGCGGGCAACCGGGAGGTGCCGTGCGCGAGCTCGGCGCGTGGGTCGTGGTGCAGCCCGACGAGCGCGTGATCATCCGGATCGCGCGCTCCGAGATGGGTCAGGGCACGCTCACGGGCCTGGCGCAGCTCGTGGCCGAGGAGCTCGAGTGCGACTGGGCGCGCGTGACCACAGAGTACCCGACGCCAGGCCAGAACCGGGCGCGCAACCGGATCTGGGGCAACTTCTCCACAGGCGGCAGCCGTGGCATCCGCGAATCCCAGGACTACGTGCGCAAGGGTGGCGCAGCGGCACGGATGATGCTCGTGCAGGCCGCGGCCGACGGGTGGAAGGTGCCCGCAGCCGAGTGCCAGGCCGCCGCCGGGGTCATCACGCACGCCTCGACCGGGCGGCGCACCACCTACGGACAGGTGGCAGCCGCGGCCGCCGCGCTGCCTGTTCCCACCGATATCCCGCTGAAGGACCCGAAGGACTGGAAGCTCGTGGGCAAGCGGCTGGCGCGGCTCGACACGGTGGAAAAGACCACGGGTGCGCTCGTCTACGGGGCCGACCTGCAGCTGCCCGGCATGCTGCACGCCGCCATCCGGGCCTGCCCCGTCTTCGGCGGCAAGCTGCGCAGCTTCGATGCGGCCGCGGTGGAGAAGCGCCGGGGCGTGCGCAAGGTCGTGCGGGTGGGCGAGAGCGCGGTGGCGGTCGTGGCCGACACCTGGTGGCGGGCGAAGACGGCACTGGACGCCCTGCCGGTGCAGTGGGACCTCGGGCCCCACGCCTCGGTTCAGCAGGCCCAGATCGAGGCGACGGTTGCCTCCGGGCTCGATGCCGAGCAGGCGGCCGTGGGCAATTCCAACGGCGACGCCAAGGCGGCGATTGCGTCGGCTGCCCGGCGCATCGAAGCCGTCTACGCCTACCCGTTCCAGAACCACGCGACGATGGAGCCGATGAACGCCACGGCGCGCTGGACGCCGCAGCGCTGCGAGGTCTGGACGCCGACGCAAAACGGTGAGGGTGCGCTGGCGGCCACCGCCGCGGCTGCCGGGCTGCCCCCTGCGAGCTGCGAGGTCTACAAGCTTCCGCTGGGCGGCGGCTTCGGCCGCCGCGCGGCGCTGCACGACTGGGTGACCCAAACCGTGCTCATTGCTCGCGAGTTCCCCGGCACGCCGGTCAAGCTGCTGTGGTCCCGCGAGGAGGACATGCAGCATGGCCAGTACCACCCGATCACCCAGTGCAAGCTGACGGCCGGGCTGGACGCCAGCGGCGAGATCACCGGGTTGCACATGCGCATCTCGGGGCAGTCGATCCTCGCCGGCTTGTTTCCGCAAAACGTGCGCGACGGCCGGGATCCGGTGGTGTTCCAGGGCCTGAACGCGGGCGGGGGCGAGGCCATGATCGGCTACAGCTTCCCGAACCTGCTCGTCGACCACGCGATGCGCAACCCGCACGTGCCTCCAGGCTTCTGGCGCGGCGTGAACCTGAACCAGAACGCGATCTACCTCGAGTGCTTCATCGACGAGATCGCCCACGCCACCCGGCAGGACCCGCTGGCGCTGCGGCGCAAGCTGATGGCCAGGCACCCCAAGCACCTGGCGGTGCTCAATGCGGTGGCCGAGCGCGCCGGCTGGGGCCGCACAGCGCCCGACGTGGGCGGGCAGAAGGTCTTCCGCGGTCTGGCGCAGACGCACGGCTTCGGCAGCTACGTGGCCGCCTGCGCCGAGGTGTCGGTCAGCCGCGAGGGCGAGCTGAAGATCCACCGCATCGTGGCCGCCACCGACTGCGGCCACGCCGTCAACCCACAGCAGATCGAGGCCCAGATCGAGGGCTCCTTCGTCTATGGCCTGGGCGCGATGCTGTTCCAGGCCTGCTCGGTCAAGGATGGCGCCATCGAGCAGAAGAACTTCGACACCTACCCCTCGCTGCTCATGCGCCACATGCCCAAGGTGGAGTCCATCGTCATGCCCTCGGGCGGCTTCTGGGGCGGGGTGGGCGAGCCCACGATCGCGGTGGCGGCGCCAGCCGTGCTCAACGCGATCTTCGCCGCGACCGGGCAGCGCGTGCGCACCCTGCCGCTTTCGCGCCACAGCCTGCGGCGTGCCTGAGCACCGGTTGCATCGTCATCCCCGCCCGCGCAGGTGGTCGTGTCGCGTGGCGAACCTGTCGGTGTGCGCAGCCCTCGGTTGGGTCCCGGGCGGCGTCGCCGCGCCCGTCGCCCCTGGCGTCCAGGCTGCCCAGCCGGGCGGTGCGGTGGTCGGTGACGCGATCCCGCAATCGCTGACAGGCGAGGCAGGCGACCCGCTCAGGGGCCGCATGGTCGTCATCGACCGGCAGCTCGGCATGTGCCTGCTGTGCCACAGCGGCCCCTTTCCCGAGGAACGTACGCCAGGCAGCCTGGCCACGAACCTGGCCGGCGCCGGCACGCGGTGGACGGCAGGGCAACTGCGCCTGCGCATCGTCGACAGCCGGCGCATCGACCCCCAGGGCATCATGCCGGCCTACCACCGCACGGAGGGTTTGAGCCGTGTCGGTGGCGCCTGGGCCGGGCGGCCGCTGCTGAGTGCGCAACAGGTGGAAGACGTGGTGGCGTTTCTGCTCACCTTGCGCGAGTGATGCGCGGCAAGCCTGCATCGACACCGGCCTTGCGGCCCAAGCACCCGCGCCTGGCGCGGCGCCAGGCCCTGTCTTTGGGCGCAGCGGGCGTGGCAGGTGCGCTGGGCCTGAGCCTGCGCGTGCACGCCGCAACGCCGCCACAGGCACCCGCGCTCGCGCCGGCACTGGCTGCGGCGCTCGCGCGGTTCACCGCGGGCGCCACCGTGCGCGAGGGTCGCGTGCAGCTGGACCTGCCCGAGCTCGTGGAAAACGGCAACGCCGTTCCGGTCACGGTCTCCGTCCCGGGCCCCCATCCCACCGGGCAGCACGTGCTGGCCCTGGCGCTCTTTGCTGGGCGCAACCCGCTGCCCGAAGTGGCCGTCTTCACCCTCGCCGGCACCCCAGGCCCGGCACGCGTGTCCACACGCATCCGGCTGGCCACGTCGCAGCCCGTGGTGGCTGCAGCGCGGCTGGCCGACGGCAGCGTATGGACCCGGCGCGTGGACGTGCTCGTCACGCTGGCTGCCTGCATCGAAGGCTGAGGGAGCTGTCGTGAGCACCCGTGCGCTCGTCACGCTGCCACCGCGTATCCGCCCGGGCGAACCCTTCGAGGTCCGCACCCTGATCGCCCACCCGATGGAAACCGGGCACCGCGCAGACGGCGCAGGCAGCACGGTTCCCCGACGCATCATCCGGCGCTTCACCTGCAGGCTCGACGGCCGCACGGTCTTCGGCGCCGAGCTGCACCCGGCGATTGCTGCCAACCCCTACCTCGCCTTCGACCTCGTGGCGCAGGCCGGCGGTCGCCTGGACTTCACCTGGGAGGGCGACGAGGGCTTCGCCCACACCGAGAGCGTCGAGCTTCGAGTCGGATGAGTGCGCGGCAGGCCGGCTCCATCCGGGCGTGCACCCTCGCCGCCGCGGCCGCTGTGGCCCTGCTGCTCGCGCCGCCCTCGCACGGACAGGGGTCCCCACCTGCCGTTCGCAGCGGTCTGGACTTCATGGGCCCCGCCCTGCAGGCGATGCAACGCGACGACAGCCTGAACCCCGCCATGCTGTGGGTGCAAGAGGGGCGCAGCGCCTGGCGCACGCCTGCGCCGGGAGGCTCATGCGCAGACTGCCACGGCCCCGAACCCGGGTCGCGCCTGGCCGGAGTGGCGGCTCGCTACCCGGCGTGGGACGGGGCATCGCGACGGGCCCTGAACCTCGGCCAGCGCGTCGATGCCTGCCGGGTACGCCACCAGCGCGCCCCGGCCTTCGGTGCGGAAAGCCCGGTGCGCCTGGCCCTCGAGGCGGCGCTCGGCCATGCCTCGCGGGGCACACCGATCGCGCCGCCCGTTGACGCACGCCTGGCGGAACTGCGGGCGCTGGGCGCCCGGCTGTGGCACACGCGGCTCGGGCAGCTCGACCTGTCGTGCGCGCAGTGCCACGACGCCCACGTCGGCGCCCGGCTGGGCGGTAGCCCCATCCCGCCCGGCAACGGCCTGGGCTACCCCACCTACCGTCTGCAGTGGGAGACGCTCGGCTCGCTGCAGCGACGGCTGCGCAACTGCCTGACCGGCGTGCGCGCCGAGCCCTTTGCGGCCGACGCGCCCGAGTGGATTGCCCTGGAACTGCACCTGGCGCTGCGTGACCGGGGCCTGCCCGTGGAGAGCCCCGCGGTCAGGCCCTGAACGGCGCCGACTGCTGGCCCCCCATGAAAATCCCCTTGCGCAGCCACCAACCTACGCGGCAAGCTCGCAGGGTTTTCGCCTACCGATGGAGCCTTTGATGACCCAGCGCCGCCCCCTGGCATTCGCCCCCCTGGCTGCCGCCCTCGCCGCCGCCCTTGCCGTGTCCGCCACCGCGCACGCGCAGCAGCAGCCCCTGAAGGTGGGCCTGATGCTGCCGGCCACTGGCACATTTGCCGCGCTGGGCACCGCCATCGAGAACGGCTTCAAGCTGTACGTGGATGAGCAAGGCGGCAAGCTGGCCGGGCGCTCGATCCAGTACTTCAAGGTCGATGACGAGAGCGATCCGTCCAAGGCCACCGACAACGTCAACAAGCTCATCAAGCGCGACCAGGTCGATGTCATCGTGGGCACCGTGCACTCGGGCGTGGCGCTGGCCATGGCACGTGCAGCCAAGGAAAGCAAGACGCTGCTGATCGTGCCCAACGCCGGTGCCGATGCGATCACAGGGCCGCAGTGCGCGCCCAACATCTTCCGCTCGAGCTTCAGCAACTGGCAGCCGGGCTACTCCACCGGCGTCGTGGCCGCGCAGAAGGGCTACAAGCGCGCCATGACGATCACCTGGAACTACGCCGCCGGGACCGAGACCGTCAAGGGTTTCACCGAGGCCTTCGAGAAGGGTGGCGGCAAGGTCATCCGCGACTTGAACCTGCCCTTCCCGAACGTCGAGTTCCAGGCCCTGCTCACCGAGATCGCGGCGCAAAAGCCCGACGTCGTCTTTGCCTTCTTCGCCGGAGGCGGCGCGGTGAAGTTCGTCAAGGACTACGACGCCGCGGGCCTGCGCCGCACGATCCCGCTGGTGGGCTCGGGCTTCCTGACCGACGGCACGCTCGAGGCGCAGGGAGCCTCCGCGCAGGGCCTCATCACGACGCTGCACTACGGCGACAACCTGGAGACGCCGCGCAACAACGCCTTTCGCAACAAGTACGCCGTGGCCTACAAGCTCAACCCCGACGTCTACGCGATGCAGGGATACGACGCCGCACAAATGCTGGCCGCGGGCCTGAATGCGGTCAAGGGCGACGACAAGAAGCGCGACCAGATGATCGCCGCCATGCGCAAGACGCAGATCGACAGCCCGCGCGGCAAGTTCACGCTCAGCGCACAGCACAATCCCACGCAGGACTTCTACGTGCGTGAGGTCCGCGGCAACTACAACGTCGTCACGGGCGTGGCTGTCAAGGCCCTCGCCGATCCGGGCCGCGGCTGCAGGATGTGAGGCCCACGCGGCCATGAGCACCCGGGAGCTGGCGCTCGCCGGGGCGCGGGCGCACTTCGACAGCGGGGCCTTCGTGACCGACCTGTCCAGGCGCGTGGCCATCCGCAGCGCGAGCCAGGAGGCGGGCAGCGCGCCGGCCCTGCGCGCCTACCTCGAAGACGAGATGGCGCCGTGTTTGGGGCGACTGGGCTTCGACCCTCGCATCCATCCCAACCCGGAGCCAGCCTTCGGCCCGCTGTTGGTGGCCAGCCGCCACGAGTCCGACGATGTACCGACCGTGCTGATGTACGGGCATGGCGACGTGATCCGGGGCCAGGATGCCTCGTGGAAGCAGGGTGCTGGGCCCTGGCAGGTGGCGGTTCAGGGCGAGCGAATCTACGGACGCGGCACGGCCGACAACAAGGGGCAGCACAGCATCAATCTGGCGGCGCTCGCGCAGGTGCTGCAGGCCCGCGCACGCGCCCAGGGCGAGCCAGACCCTGCACGCGCCCGGCTCGGCTTCAACCTGAAGTGGCTGATCGAGACCGGTGAGGAGACGGGTTCGCCCGGCCTGGCCGCCTTCTGCGCGGCCGAGCGCCAGGCGCTGCGCGCCGATGCGCTGATTGCCAGCGACGGGCCGCGCTTCGCGCGCGGGCGGCCTACCGTCTTCCTGGGTTCGCGCGGGGTGGCCAACTTCGAGCTCAGCCTGGTGCGGCGCGAGGGAGCCCACCACTCGGGTAACTGGGGCGGGCTGCTGCGCAACCCCGGGGTGGAGCTCGCGCACGCAATCGGCTGCCTGGTCGATGCGCGCGGGCGCATCCGTGTGCCTGCGCTGCTGCCCCCTGCCATCCCGCAGGCCGTACGCGCCGCGCTGCGCGGGCTCGAGTTCGGCGGCGACCCGGGCGACCCTGCGGTCGATGCCGACTGGGGCGAGCCGGGGCTTACCCCGGCCGAGCGCGTGATCGCATGGAACACGCTGGAGGTGCTGGCCTACCGCACCGGCAACCCGGACCACCCCGTCAACGCCATTCCGCCCGCCGCCCAGGCGACGATGCACATGCGCTTCGTGGTGGGCACCGACATCGGCCGGCTGCACGAGCACCTCAGGCGCCACCTCGATGCGCACGGCTTTGCCGACGTGCAGGTGCGCACCCATGAGGTGATGCACGCCACACGGCTCGACCCTGACAACCCCTGGGTGCGCTTCACGCTGGAGAGCCTGGCCCGCACCTCCGGGAAGCCGCCCGTGCTGCTGCCCAATCTGGGGGGCTCGCTGCCCAACGACGTGTTTGCGGATATCCTCGAGTTGCCTACCGTGTGGATCCCGCACAGCTACCCGGCCTGCTCGCAGCACGCGCCCGACGAACACCTGCTGGTGCCGGTGGTGCGCGAAGCGCTCGAGCTCATGACCGGCCTCTTCTGGGACCTCGGCGAGGCAGCCCCCCACCTGCCGCGCAAGGCCCGAGATGCACGACCCTTCCCCGACTCCTGACAACCTGCCCCTCGAGCTCGTCGTCAACGGCCGCGCCGTGCGCGCCGCCGTCGCTCCGACCACCCTGCTCGTGGACCTGCTGCGTGGCGAGCTCGGCCTGACCGGCACCCACGTGGGCTGTGACACCGCGCAGTGCGGGGCCTGCACGGTGCTGGCCGGCGACGCCCCCATCAAGAGCTGCAGCGTACTCGCGCTGCAGCTGCAGGGTGCCTCGATCACGACCATCGAGGGCCTGCCCAAGCGCGCCGCAGTGCCAGGCGGCGAAGCCCCGGCCATGCACCCGCTTCAGGAGGCCTTCATGGCGTGCCACGGCCTGCAGTGCGGCTTCTGCACACCGGGCATGGTGATGTCGGCCGCCGGCCTGCTGGCCCACTGCCCGCAGCCCACGGATACCGAGATCGCCGACGCGCTCGAGGGCAACCTGTGCCGCTGCACGGGATACGTGAACATCGTGGCCGCCGTCGGCCAGGCCGCGCGCGCGATGCAGCCAGGCGGCGCCTCCTCGCAGGTGCAGCCATGAACCGCCCGACCGACCACGGCCTGGAGACGATGCGCTTCGGCAGCGGCCACACGGTGCGCCGCATCGAGGATCCCACGCTCGTGAGCGGGCGCGGCCAGTACACCGACGACCTGGCGCGCCAGGACCTCGCCCACCTCGTCTTCGTGCGCTCGCCGCATGCGCGCGCGCGCATCCTGTCGATCGATCCCGAGCCCGCGCGAGCCGTGCCAGGGGTGCTGGCCGTCTACACCGGCGCCGATCTGGTGGCCGCCGGTGTCAAGCCGATGGCCGCGCCCCCGCCCGTCTTCAAGCGCCCCGACGGCTCGCCCGGGGCCACCGCGCCGCGGCGCGCGCTGGCGCACGAGGAGGTGCGCTACGTGGGCGAGGCGGTGGCAGCGGTGGTGGCGCGCACGCGCGCGTCAGCCATCGAGGCGGCCGACGCCCTGTGGGTGGACTACGACGCGCTGCCGGCAGTGGTCGACGTGCAGGCTGCCACGGCTGCCGGCGCTCCGGCCGTTTGCGAGGCGGCACCGGACAACATCGCCGCGGCGGCTCGACACGGCGACGCGTCTGCCTGCGACGCGGCCTTCGCAGGCGCCGCGCATGTGGTGCGGCTGGATATCGACAACCAGCGCCTGGCGCCGGCATCGATCGAGCCGCGCGTGGTGATGGCCGAGCCGGAGCCCGGCACTGGACGCCTGCTGGTCACGCTGTCGAGCCAGATGCCCACCGCCGTGCGCGACGGCATCGCCTCGCTGCTGCCCGGCCTTTCGAAGGAGCAGGTGCGGGTGAAGGTCGGCGACGTGGGCGGCGGCTTTGGCATGAAGACGGGCCTGTACCCGGAGGACCTGGTCGTGGCCTGGGCCGCGCGACAGCTGAACTGCCCGGTGCGCTGGCGCTCGCAGCGGCTGGAAGAGTTCGCCGCCTCGGTGCACGGCCGCGGTTGGCACACCCACGCCGAACTGGCGCTCGACGCGCACGGGCGCATTCTGGCGCTGCGCCACCGTACGCTGGCCGACATCGGCGCCTACGGCACGCCCACCGGCTGCGCGATCCCGCTGCTGATCGGGCTGCACGTGGCCACGAGCGTCTACGACGTCCCGCTCGTGGACTTGCACGCCAGCTCGGTGCTCACGAACAAGATGCCCATGGGGGCCTACCGCGGCGCCGGGCGCCCCGAGGCCGTCTACATCATCGAGCGCCTGATGGACGCCGCCGCGCGTGCGACCGGCATCGACGCCGTGGAGCTGCGCCGACGCAACCTGGTGCCGGCCGACCGGATGCCCTACCGCAATGCGATGGGACAGGTCTACGACTCGGGCGAGTTCGGCAAGATGCTCGAGCAGGTGCTCGAACTCGGCGAGTGGGACGGCTACGCGGCGCGCGCGCAGCAGTCGGCCGCACGCGGCCGGCAGCGCGGGCGCAGCATCACGACCTTCCTCGAGTGGACAGGCGGCAACGCACTGGCCGAGACCGTGAAGGTCGACGTGACGGCCGACGGCTTCATCGAACTCACGAGCGCCACGATGCCCATGGGCCAGGGCATCGCCACCAGCTACGCCCAGCTGGCGGTGGACACCTTCGGGGTGCCCATCGAGCGCATCCGCATCCTGCAGGGTGACACGGACCGGGCCAACGGCTTCGGCAGCGCCGGCAGCCGCTCGCTCTTTACGGGCGGCGCGGCCGTGCACCTGGCCAGCGAGCGCACGGTGGACCGCGCGCGCGAGCTTGCCGGCGAGGCGCTGGAGGTGGCCCCTGCCGACATCGAGTACCGCGCCGGCAGCTTCAACGTCGTGGGCACCGACCTCAAGATCGGCCTGTTCGACCTGGCGGGCCGGCAGGCAGGCGGGCGCATCACGGTGTCGGCCGAGACGGTGGCCGGCGCACCGAGCTGGCCCAACGGTGCGCATGCGTGCGAGGTCGAGATCGACCCCGACACGGGCGCGGTGGAGATCGTGGCCTATGCCAGCGTCAACGACATCGGCCGCGTCGTGAGCCCGCAGATCGTGCAGGGCCAGGTCGAGGGCGGTGCCGTGCAGGGCATCGGCCAGGCGCTGTGCGAGCAGATCGTCTACGACGAGTCGGGCCAGCTGCTCACGGCCAGCTTCATGGACTACGCCCTGCCGCGGGCCGACGGCTTTCGCGCCTTCAGGACGCGCTTCGACACCTCGGTGCCCTGCCGCACGAACCTGCTGGGTGCCAAGGGCGTGGGCGAGCTCGGCACCATCGGGGCGACCCCGGCGGTGGTCAACGCGGTGGTCGATGCGCTCGTGGGCGCGGGCGTGCCGCCCGACGTGGCGCAGGCCCTACAGATGCCGCTGACCCCGCCGAAGGTCTGGGCGGCGCTGCAGGTGCGGCGCGGGGCCTGACCCGGCTTCGCGCCTTCCCGCTCGAGGCTCCTGCCAGACCGGCCTCCAGGCGTGCGTGCCCCGCAGCACCTGCTGCCCGTCCTGGTGCTGGCCCAGTTGCTGGGCGTGTCGCCCTGGTTCGCGGTGAACGCGGTGATGGGCGACCTGCAGCGTGCGCAAGGCTTCAGCCCGCAGGCCGTGGGCACGCTCAGCGCCGGCATCCAGCTCGGCTTCATTGCCGGCACACTCGTCTTCGCGGTCACGGCCCTGGCCGATCGCTTCGCCGCGCGCCGTGTCTTCGTGCTGTCGGCGCTGGCTGCTGCGGCCTGCACGCTGGCGGCCATGGCACGTGCGCAGGACTTCGACGAGCTTCTGGCCTGGCGCATCGCCACGGGCTTCTGCCTGGCAGGCATCTACCCGGTGGGCATGAAGCTGGCCTCGCTGTGGTTCCCACAGGGCCTGGGCGCGGCGCTGGGCTGGCTGGTGGGTGCCTTGGTGCTGGGCAGCGCGAGCCCCCACCTGTTGCGCGCACTGGGCACGGGCTGGCCCTGGCAGGGTGTTTTCGTGGCCGTGGCCGCAGCCTGCGTGCTCGCCGCGCTCCTGGTGTGGCGCCTGGTGCCCGAGCCTGCGCCGCGACCGCCCGCGACCCTGCGCCTGTGGGCGCTGGCGAGCCTGTGGACCGAGCCGCGCGTGCGCGCCTCGGTGCTGGGCTACTTCGGCCACATGTGGGAGCTCTACACCCTGTGGGTGCTGCTGCCGCTGATCCTGGCCACCCGACTGGCGGCGCCAGCGGCCGTTTCGGGCTGGGCCTTTGTGGCCCTCGGTGCGGGCGCCCTGGGGTGTGTCGCGGGTGGCCTCCTGGCTCAACGTCGTGGCGCGGGCGGCAGCACATGCGTGGCGGTGGCGCTGCTGGCGACAAGCGGCGCGTGCTGCCTGGCTGCGCCCTGGATGCTCCAGGCGCCTTTGCCTGTGTTCCTCGCGTGGCTCGTGCTGTGGGGGATCACGGTGGCGGGCGACTCGCCGCAGTTCAGCGCGCTCACTGCCGCCAACGCGCCTCAGACGAGCGTGGGCAGCGTGCTCACCTTCACCAACTGCATCGGCTTTGCCATCTCGGCGGCCAGCATCGAGCTCTTCGTGAGGCTGGCGCAGCAGCTGCCGCTGGCGCAACTGCTGCCCTGGCTGGCCCTGGGCCCGGCCGTGGGGCTGCTGGCGATGCGGCCGCTGCTGCGGCGCACCGCGCCTTGAGCGGGCTGGGTACGATCCCGGCCATGACACTCGACATCGACCACCTGCGGCAGTGGATCGGCCGCCGCGAGACGCGCCGCGACCAGGCCGCGCCCGTACCCGTCCAGGCCCTGTCGGCGACGCTGGACCGCGACGACCCTTGCGAGGCGGGCTCGCCCGTTCCGCCGCTGTGGCACTGGCTGTACTTCCTGCCGCTGCACCGGCAGTCGGAAATCGGGCCCGACGGGCATGCCCGGCGCGGCGGCTTCCTGCCCCCCGTGCCGCTTCCGCGCAGGATGTGGGCCGGCAGCCAGCTGCGTTTCCTGGCACCGCTGCGCGTGGGCCAGGCCATCGAGCGCGTCTCCACGATCGAGGACGTGCGCCTGAAGGAAGGCCGTAGCGGCCCGCTCGTCTTCGTGCGCGTGCGGCACGACATCCTGGCCGAGGGCCAGCCCGCCATCGAGGAGTTCCACGACATCGTCTACCGCGGCCTGCCCGCGCCTGGCGAAACCGTGCCGCCCGGCCAGCCGGCGCCCGCCTCGGAGGCCCGGTGGTCACGCACCGTCGTGCCCGACGACGTGCTGCTCTTTCGCTACTCGGCGCTGACCTTCAACGGCCACCGCATCCACTACGACCGGCGCTACGTGACCGAGGTCGAGGGCTACCCCGGCCTGATCGTGCACGGCCCGCTGATCGCCACGCTGCTGCTGGACCTGATGCGCCGGCAGATGCCCGATGCCTGCGTCACCGACTTCGAGTTCAAGGCACTCAAGCCCGTCTTCGATACGGCAGCCTTCCAGGTGCAGGGCTGCCCCCTCGGCGAGGCAAAGGCCCGGCTGTGGGCCGTCACGCCCGAGGGCGAGATGGCGATGCAGGCCACCGCTGGCTGGCGCTGAGGCGCACCGGCCACTTCGGCCGCCCGCTCGCAAATACGCATACCCCCCGCTGCTGGCCGGGCTAACCTGTGGGTCCGCCATTCATCCTGCCGCAGAGGTTCCCCATGAGCCGCTTGTGCCGTCTTGTCCTGTCTGCCTGCACCCTGCTGTGCGGCGCCTCGCTGAGCCTCGTGGCCGGCGCGCAGACCTATCCGAGCAAGTCCATCACGCTCGTCGTGCCCTTTGCGGCCGGTGGGCCCACCGACGTCGTGGCACGGCTGCTCGGCACGGCGATGACGCGCACGCTCGGCCAGACGGTGGTGATCGAGAACAAGCTCGGCGCCGGCGGCACCATCGCGGCCAACGCGGTGCGCCAGGCCGCTCCCGATGGCTACACCTTCCTCATCCACCACAACGGGATGGGCACGGCGCCGGCCCTGTACCGCAAGCTGCCCTTCAACCCGCTCACCGACTTCGAGTACGTCAGCCAGGTGGTGGATGTGCCGATGACGCTGCTGGGCCGCAAGGACTTCCCGCCCAACAACTTCCGCGAGCTCGTCGACTACCTGAAGGTCAACCGCGACAAGGTCAACGTCGCGCACGCGGGGCTGGGTGCGGTCTCGCACCTGTGCAGCATGCTGTTTCGCCAGGCCATCGGGGTGGACCTGACGACCATTCCCTTCTCCGGCACCGGCCCAGCGCTTGCTGCCCTGCTGGGCGGGCAGGTGGACATGCTGTGCGACCAGACCACGACCACCACGCAGCACATCAAGGCCGGCAGCGTGAAGCTGTACGGCGTCACCACGCTGCAGCGCCTGAAGACCATGCCCGAAGTGCCCACGCTGGCCGAGCAGGGATTGACCGGCTTCCAGGTCGTGGTGTGGCACGGGGTCTATGCGCCCAAGGGAACGCCCAAGGCTGCGCTCGACAAGTTCGGCGCGGCACTGAGCGCGGCCCTGAAGGACCCGACCGTTGCGGCCCGACTCGTGGAGCTCGGCGCCGTCATCGTGCCCGAGGACAAGCAGACCCCCGCCGGATTGCAGACCTGGCTGCAGCAGGAGATCGCCCGATACGGGCCGGTCATCCGGGCAGCCGGGCAGTTTGCCGACTGAGACGGGGCCGGCGGCCCCGCCGGCTACGGGCCCGTGAGGCGCGGATGCTGTAGCGCCAAGCCCGGGGCCTCAGCGGATCGGCTCGGCTATCTCGATCAGGTTCAGGTCCGGGTCGCGCACGTAGACCGACAGGATCGGCCCGTTCGCGCCGGTGCGGCGAACCGGGCCCTCGATGATCGGCCACCCGGCCGCCTGCAGCCTGTCAACCACCGCGGTCAGCGGTACGCTTGCGATGAAGCACCAGTCCTGGCTGCCGGGCACCGGCAGGTGGGCACGAGGTGTGAACTCGCAGCCCTGGATGTGCACGTTGATCTTCTGCGCGCCGAACTTCAGCGCCATGCGCTCCACCGGCGGGGTGCCGCCGATGAACCGCTCCAGCGTCATCCCGAGCACACGGGTGTAGAAGTCCAGGCAGTCGTGGGGACGCGAGGTCGTGAGGACGACGTGGTCGAGGTGGTCGATCATGGTCGGAACCCGGGAGAGGAACTTACCATCGCCGCTTCCTCAGGGCTGCACTGGCGCAGCCGCTCACGAAACCTGGTGGCCAAGGGCGGAATCGAACCACCGACACGCGGATTTTCAATCCGCTGCTCTACCGACTGAGCTACTTGGCCAGAACCCCGGAGTATAGCTGAGCGCACGCTGGCGGCTGCGCCTGCGGGGAGGGTCAGCCAGCTCCCCCGCCTCGCTTGTTGCGTGTCAGGTCCACACCGAGCTGCTTGAGTTTGCGGTACAGGTGCGTGCGCTCCAGCCCGGTCTTCTCGGCCACCCGCGTCATCGAGCCGTTCTCCTTGGACAGATGGAACTCGAAATAGCTCTTCTCGAAGGCGTCGCGCGCCTCGCGCAGCGGTCGATCGAGTTCGAAGCTCTGCCGGGGTGACAGGCCCTGGGATGCGGCAGCCGGCAGGCCGGACGGTTCTGCAGCGGCGCCCGGCACACGGGGCAGCCCCGGCACGTTCGCCTCGACCCGGTTCTCGCCCGGGCCGCCCGGGCGCGCGGCCGACTGGCCAGGCCGTACCAGGGCCTGGTCGACCGCACGCAGCAGCTTCTGCAGCGTGATGGGCTTTTCCAGGAAGGCCACGGCGCCAAAACGCGTGGCCTCCACGGCGGTGTCGATGGTGCCGTGGCCGCTCATCATGATCACGGGCATCGTCAGCAGGCCACCACCCGCCCACTCCTTGAGCAACGTGATGCCGTCCACATCAGGCATCCAGATGTCCAGCAAGACGAGGTCAGGCCGCATGCGATCGCGCACGAGCCGGGCCTGCGCGGCGTTTTCCGCCAGCTCGATCGTGTGGCCTTCGTCGGTCAGGATCTCGGAGAGCAGGGCCCGGATGCCGAGCTCGTCGTCCACAACTAGGATGGTTGCCATAGGGGGGGACGGGCGATGAGCCTGCACGACAGGCTCATGCACGCCTCTTGACGGGTTCGTCGTCGGAAGGCTGCAAGGACGAAAATGATAGCGAAACCCTCGCGCCACTCACGGGCGCATGGGTGTCGCCGCCAGTGTGCTGGTTGGCCACGCGGACGCGCGCGCCGTGTTCGTCGGCAATCTTCTTGACCACCGCCAGACCAAGACCCGTGCCGCGCGGCTTGGTGGTCACGTAGGGTTCGAAGGCGCGCTTGAGCACGTGCTCGGCAAAGCCGGGGCCGTTGTCGGCCACCACGAGCCGGACGACTCCGCCCGTCCCGTCCTCGGCGAGCCGGGCCTCGGTGGTCACGATCACCTGGCCTTGGGCGCGCCCCGAGACGGCGTCCAGGGCGTTCTGCACGAGGTTGTGCACGACCTGGCGCAGCTGCGTCGCATCGCCCATGACGCGCGGCAGCCTGGGATCCAGCCGGGCCAGCAACAGGCCCTGCTCCTGCTGCTGCCCGTACAGGCCCAGGACCTCGGTGACCGTGTCATTGAGGGACAGCGGCACGAGCTGGGCCGATGGCAGCCGCGCGAAGTCACGGAACTCGTTGACCAGGGCCTTCATCGCCTCGACCTGGGCCACGATCGTCTCCACGCTGCGCACCAGCAGCGCCCGCTCCCCGCCCTCCAGGCGGGACTCGAGCTTGTGCTGCAACCGCTCGGCCGACAGCTGGATGGGGGTCAGGGGATTCTTGATCTCGTGCGCCAGGCGGCGCGCCACCTCGGCCCAGGCCTGGGCACGCTGCGCCGAGACCACTTCGGTGATGTCGTCGAACACGAGCAGCCGCATCCCGCCGGGCATGCCCACCCCCCGCGCCAGCAGCGTCACCGCATCGGGCCGGCCCTCGTGGAGCACGAACGCGTCCTGCCAGGGCTGACCCGGTCCCTCGTCCGTGGCGCCAAGCAGGCCCTCGAAGCGCCGGGCCACCGCGTCGGCCAGCAGACCCAGCTCGGGCAGCTCGTGCAGGCTGCGCCCCATGTGGGCCTGAAGCGGCTGGCGCAGGATACGGGTGGCACCAGGGTTGACCGTCTCGATTCGGCCCTCCCGGTCGAGCACGATCACGCCGGGCGTGAGGTTGTCCAGGATGGTCTGCAGCCGCGTGCGCGCACTCTCGAGTTGCAGCAGGCTGCCCTCGACCTGCGCGCGGGCCTCGGCCACCTGCTGGGTCATCGCGGCGAAGGAGCGAGTCAGCCCGCCGAGCTCGTCATCGGAGGGGAAGACCGGCCGCGAGCGCAGGTTGCCCGCCGCCACGTCACGCACCCCGTCGGCCAGCAGCAGCAGCGGGCGCACGATCTGGTTGCCCAGGACCACCGCCAGCAGCACCGCGCCGAACACGGTGAGCACAAGTGTCAGGGTGAGCGTGCCGACGTACAGGCGCCGCAGCGCTTCGCGCGCGAGCGCCCGCTGCTGGTACTCACTGTAGGCCGCCTGCACCTTCAGCGCATCACCCACGAGGGGGCGCGGCAACGGGTGGACCGCAAACAGCAGCCGCTGCTCAGCACCCGGGGCCATGAAGCCGCTCGTGGGCAGGGCCACCAGCACGCGCACCCGCGGGTCCGCGCCTGCCTCCGCGTCCAGCCCTTCTATCTGGCTTGCCTGGCCAGCAGCACGCGCCTGCCGCAGCAAGGAGACACCGGGCGGCTCGGGCACGATGGTGCGAGAGGCGCCGGCCGCGCCGAGCAGCACCTGTCCCGTGCCGCCCACCAGCGCGAGCTCCTGTGCTCCGATGCGCTCGCGCTCACGCTCGAGGTCGAGTGCGTTGACAGCCCGCGTCTCCAGGCTCAGCCTGGCTGCAGCCGAGGCAGTGCCGGTCAGGGCTTGCGCCTGCAGGGCGTCGAGGGTGCCCTTGCCCAGCGCAAGCCCGGCGTCCAGTGCGGAGGCAAGCTGCTCGTCGAACCAGGCCTCGATGCTGCGCGCGGCGAACTGGTAGCTCACCGTGTAGATCACGAGCCCGGGCAGCACGCCGACGAGGGCGAAGATGCCGGCCAGCCGCAGCAGCAGACGGCTGCCGAAGCGTCCCTTGCGCAGGCGCACGAAGAGCCGGACGATGGTTGTCGCCAGCACGATGGCCAGCAGCAGCGCCACGCCGACGTTGAGCCAGAACAACCATGCGAGCTCACGCTCGTACAGGCCTGCGGCGCTGCCGCTGAACGACAGCACGAATGCCGCCACCAGCGCGCCGCCGAACGCGGCGAGCAGCCCGACCCTCCAGCCCCAGCTCAGGCGCACACGCACGGTCATTCCAGCCGCAGCGTGCGGTCGATGCGCAGCGTCCAGTCGCCCTGGGAAGTCAGGCCGATCTGCATCGGGCCAGGCAGCTGGGTCGCGTCCAGGCGAAACGAGAATTCCACGTAGTGCCGGCTGTCCGGGTCGACAGCGCCCTGCTCGACCAGACGCCAACCGGACAAGCGCGTGAGGGCCCCGAGTGCCTCGCCCAGGCTGGGGTAGGTCTGCCCGATGGCGCCGATGCCCACGCGCCAGCTCGACGTCAGTGGCTGGTAGGCGAGCCGCCAGGTGCGCGAGACCCGGGCGATGCGCTCGTCACGCCAGTACCAGCGATTGCGCAGAACCGCAGCCTCTGCCACGAAGTACACCGGAATGCCGCGCTCCAGGGCGTCCTGCACGGCACGCGGCAGCTGCAGTCGGGCGTTGAAGTCCAGCGTCAGCCAGCCGTCCTGACGCTTCACCTCCAACGAAACCAGGTCGACGCCCTGGCCGGCTGACGGCACGCTGGCCAACGCCGCCACCGCCGCGGCCATCAGGGGCCAGGCGAGGAATCGACGGCGCTGCATCGGCCAGCCTGGGCGCATCTCGTTCAGGGGTTCTTTCGGAGCAGGGCGTAGTAGAAGCCGTCGGCGCCAGCGGCCGCAGGCTGCCCCGCAACGGACGTGTCGGCATTGTCCGGCAGGCCGAGCAGGTGCCCCGGCGAGGCGGGGTCGAGCGTGGCATCGGCTGCCATCGGACGTTGCAAAAACGCGTCGATCCGATCGGCACCCTCGGTCCGGAACACCGAGCAGGTGGCGTACAGCAACCGGCCGCCCGGCTCCAGCAGGGGCCACAGGGAGTCAAGCAGGCGGTCCTGCTCGCGGGCCAGGGTGACGAGGTCCCCCGGGCGTCGCAGCCAGCGGATGTCCGGGTGGCGACGCCCGACCCCGGAGCCGCTGCAGGGAGCGTCCAGCAGGATCGCGTCGAAGGGGCGGCCATCCCACCACGCAGACGGGTCGCCCGCGTCGGCGGCCAGGCAACGGGCCTGCAGGCCCAGGCGCTCCAGCGTGTGCTGCACGCGAGCCAGTCTGGAAGCGTCCCGGTCCAGCGCCCACACCTCCAGATCAGCCAGCTCAAGCAGGTGCGCAGTCTTGCCCCCGGGGGCAGCACAGGCGTCGAGCACGCGCGATCCTGCCCGCAGCCGCGGCCGGTCGGGCGCCTGCAGCAGCAGCGGCGCGGCACGCTGCGCGGCGGCATCCTGGACCGAGACCCAGCCTTGCGAGAAACCGGGCAGGTCCTGCACGGGGCAAGGTGCATCCAGGACCACCGCCTGGCCGCCAAGCGCCGGGTCATCCAACACACGCCCGCTGCGCCCCGAAGCCTCTAGCGCACGCAGCCACTGCACCCCGGTGAGCCGACGCGCATTCACGCGCAGCGTCATGGGCGGGTGCTGCTGCGCCACCGCCAGCAGGGCCTGCCAGTGCGAAGGCCAATCCGTGCGCAGGCGATCGATCCACCATCGCGGATGGTTCCAGCGCCCTTCGGGCTGGCTCGAGACGGCCTGCACGATCTGCGCCCGCTCGCGCAGGAAGCGCCTGAGCACCGCGTTGACGAAGCCCGCGGCAGCGGGCGACCGCGCGCGCGCAGCCTGCACGGCCTGGTCCACCAGCGTGTGATCGGCATAGCTGCGCTCGGCATGTGGCCAGGCCAGCGCCAGCGCCGAGGTGAGCAGTGCGTCGATCCAGGCGGCTGGCGCGCGAGGAGCCAGGGCACGGCGCGCTGCCTGGGCCGCACCCCAGGACCGCAACACGGCAAAGGCGAGCGCCTGCGCGCCCGCGCGACGCTCGAGCGGCAGGGCCGACAGCGCCTCGGTCAGGGAGCGGCCGGCGCGCACAGCCGCCACAGCGTCGGCGGTGCACACGAGCAACTCCGACAACGCGGCAGAAGCGTACACTGGGCCCACACGACGCAGTCTAGAGCACGGGGCGCGCGGCGGCCGGAGGAGGCCGTACGGTCGCGCCGGCCCGGGCAGCCTTGAAGGCGGCTCCACAGGCCACACCTCCGTCGATGCGTCTTCAATGGGGCCACCCGCCTGGGATCCCCTGTGCCCCCCCCCGAGGTTTTCATGGCTTCCATCCCCAATTCATCCATCGATGCCCCAGCTCGGATCTTCCGCACGGAGGAAGAACTGGCCGCGCTGCCGGCATCCGAGCGCATCCGCTACCGGCTCGTGACCGCCGACCGGCGCTTCCACGCCAACGACAACATCGCCGACTTCATCCGTGAAGGGGAAATCGAGCAGCTCAAGACCGAGGTGCAGGCCAAGCTGCAGGAGGTGTTGCGCGCACTGGTGATCGACACCGACAGCGACCACAACACCCAGGAGACGGCCAAGCGGGTGGCCAAGATGTACATCGAGGAAGTCTTCCGCGGACGCTATCGCCCGATGCCCTCGCTCACGGAGTTCCCGAACGCCGAGCGGCTGAGCGAGCTGCTGATCGTCGGCCCGATCACGGTGCGCAGCGCCTGCTCGCACCACATGTGCCCGATCATCGGCAAGGTCTGGGTGGGGATCCTGCCCAACGAGCACTCCAACCTGATCGGGTTGTCGAAGTACTCGCGCATCTGCGACTGGATCATGAGCCGGCCCCAGATCCAGGAAGAGGCGGTGACCATGCTGGCCAATGTGCTGCAGGAACGGGTCAAGCCCGACGGGCTGGCCATCGTGATGGAGGCGGACCACTTCTGCATGCACTGGCGCGGCGTGAAGGACACCGAAAGCGCGATGGTCAACAGCGTGATGCGCGGCTCCTTCCTGAAGGATCCGAACCTGCGGCGCGAGTTCCTGTCGCTGCTGCCCAACCGCAAGCAGGGGTAGGACGATGCTGGTGCGACTGATGTACGCGAGCCGGGCGGTGCCGGCCGTCGACCAGGAGGAGCTCATCACGATCCTGCGCCAGAGCAAGGCACACAACCCGACCATTGGCGTCACGGGGGTGTTGTGCTTTTCCGGCGGGATCTTCCTGCAGGTGCTCGAAGGCGGGCGCAGTGCCGTGAACCGGCTGTACAACCGCATCGCTGCGGACCCGCGCCACACCGAGGTGGAGGTGCTGCTGTACGAGGAGATCGGCGAGCGGCGGTTTGCGAGCTGGTCGATGGGGCAGGCCAACATGTCGCGCCTGAACCCTTCGCTGCTGCTGAAGTACTCGGCCACCGCGACGCTGGACCCCTACTCCGTCTCGGGCAGCGTCTCGCTCGCGCTCTTCGAGGAACTCGTCGCCACGGCCTCGGTCATCGGGCCGCAGTGACTGGCCCGTGCGGGTGATCAGCCCCGCACGAGGCCCCCCCACATCCAACCTGGGTTTTCCCCCTCTTGCGCGGGGGCATGCCAAATATCCATACTTGCTTATATCTAGAATAACGGTCAATCACGAACCAGGAGGGGCCTGTGACCCACCCCGATCACGGTCGCCTGCGCAAGGCGCCCGAGAACTTCGTCTCCCCGGAAGGGGTGCAGGCTGTCTGGCGCGAGGCCCGCGCAGGGCGACGTGACTTCATCCGCGCAGCCTTTGCAGCGGCTACCGTCGGGGCGGCAACGGGCGCGCGCGCGCAGGCCAACCCAGTGCCTGCGGGCGGGGGCGACCCGAACATCGTGCAACTTCCCGCCCACACCACGGGCCTGGGCCAGCCGGTGGTGACGGACGGCTACGGCAAGCCCTCGCGCTTCGAGGCGAACGTGCAGCGCCGCCAGAGCCCCGGCCTGACGCAGACGACCCAGGCCTCGGTCTCGTTCGCGCCGCTGCAAAGCCTCTTCGGCATCGTCACGCCCAGCGGGCTGCACTTCGAGCGGCACCACCAGGGCTGGTGGGACATCGACCCTTCGCGCCACCGCCTGATGGTCAACGGCTCGGATCCTGTGCTCGTCAAGACCCCCAAGGTGTTCACGATGGACGAGCTCATGCGGCTGCCCAGCGTGAGCCGCTTCCACTTCATCGAGTGCGGCGCCAACAGCGGGATGGAGTGGGGCAACGTCGCCGTGCCCACGGTGCAGTACACGCACGGCATGCTCAGCTGCAGCGAGTTCACGGGCGTGCCGCTCAAGACCGTGCTGGACATGTGCGGCGTCGACTACAAGCGCGGCCGCTACGTGCTGGCCGAGGGCGCCGATGGCTCGTCGATGACGCGCACCGTGCCGATGGAGCTCGTCGAAAGCGGCGAGGTGCTGCTCGCCTACGGCCAGAACGGCGAGATGCTGCGGCCGGAGAACGGCTACCCGCTGCGCCTGGTGGTGCCGGGGGTGCAGGGCGTGAGCTGGGTCAAGTACCTGCGCCGCATCGAGGTGGGCGACCAGCCCTGGGGCGCCAAGGACGAGGTACTGCACTACGTGGACCTGATGCCCAGCGGCCTGCACCGCCAGTATTCGAGCATCCAGGAGTGCAAGAGCGTCGTCACGACTCCCTCGGGCGGGCAGCTGCTGCTGGATCGGGGCTACTACAACGTGAGCGGCCTGGCCTGGTCCGGGCGTGGACGGATCAAGCGGGTGGACGTCTCGGTGGACGGCGGCGCGAACTGGCGCACCGCACGTCTGCAGGCCCCGGTGCTGTCCAAGTGCCTGACGCGCTTCAACATCGACTGGGTCTGGGACGGCAAGCCCGCGCTGATCCAGAGCCGCGCCACCGACGAGACGGGTCACGTGCAGCCCACCTACCGGCAGCTGCGCGCAGTGCGAGGCTCGAGGTCGATCTACCACAACAACGCGATCCAGACCTGGCTCGTGCAGGAAAGCGGGGAGGTGAAGAATGTCCAGCTCTCCTGAACGTTGCCGGCGCGGGCTTCACACGCCACGATTCCTGTGCGCCGCCGCGGCGCTGCTGTCCGCCCTGTGCGTGCCAGGGGCTGCGCAGGCCCAAGGCGCTGCAGCTGCGCGGCCAGCGCCTGCACCCACCCTGGCCTTCTCCGGCATCGGCCGGCCGGCCACGCCCGCCGAGATCGCGGCCTGGGACATCGACGTGCGTCCCGACTTCAAGGGCCTGCCGCCCGGCAGCGGCACGGTGGCGCGCGGGATGGAGGTTTGGGAAGCCAAGTGCGCCTCCTGCCATGGGATCTTCGGCGAGAGCAACGAGGTGTTCTCGCCCGTCATCGGCGGCACCACGAAGGACGACATCCGCACCGGCCGCGTCAAGCGCCTGACGGACGACTCCTTCCCCGGCCGCACGACGATGATGAAGCTCTCCAACGTCTCGACGCTGTGGGACTACATCAACCGCGCGATGCCCTGGAACGCACCCAAGTCGCTGTCGACTACCGACGTGTATGCCGTGACCGCCTACATCCTCAACATGGCCGAGGTGGTACCGGACAACTTCACCCTGTCGCACGGCAACATCGCCGAGGTGCAGCAGCGGCTGCCCAATCGCAACGGCATGAGCACCGACCACGGCATGTGGCCCGGCCGGACGATGGGCAACGGCGGCAAGCCCGATGTACGCAACACCGCCTGCATGGCCAATTGCGCGACCGAGGCGAAGGTGGCCTCCTTCCTGCCCGACCACGCACGCAATGCCCACGGCAACCTTGCCGAGCAGAACCGCCTCGTGGGCCCGCAGATTGGTGCAGACACCACGCGCCCGGCGGCCACCACCCCCTTGGGAGGCGGCCGCGCTGGGGCCCCTGCAGCGGCTGCTGCCGCGGCCGCCCCAGCAGCTGCGCCCGCTGCTCCTGCCCAAGCCGCAGGCGGCTCCCACGCCGCGGCTGTCGCGCTCTTCGGCAAACACGGCTGCACGGCCTGCCACGCCGTGGACCGCAAGGTGCTCGGCCCCTCGATGGTCGAGGTGGCGCGCAAGTACGCCTCCCGTGCCGACCGGGCCGACTACCTGGCGGGCCGTATCGTGGGCGGTGGCGGGGGCGTCTGGGGACAGATCCCGATGCCGGCCCAGTCGATCCCGCGCGCCGACGCCCTGGCACTGGCGCAGTGGCTGGCAGCCGGGGCCGGCAAATAGGGCACCGCCCGTGCCAGCCTTGGCCCTGACGGACAATGCTCCCAAGCACGACAATAGACCGCATGCGGGTGCCTGGCGTCCGCACCCCCTCACCCGCGACACGATCGACAAGGAGAAGCGCATGAAGACCACCCGCCGCGAGATGCTCGCGCACAGCAGCGCCGTTTTCGGCCTGCTCACCGCCGCCGGCCTGCTGCCGGCCACCGCTCACGCCGCCTGGACGAAGGCGGCCTTCGAGGCACGCACGATGCCCGATGCGCTCAAGGCACTGGGCGGCGCGGCGGCGCCTGTTGAGAGCAAGGACATCACGGTCAGCGGCCCGGACATCGCCGAGAACGGCGCGGTCGTGCCCGTGGGTTGCTCGACGACGCTGCCAGGCGTCAAGCGCATGGCCATCCTGGTGGAGAAGAACCCCAGCGTGCTCGCCTCGGTCTTCGACGTCAGCGACGCGGTGGACGCGAGCTTCAACACGCGCGTGAAGATGGGCCAGTCCTCCAACGTCTACGCGGTGGCGATGATGAACGACGGCAAGGTGCTCTTCGCCGTCAAGGAGATCAAGGTCACCCTGGGCGGCTGCGGCGGCTGAGCCGCGCGAGCCCCATCCACCCGACACACCATCAGGAGAGATCGACATGGCAGACCCGATGCGCATCCGCGCCCAGATGAGCGGTGACAAGGCCACCGTGCGCGTGCTGATGAGCCACGAGATGGAGACCGGCCAGCGCCGCGACTCCACCGGCAAGACGATTCCGGCCTGGTTCATCCAGGAGGTGACGGCGCAGCACAACGGCAAGCCCGTGATGCGCGCCGAGTGGGGCCCGTCGGTGGCCAAGAACCCCTTCCTGCAGTTCTCCGTCAAGGGAGCCAAGGCCGGCGACAAGATCACCATCACCTGGACCGACAACAAGGGCGAGAAGCGCACCGACGAAGCGACGGTGAGCTGAAGGCAGACCCGCGCGCACGGACAGCAGGCCGCAGAGCCTGGACCGTGCGGGCTCGAGCGGGCACGCGCCCACAGGCGCCGCCCGATCCCTCACGACGAAGGAGACAACATCTTGCGCAAATCGATCCGTGTGTCCTGGCTGGTCGCGCTGACTGCGCTGTGCGCCGGGCTCGGCGCCTCGCCGGCCTGGGCCCAGCAGAAATCCACCGCCGACGGCATCGCCGAATACCGGAAGATGCTGGAGGACGGCAACCCCGCCGAGCTTTTCGAGGCCCGCGGCGAGGCGCTGTGGAAGCGCAAGCGCGGCCCCAAGAACGCCTCGCTGGAGCAGTGTGACCTGGGCAAAGGCCCGGGCGTCGTCAAGGGCGCCTTCGTCGAGCTGCCGCGCTTCTTTGCCGACACGGGCCGCGTGATGGACCTCGAGACTCGCCTGGTGCACTGCATGCAGACGCTGCAGGGCCTGGATGGCGCGGAGATCGCCAAGACACCCTTCGGCCGCGGCGAGCAGGCCAACGTGACGGCGCTGGCCACCTGGGTGGCGGCGTCCTCGCGCGGCATGCGCTTCAACCTGTCGCAGGCCCACCCCGAGGAGCGTCGCAGCTACGAGCTGGGCAAGCGGGTCTTCTTCTTCCGCGGCGGCACGCACGACTTCTCCTGCGCGGCCTGCCACTCGGCCGAGAGCCAGCGCATCCGGCTTCAGGACCTGCCCAACCTCACGAAGAATCCCGGCGACGGCATCGGCTTTGCCGCCTGGCCGGCCTACCGCGTGAGCAACGGCGAGATGTGGAGCATGCAGCTGCGGCTGAACGACTGCTACCGCCAGCAACGCTTCCCCTACCCGGGCTTCGGCTCGGAGATCACGGTTGCCCTGGGCACCTACATGGGCGTCAACGCCAAGGGCGCCGAGTCGATCGCGCCGGCCATCAAGCGCTGAAGGGGGAACACACATGAGCCACCGAATCACCTCCTGCGTCACCCTCGCCGCGGCCGCCTGCGCCGCGCTGCTGGCGGGCTGCGCCACCGGGCCCTCGCCGGCCGAGCTCGACGCGCAGGCGATGGCTGCCATCCGCGCATCCTTTCGCGACCAGGGTATCGCCAAGGTCGACCGCATCCAGCAGGACCTCGGCCAGTCCGCCTGCTCGTCGGACAAGCCACCGGCCGACGACGTGGCCGATCGCGTCAAGGCCGAGGCGCTGGCCAGCGTGAAGTGGCCGGCAGGCGGCCAGTTCTTCGGCAACTGGGTCGAAGGCGAGCGCATCGCCCAGAGCGGCCGCGGCATGACCTGGACCGACCCCTCGGCAGACCCGAAGGCCAACGGCGGCAACTGCTACAACTGCCACCAGATCGACAAGAAGGAGCTCTCCTACGGGACGATCGGGCCCTCGCTGTGGAACTACGGCAAGAACCGTGGCATCACGGACGTGACGGCCGACACGGCCGCGCCGATCGTGCACTACACCTGGGTGAAGCTGTGGAACAGCAAGGCCTACGCGGCGTGCTCCAACATGCCGCGCTTTGGCCACATGAAACTGCTCGACGAGCAGCAGCTGCGCCACATCATGTCGCTGCTGCTGGACCCACGCTCGCCGGTCAACCAGTAGGCTCGGTGCGGCACCCCCCGGAGCCCGGCCTGGCCGGGCTTTCTTCGACCTCAAACATAAGCGGGTACTGATCGTGAGCCTGAGCAAGCGCGAATTCCTGCAGGTGCTGACAGCCGCCTCGGTGGCCGGCATGGGCCTGGCCCGCCACGAGCAGTCTGACGCTGCCACCGCCGAGCAGGCCCTGTACGACCTGCCCCCGCTGGGCTCGGGCAGCGGCTTCGTGAGCTTCCTGCACATGACGGACTGTCACGCGCAGCTGCTGCCGATCCACTTCCGGGAGCCCAGCGTCAACCTCGGGGTGGGCTCGATGCAGGGCCAGATCCCGCACCTGGTGGGCGAGCACCTGCTCAAGGCCGCGGGCGTGCCCGCAGGCTCGGCCCTGGCGCACGCCTACACCTTCCTCGACTTCGAGGCGGCCGCACGGCGCTACGGCAAGGTGGGCGGCTTCGCGCACCTGGCCACGCTCGTCAAGCGGCTGAAGGCCAGCCGCCCGGGCGCGCTGCTGCTCGACGGGGGCGACACCTGGCAGGGCTCGGCCACGTCGCTGTGGACGAACGCCCAGGACATGGTGGACGCCTGCAAGGCGCTCACCGTGGACGTCATGACCGGGCACTGGGAGTTCACCTACGGCATGAAGCGCGTGCAGGAGATCGTCGAGCGCGACTTCAAGGGCCGAATCGACTTCGTGGCGCAGAACGTCAAGACGGCCGACTTCGGCGACCCGGTCTTTGCACCCTACGTGATGCGCGAGATGAACGGTGTGAAGGTGGCCATCGTCGGCCAGGCCTTCCCCTACACGCCTATCGCCAACCCGCGCTACCTGGTGGCCGACTGGGAGTTCGGCATCCGCGACGAGGAGATGCAGAAGGTCGTCGACGAGGCGCGCGGCAAGGGGGCGCAGCTCGTGGTCCTGCTGTCGCACAACGGCATGGACGTGGACCTGAAGATGGCCAGTCGCGTGCGCGGCATCGACGCCATCTTCGGTGGCCACACGCACGACGGCGTGCCGGTGGCGGTGCCGGTGAGGAACGCGGGCGGCACCACGCTCGTGACGAATGCGGGCAGCAACGGCAAGTTCCTCGGCGTGATGGACTTCGAGGTCAAGGGCGGCCGGGTCGCGAACTTCCGCTACCGGCTGCTGCCGGTCTTTGCGAACGTGCTGGCACCTGACCCTGAGATGCAGGCTCTGATCCGCAGGGTCCGCGCTCCCTACGAGGCGCGTCTGAACGAGACGCTGGCGGTCACCGACGGCCTGCTCTTCCGACGCGGCAACTTCAACGGCAGCTGGGACCAGCTCGTGTGCGACGCGCTCACCGACGTGCAGGATGCGCAGATCGCCTTCAGCCCGGGCTTTCGCTGGGGCACGACGCTGCTGCCGGGCCAGGCCATCACGCGCGAGCTGATGATGGACCAGCTCGCCATCACCTACCCCTACGCCACCGTCACGCCCATGACGGGCGAGACCATCAAGACGGTGCTCGAGGACGTGGCCGACAACCTCTTCAACCCGGACCCCTACTACCAGCAAGGCGGCGACATGGTGCGCGTGGGCGGGCTGCAGTACACGATCACGCCCGGTGCGCGCATGGGCTCGCGCATCTCCGACATGCGCTTGAATGGCCAGCTGCTCGAGGCAGGCAAGACCTACAAGGTGGCAGGCTGGGCGCCCGTGGCCGAGGAGGCCAGCCGTGCCGGCCTCAAGCCGGTGTGGGAGGTGGTGGAGACGTGGCTCAAGTCACGCCCGGGGCGGCGCGTGTCGACCCGGACCGTCAACACGCCCCGGATCGTTGGCGTCGCGGGCAACCCCGGGCTCGCCTGAGCCGGTCACACAGCCAGCATGTCGGCCCAGATGTTGTCGGCCCAGCTCAGCGCGTAGCGCCCCTCCAGGGCGTTGGCCGCCGCCGACACGCCTCCGGAGCCCGGGACCGTCTTGAAGGTCTTGTCCTTGGCGTCGTACTGGTGCACGGAGGCGACGTGGACGACGTCGTCCTTCGTCACGAAGCTGTAGCAGGTGTTCATCACCACCGGCGTCGGGTTCACCGCCTCGCCCTTGAGGAGCTGGATGATGGCCGCGGCCGCCACCTTGGCGTGCTGGTTGGCCATGTGGCCCGACTTGGGCATGGCCGGCGCGGAGAAGGTGGAGTCACCCAGGACGTGGATGCCCTTGGCGGCGGTGGACTCCATCGTCAGCCAGTCCACGCCCACCCAGCGGTTGTTGACGTTGACCAGGCCTGCCGTGCGCGCGATGTCGCCTGCGCGCTGCGGCGGGATGACGTTGAGCACGTCGGCGCGCACGTCCTCGAACTCGAGTTTGGCGACGTTGCCGGCGACCTCCTTGATCTCGGCGTTGGCCCGGTACTCGAGGATGCCGGTGTAGTGATCCTTGAAGGCCTTCTCGAAGAGCGCCTTCTTGGACTGGACCTCGGGGTTGGCATCGAGCACCAGCACCTTGGACCTCGGCTTGGCCACCTTCAGGTAGCTCGCCACCATGCAGGCGCGCTCGTAGGGGCCAGGCGGGCAGCGGTAAGGCACCTTCGGGATCGTCATCGCGAAGACGCCGCCATCGCGCATGGCCTCGAGCTGGCGGCGCAGCGCCAGCGTCTGCGGGCCGGCCTTCCAGCTGTGCGCGATGCGCCCGCTGTCCACGGCTGCCTGCAGGCCGCCGACTTCGTTGAACATGAAGTCGATACCCGGAGACAGCACCAGGCGGTCGTAGGCGAGCTCGCCCCCGCCAGCCAGGCGCACCTTGCGCGCTGCGGCGTCGATGGCCACGACCTCGCCTTGCACCATCTTCACGCCCATGGCCTTCAGGCCGTCGTAGCCGCGCGTGACGTCGGCGATCTGGCGGTGCCCGCCGATCACGAGGTTGCTGATCGGGCAGGACACGAAGCTGGCATTGCGCTCGACGAGCGTGACGTCGACATTGCCGCCCCACATCTTCAGGTAGCGAGCGGCCGTGGCGCCGCCGAAGCCGCCGCCGACCACGACCACGCGACCGATGGACGGGCCCGAGCCGGTCGTGGCGCAGCCCGCGAGCGTGAGGCCACCAAGCGCCGCACCGGCGCCGAGCAGTTGACGGCGGGACAAGCCCGAAAGGTTCATGCGGTTCATCGTCGCGTCCTCACTTCTTCGGCTGCTGCGCGGCAAAGAAGCCGGCAACCAGGCGGATCTGCTCATCGGTGTAGCCCTTGGCGATCTGGTGCATGATCGTCGTCCCGGGCAGCGTGCCAGCCTTGTAGGCGTTCATCATCACGATGATCTTCTCGGCCGGCTCGCCCGCCAGGCTCTTCATCTCCCCGCGTGCCTGCCCGTTGGTGCCGTGGCAGTTGGCGCAGGTGGCCGCGAGGTTTCGCGCCAGGTGGGGGTTGGCTGCGGGCGCGGCGGCCGCTGCGGGAGCCGGCACCGTCTGGGCCTGCGTCGCACCGGCCAGGGTCAGGCAGCCAGCCGCCAGAAAGAGCGCCCGCCAGGCGCATCGTGTGGTACGCATCGTCATCGTCTCCTTGATGTAGCCGGGCCGATTGTGGGCCAAGGCCCGAACCCGCGGCGCTGAACCCTCCGAGTCCCGTGGGTGATCCGGGTGGGACCTGTGCCCGACCGCGCACCGTCGGGGGTTTCAAGAACCCTCGGATATCGTAATATCAACAAATGCTGATGTTCAAGCGCATCGTCTCGGCATTTGCCCGAATGGCGACGCATCCAAGATGAAGCGGCGCACGCTGCTTGCGGCCGGTGCCGCATGGCCAGGCCATCCCGCCGTCCGATGGGGGGCCGCCTGGCTGGGCACAGCCGCCGCCCTGCACCTGCCGGCCCTCGCCGCGCCCGCGCAGCCCGGCGAGGTCGTGCGCTGGCCGCAGGTGCGGCTGCTCGACGGCCGCACCTGGTCGGCCGATCAGGCCCGTGGGCAGGCCGTGGTGGTGGTCTTCTGGGCCACCACCTGCCCCTTTTGCCTGCGCCACAACGCGCACATCGAGAAGCTGCGCCGGGCGCTGCCAGGCAAGCCTGTGCAGATCCTCACCGCCGCGAGAGACCGTGACCCGGCCGTGGTGCGCAGCTACCTCGAGCGCAACGGCTACGGCTTTGCCGTGACGCTGGACCACGTCCCGCTGGCACAGGCCCTGTCTGCACGCCAGGTGATCCCGCTGACCGTGCTCGTGGACCGCCAGGGACGGCTGCGGCAAGCCATCCCCGGCGAGATGTTCGAGGAAGACGTGATGGAGTGGCGCGACCTGTCATGAGCGATCAACGCAGCAACCCGCGCAAGACCGCGGACTCGCCCGCAGCCGCGCCCGACGAGTCGGACGCCGTGTTCGCCAGCGCCGCCGAGCTCTTCGGGCTGCTGGCCACGCCCATCCGGCTGAAGATCCTGAGCTCGCTGTGCACGGGCGAGAAGAACGTGTCGCAGCTGCTGCGCGAGATCGACACCACGCAGCCCAACATGAGCCAGCACCTGTCCACGCTCTACCGCGCCGGCATCCTCGGCCGCCGGCGCGACGCGACCCAGATCTACTACTCGATCGCCGACGAGCGCGCCGCCACCGTGTGCCGCTCGGTGTGCACGCAGATCGCGATGGACATGGCGGAAACGCCTGAGCGCGAACCGCGCGCAGCCTGAGCAGCAGCCCCCAGCGCGGCTGACCCGCACGGCCCCGCCGCGGCGGGCCACTCGGGGCGGATCAGCAGCGCACCTCTCCGTTGCCCAGCACGATCCACTTGACCGACGTCAGGCCTTCCAGGCCCACCGGCCCGCGCGCGTGCAGCTTGTCGGTGGAGATGCCGATCTCCGCGCCCAGCCCGTACTCGAAGCCGTCGGCAAAGCGCGTGCTCGCATTGACCATGACGCTGGCCGAGTCGACCTCTCGCAGGAAGCGCATCGCGCTCACGTGGTTCGTCGTGAGGATCGCGTCGGTGTGGTGCGAGCCGCAGCGGTTGACGTGGGCGATCGCCTCGTCCAGGCTCCCCACCACCTTCACGCTGATCACGGGAGCCAGGTACTCCTCGTACCAGTCTGCCTCGGTGGCCGGCACCACCTCGGCGCCGGGCACCGCACGCAGGATGTCGCAGGCGGCGGGGTCGCCGCGCATCTGCACGCCCTTGGCAGCGAAGACGGCGCCGATGCGTGGCAGGAAGGCCTGAGCCTGCGCAGCGTGCACGAGCAGCGACTCGGCCGCGTTGCAGGGGCTGTACTTCTGCGTCTTGGCGTTGTCGGTGACGGTGACGGCCAGCTCGAGGTCGACCTCGGCATCCACGTAGACATGGCAGTTGCCGTCCAGGTGCTTGATCACCGGCACGCGCGCCTCGGCGCTGATGCGCTCGATGAGACTCTTGCCCCCGCGCGGAATGATCACGTCCACGTGCTCGGGCATCGCGATGAGGTGCCCCACCGCCGCGCGGTCGGGCGTCTCGACGAGCTGCACCGCCTCGGGAGGCAGCCCGGCCTCGACAAGCGCCGCCTGCACCAGGCGCCACAGCGCGAGGTTCGAGTGCAGCGCCTCCGAGCCGCCGCGCAGGATGCAGGCGTTGCCGCTCTTGATGGCCAGCGAAGCCGCCTCGATCGTCACGTTCGGGCGGCTCTCGTAGATCATCCCGAAGACGCCGATGGGCACGCGCATGCGGCCCACGCTGATGCCGCTGGGGCGGCGCTTGACCTCGCTGATCTCGCCCACCGGGTCGGGCATGGCGGCAAGCTGCTCGCAGCCCTCGGCCACCGTCTGGACCACACGCGGCGTCAGGCGCAGCCGGTCCACCAGCGGCGCGGCCAGGCCCCGGGCCTGCGCCGCCTGGACGTCCGTGGCGTTGGCCTGCGACAGCGCCGGCCAAGCCTCGCGCAGGCGACGAGCCAGCGCGCGCAGCGCCGCATCCTTGGAGGCGCTGCCCGCGGCGGCCAGCGCGGTGGCGGCCGCGCGCGCAGCCGCCCCGAGGTGCGCCATGTAGGCCGGGATGTCGTTCGGGTTCACGGCCGTATTTTCCCCCAGACGGGACTCAGCGCGCCCACCCTGCCAGCAGCGCGAGCCACAGCGCCGCACTGGCCATGAAGCAGCCCGTGGACACGACGATGGCCGCCGTCGCCTCGGCCTGCAGCACGCGGTAGCGCTGCGCGAAGATGAGCGCGTTGCTGCCCACCGGCAGCGCGCCCATCATCACGACCACCGCCAGGGCCGTGCCCTGCAGGCCGAACACGCCGCCGGCGATCACCAACACCCAGGCCGGCAGCACGAGCAGCTTGAGCACGCTCAGCGCCGCAGCCCCGTGCAGGTGCTCGCGGATGCCGTACTGCGCGAGGTTCAGGCCGATCAGCACGAGGCACACCGGCACCACCGCCGCGCCCAGCGCCGCCAGCGCCTGGTCCAGCGCCGGATGCAGGCCCAGGCCCGTGAGGTTCCAGGCCATGCCCACCAGCACCGGCAGCGTCACCGGGTGCAGCACCGAGTTGCGCACGGTGCTGCGCACCGTCTGGGCCAGCGACCCGTGCCGCTCGGCGCGCGAGATGTCGAGCTCGGCCACGACGGTGGCCAGTGTCAGCAGCAGCAGGCCGTGCAGGCTCACGAGCGCCACGTGCAGCGCCAGGCCCGCCTCGCCGAACAGCGCCGCCGAGATCGGGATGCCCAGCTGCACCGCGTTGCCGTAGGTGGCAGCCACGGTCAGCGCGGCTGCAGAGGCAGGTGCACGCTGCCCGCGCCTGAGCCGGTGCCAGCCGTAGACGACCACCATGTACGAGAGCGCCGGCACGAAGTAGGCCGCCAGCGTGTGCCACGGCATCTGCGCGAAGTCCTGCCGCACCATCGTGCGAAAGAGCAGCGCCGGCACGAAGAGCGTGAAGGCAAGGTCGGAGAGCACCTGGGCTGGAGACAACGACGCTGCGGCGGACTCCGACCTGTCGGCCCCGCGCGGCCGCGGCGGCGCAAGCCAGCCTCGCACGCCGGCCAGCCAGCCCAGTGCCACCGTGGCAAAGATCGCCAGCAGCTTGTAGGCGACCTCCAGCGTCACCGGCGCGCCCCGCGGTGGGTGGACACGACCGCCACGCTCAGGTGGCCGTGCGCCGCGTGGTCTTCTTCGCCGGCGCGCGCGCCGCGCGCGGCTCGAACTCGAACACCACCTTGCCCTCCTTCGGGTCGTAGGCGAGGAAGGCCTTGAAGGTGCGGCGCGTCTTGTTGGAGACGAAGTTCGACAGCAGCGCCGTGCGCCCGCTGGCCAGCAACCGCGTCATCTCCTCGCGTGCCACGGGCTGCTGCAGGATGATCTTGCCGCTCTTGAAGTCGCAGGTGGCCGTCGGGCCCACGGCGTGCTCGCACACGTAGCTCGTGCCGTGCTCGAAGACGCGGCCCTTGCACTTGGGGCAGGCGCCCAGGGATTCGTGGCCCGTGAAGTCCACCGGCTCGCCCTCGGCCTGTGCGGCGCGCGCCTCCTCGCCGAAGTCGAACTCGAGCTTCCAGTTGCCGATGGCCTCGTCGCGCACGAGCCGCATCTCGGCGGTGAAAGGCCAGCCCGCCTTGGAGCGAAAGCCCTCCAGCGGCCCGATGCGGTGGTCGCGCAGGAAGGCCTCGGCCTCGACGATCTCGAAGGCGCGGCCAGCCGGGATCTTCGTGATCGAGAAGCCGCAGCCCTCGGCGTCGCCGCTGGCGCCGGTGCAGGCAAAGCGCCGGTAGTTCTCCTTGACCACGCCGCCGCAGTTCGGGCAGGGCGCGGCCAGCGTCGCGTAGTCGCCCGGGATGGTGTCGCGGTCGTACTCCTTGGCCTTGCGCACGATGCGCTCGGCCATCTGCGCGATCTCGGCCATGAAGGCCTCGCGGCCGAGCCGCCCGTGCTCCATCTGGGCCAGCTGGTACTCCCAGTTGCCGGTGAGCTCGGGCTTGGTGAGATCCTCCACGCCCAGGCCGCGCAGCAGCGTCATCAGCTGGAAGGCCTTGGCCGTGGGCACGAGCTCGCGCCCCTCGCGCAGCATGTACTTCTCCGCGAGCAAGCCCTCGATGATGGCCGCGCGCGTGGCCGGCGTGCCCAGGCCTTTCTCGGCCATGGCCTCGCGCAGCTCGTCGTCCTCGACCAGCTTGCCCGCGCCTTCCATCGCCGACAGCAGCGTGGCCTCGGTGTAGCGTGCGGGCGGGCGCGTGTGCAGGGCCTTGACGTCCACCGCCTCGGTGCGCACGAGCTCGCCCGCGCTCACCGCCACGAGCAGGGCATCCTCGTCCTGCGCCTCCTTGCCGTAGACGGCCAGCCACCCGGGCTGCACCAGCACCTTGCCGTTGGTCTGGAACTGGTGGGGGGCGCCCGCAGCCTGCACGGTGCTGATGCGGGTGGTCACCAGGTACTCGGCACTCGGGTAGAAGACCGCCAGGAAGCGCTTGACGACCAGGTCGTAGAGCTTGGCCTCGACCTCGTTGAGCGACCGGGGCGCCTCCAGCGTCGGGATGATCGCGAAGTGGTCGGAGACCTTGCTGTTGTCGAAGACCCGCCGCGTGGGCTTGACGTAGCCGTCGGCCAGCGCCTTCGTCGCGTGCTGGGAGAGCACGGACAAGGGCCCGGGCAGCCGGGCGTCGGCCAGCATCTGGAAGGTGTTGCGCACCGTGGGCAGGTAGTCCTCGGGCAGCGCCCGGGAGTCGGTACGCGGGTAGGTCAGCACCTTGTGCTTCTCGTACAGCGCCTGGGCGAGCGAAAGCGTCGTCTTGGCCGAGAAGCCGAAGCGGGAATTGGCCTCGCGCTGCAGGGTCGTGAGGTCGTACAGCAGCGGGCTGGCCTGCGTGCTCGGCTTGGACTCCTCGGTGACCGTGGCGGGCTCGCCCCGGCAGGCCTGCGCGATGGCCTGCGCGTCGGCCTCGGTCCACAGGCGGTCGGCACGCGCCTCGGGGTCGTCAGGGTTCTTCTTCCACTTCGGGTCGAACCACTTTCCCTCGTAGGTGCCCGCCTGGGCGTCGAAGGTCGCGCGGACCTCCCAGTAGGCGCGCGCCACGTGGCGGCGGATCTTTTCCTCGCGCTCGACGACGATCGACAGCGTCGGGGTCTGCACGCGACCCACGGTGGTGAGGAAGAAGCCTCCGTCGCGCGAGTTGAAGGCCGTCATGGCGCGCGTGCCGTTGATGCCCACGAGCCAGTCGGCTTCCGAGCGGCTGCGCGCGGCGTCGGCCAGGCCGCGCAGCTGCTCGTCGCTGCGCAGCTTCTCGAAGCCCTCTCGTATCGCCTGCGGCGTCATGCTCTGCAGCCACAGCCGCTGCACGGGCTTGCCCAGCGCCCCCTTGGCACCGGCGGCGTACTGCTCGATCAGGCGGAAGATCAGCTCGCCCTCGCGCCCGGCGTCGCAGGCGTTGATGAGATCGCTGACGTCCTTGCGCCGGCACAGCTTCACCACCGCGTTCAGGCGCGTCTTGGCCTTGTCGATCGGGGCGAGGTCGAAGTGCGGCGGAATCACCGGCAGGTGCGCGAAGCTCCACTTGCCGCGCTTGACGTCGAACTCCTCCGGGGCCTTGATCTCCACGAGGTGGCCCACCGCCGAGGTGACCACGTAACGCTCGTTTTCGAAGTAGTCGGCCTGCTTCTCGAACTTGCCGGCCACGGGCGTGAGCGCGCGCACGATGTCCTGCGCGACGCTCGGCTTTTCCGCAATGATCAGAGACTTTCCCATCTGTCCTTCCACGGCTGGTTGCGACCGCGGTCGCAACGCTTGCCTACAATCCACCTCGCGCGTACGCACGTGTGCACGCGCGCGCCCATGAATTCAATGTACCCAATGAAACCCACCCCGCAAGCCCCCGACCTGAACCCGGCCGGCCGCCGCATCCAGGTGCGGCGCAGCGGCGTGCACGGCAAGGGGGTCTACGCCCTGCGGGCGATCGCCGCGGGCGAGCGGATCATCGAGTACACGGGCGAGCGCATCACCTGGAAAGAGGCGCTGCGGCGCCACCCGCACGACCCGAAGGATCCGAACCACACGTTCTACTTCCACATCGACGACGGCCACGTGATCGACGCGCTGTATGGGGGCAACGCCTCGCGCTGGATCAACCATGCCTGCGAGCCCAACTGCGAGGCTGACGAGCAGGATGGCCGAGTCTTCATCCAGGCGCTTCGTGACATCGCGCCTGGCGAGGAGCTCTTCTACGACTACGGGCTCGTGATCGACGAGCGCTACACGCCGCGGCTGAAGAAGCAGTATGCGTGCCGCTGCGGCAGCCCGATCTGCCGCGGCACGATGCTGTCTCCCAAGCGGCGCTGAGGCTGCCACGCCCGGGGCCGCCGTGACGCCCGCGCCCACGCTCGACTGGCAGGCCCTGCGCCTGCAGGCTGCACTCCAGCAGATCCTGCCTGGCCTGCAGGTACAGGTTCTCGGTGAGGACGCATCGACGAACGCAACGCTCCTGGCGCGCGGACGTGCCGGCCAGGAGACTGCCTGCTTGCTGGTGGCCGAGCACCAGACAGCCGGGCGCGGCCGGATGGGCCGCACCTGGCACGCGGCGCGGGGGGACTCGCTGACCTTCTCGCTCGGGCTGCCCTGCGCGCCGGCAAACTGGTCGGGGCTGTCGCTGGCCGTGGGCGTGGCGCTGGCCGAGGCCCTCGATCCCTCTGGCGCGATCGGCCTGAAGTGGCCCAACGACCTGTGGCTGCGCGACGCGCAGGCCCGCCCCGGGCGCAAGCTCGGCGGCATCCTGATCGAGACGGTGGCGGCTGCCGGCGGCCGGCTGTGCGTCGTGGGCGTTGGCCTGAACGTGCGCGCACATGCGTTCGAGGGCCTGCAGACTGGTCATGCCAGCCTGCAGGAGCTCGACCCCACCGCAAGCGCCCCGGCGGTGCTGCACCGGCTCGCCGGGCCCCTGCTGCGGGCGCTGCTGCGCTTCGAGCGCGAGGGCTTCGCGCCTTTCGCCGCGGGCTTCGCCGAGCGCGACCTGCTGCAGGGCCTGGCCGTGACGACGACCCAGCCAGGGTTGCCAGCAGGCCAGGCGGTGGGCATCGACGCCGACGGCGCCTTGGTGCTGCGCGACGAGGCAGGACAGGTGCACCGGGTGACTTCCGGAGAGGTCAGCATCCGGCTGGCGCAGCCGCAGCGGGAGGCCGCCTGATGCGCGCGTGGGTGCTCGTGCTCCTCGCGGCCAACCTGGCCTTCTTCGTGTGGACCCAGGGGTGGGTGTCGCCCTGGCTGCCCGCGCCCTGGCAGGGGCAGCGCGAGCCTCAGCGCGTGCTCGAGCAGGCCCACCCGGAGAGGGTGGCGGTGCGGCGTGCAACGGCGGCCTCTGGCGCAGCCGCCGGAGCCGCCGATGCTGCAACGCCCGCCGCGGGCCCCGGCGCGTTGCCAGCCTCCGCGGCAGCAAGCTCAGCGCGCTGAGCCCGGGAGGCCGGCCGTGCGGGCCGGGCGCGTGACCGCCCGCCTCGGTCGCAGCCCCCAGGCCGCCAGTCCCAGCGCACACAACCACAGGCCCGACAGCGCACCTCCGCCCGAGCTGGGGGCAGGCGTGGGCGTGGGCGTGGGAGTGGGCGTTGGCGTGGGTGGGGTGACCACCGGTGCCGCAGCCACCGACACACCCAGCTGCGTGGAGGCCTGTGCCCCCAGGCTGTCGGTGACGGTCAGGCGCACGGTGAAGGTGCCCGCCGCGGAGGGCAACACGGAGGTGGTGAGCGCGTTGGTGGCGGCGCTGAATCCGGTGACGATGCCGCCACCGTCGACGAGCGTCCATGCATAGCTGCTGAGCGTGCGGCCCGAGGGCGCGGAGGAGCCCTCTGCGCTGAGCTGCACCACGGTACCCGCGGTGGGCGAGGCGGTGCTCACCTGGATGCGCGCCACGGGCGCGGCTGCCGCGGCGGCCACGGCGGCCTCGGCATCGACCATGCCGGCGCCACACAGGGCGGTGGTGCAGTAGCACTGCAACTGGTCGGTCCCGTCGGGTGCGCGACAGGCCTGCACAGGCGTGTTGTCGTCCGGCCCGTTGTCAGCACCGCTCGTCGGGAAGGAGCGTGCCGTGGATTGCAGCAGCGCCTTGACCTGGGCCGGCGTGAGCTGCGGGCGAACCGACAGCATCAGGGCTGCCACCCCCGACACGATGGGCGCGGCAAAGCTCGTGCCCACCGAGTAGCCATAACTGTCGGAATAGCGGGACCCTGTGGCTTCCGGACCACGCGAGCCACTGTTGCTGGCCGTCTGGATCGGGTAGAGGCAAGGTGATCCCGAGGTGATGTTCACGCAATTGCCTGCGGGCGCCGAGATCGCGAGCTCCGGGCCGAGGTCGGAAAAGCCGACCTTGGTGCCCGCATGCCGCAGGCCGCCCACCGCCACCACGCCCGGGCAGTTGGCAGGTGCTCCGGCCGCACGGCCCGCGCTGTTGCCTGCCGCCACCACGACGACGGCGCCCTTGGCCGTCACGTCCTCGATGGCTCGCAGGTAGGCCGAGCCGGAACAGGCCCCGTCCCCTCCCAGACTGAGGTTGATGACACGCGCCGGCTTCGCCGGCGCTGGGTAGCCAGGCAGCTCGACGCCGGCGGCCCAGCGCATGCCGGCAGCGATGTCGGAGTCGAAGCCCCCGCACTTGCCGAGCACGCGCACCGGCATCACGCGCGCGCCCGGCGCCACACCCGCCATGCCCAGCCCGTTGTTCGTCGCCGCGCCCACGATGCTGGCCACGCGCGTGCCGTGCCACGAGCTGCCCGAGACGCCGCAGTCCTTGAGGACTCCCGAGGCATTCTCCTCTGCGGTGACCCAGTCACCCGGGTCTGCGGGGTCGGGGTCGCGGCCGTCGCCATCGTTCGAGTATTCGGGGCGGGTGATGAAGTCGTAGCCCGCCACGAGCTGGCCCTGCAGGTCCTCGTGGGAGGCCCATATGCCGGTATCGAGGACGGCCACGACGATGTCCGCGCTGCCGGTGGTGCGGTCCCAGGCGGCCTGCACGTTCGTGGCCGAGCGCAGCGACTCGGTGGGCGCGCGCAGGTGCCATTGGCCGGCGTCCGGGCCGCGCGAGCCCTGGCCGGTGAGAAAGTAGGGGTCGTTGGGCACCCACAGCGCCCGGCGCCGTCGGTCGACGACCACCTCCTCGATGTCCGGATCCGCGGCCAGGCGGCGCGCAAGGACTTCCGAACTCACCCCGGAAGCCATCAGCACGTGAGCGCGCGTGGAGACGACACGACCGGCGCGCAAGGTCAGGCCGGCGCGGGAAGCCAGCCCTTCGGCACGGCTCTGGTGCGTGCGCCGCACCTCGTCGGCGGAGGCGCCGGCGCGCAGCGGGTGGGCCTGCGCCAGGCGCGCCTCGGCTCGCCAGGTCACGATCACGCGCGCCTCAGGTTCTGCGGCTGCGGCTGGCACGACGGGAGCAGCCATCGCTGTCCACGCCAGCGAGACCGGCCACACGCCCAGCACGAGCGTGGCCACCCACCTGCGCAGCACCCGCACTTTGATCGCCATGGCGCGAGTTTAGGCCCCGGCCGGGAGCCCCGGACTGAAAAATCCTGTAAAGGTGCGCCGCGCTCAGCGGCCGATCACCTGGACCATCTCCAGCACCTTGTTGGAGTAGCCCCACTCGTTGTCGTACCAGGCCACGACCTTGATGAAAGTGCGGTCCAGCGCGATGCCGGCCTCGGCGTCGAAGACGCTCGTGCAGGGCTCGCCGCGGAAGTCGGTGGCCACCACCTTGTCCTCGGTGTAGGCGAGCACGCCCTTCATCGGGCCGGCTGCCGCCGCCTTCATGGCCGCGCAGATCTCGTCGTAGCCGGCCTCCTTGACGAGCTCGACCGTCAGGTCCACCACCGACACGTCGGAGGTGGGCACGCGGAAGGACATGCCGGTGAGTTTCTTGTTGAGCTCGGGGATGACCACGCCCACGGCCTTGGCCGCGCCGGTGGAGCTCGGGATGATGTTCTCGAGGATGCCGCGCCCGCCGCGCCAGTCCTTGTTGCTCGGGCCGTCGACGGTCTTCTGCGTGGCGGTGGCCGCGTGCACGGTGGTCATCAGGCCGCGCTTGATGCCCCAGTTGTCGTTGAGCACCTTGGCCACGGGTGCCAGGCAGTTGGTGGTGCAGCTCGCATTGCTGACGATCGCCTGGCCGGCGTAGGTGGCGTGGTTGACGCCGTAGACGAACATGGGCGTGTCGTCCTTCGAAGGCGCGCTCATCACGACCTTCTTCGCACCCGCGTCGATGTGCTTCTGGGCGGTGTCCTTGGTGAGGAACAGGCCCGTGGCCTCGACCACCACATCCGCACCCACCTCGCCCCACTTCAGCTCGGCGGGGTCCTTCAGCGCCGTCAGCCGGATGCGCCGCCCATTGACGATGAGGGTATTGCCCTCCACCGCGACCTCGCCCTTGAAGCGGCCGTGCACGCTGTCGTACTTCAGCATGTAGGCGAGGTAATCGGGCTCGAGCAGGTCGTTGATGCCGACGATCTCGATGCCGGGGAAGTTCTGCACGGCCGCGCGCAGCACCATGCGCCCGATGCGGCCGAAGCCGTTGATGCCTACCTTGATGGTCATGGGGAAGTCCTCCTGGGTCTGAATCTCAGCGCCGTGCGAGCACCGCACGCACGGTGGCCGCGACGTTGGCAGCCGTGAATCCGAAGTGGGTGAAGAGGGCGCCGGCAGGCGCGCTTTCGCCGTATCGGTCGATGCCCACCACGGCCGCGCAGCCGTACTTCCACCAGCCGTCGGTGACGCCCGCCTCCACGGCGATGCGCGGCACCTTCGGGGGCAGTACGGCGCTCTTGTAGGCCGCGTCCTGGCGGTCGAAGACGGTCGTGCTGGGCAGGCTCACGACGCGCACCGCGATGCCTTCGCGCGCGAGCTCGGCCTGCGCATGCAACGCAAGCTGCACCTCGCTGCCGGTGGCGACGATCACGGCCTGGAGCTTCTTCTTCAGGCCGACCTCGGCCGGTTCGGCCAGCACGTAGCCGCCTCGGGCGATGTCGGCCAGGACGGCCTTCGGGGCATAGGGCAGGTTCTGGCGCGACAGCAGCAGCGCCGTCGGGCGGTCGGCCGCAGCCAGCGCGGCCTGCCAGGCCACCACCGTCTCGGCCGTATCGGCAGGCCGCCAGACCTCCAGGTTCGGGATCAGGCGCAGGCTGGCCGCGTGCTCCACGCTCTGGTGCGTGGGGCCGTCCTCGCCCAGGCCGATGGAGTCGTGCGTGAAGACGTGGATCACGCGCTGCTTCATCAGCGCGGCCATGCGGATGGCGTTGCGGCTGTAGTCGCTGAAGGTCAGGAAGGTGCCGCCGTAGGGGATGAAGC
>JBBAPJ010000004.1:0-104288 GCA_040400855.1 Rubrivivax sp.
GCGAGGGCCTGACGGCCAACCGCATCGAGTGGATCGCCGGGATCATCAACGGCACGACCAACTTCATCCTGTCGGAGATGCGCAGCAAGGGGCTGGATTTCGACGTGGTGCTGAAGCAGGCGCAGCGCCTGGGCTATGCCGAGGCCGATCCGACCTTCGACATCGAGGGCGTGGATGCGGCGCACAAGGCCACGATCATGAGCGCGATCGCCTTCGGCATCCCGGTGCAGTTCGAGCGCGCGCACGTCGAGGGCATCACGAAGCTGCAGGCCGTGGACATCCGCTATGCCGAGCAACTGGGCTATCGCATCAAGCTGCTGGGCATCGCGCGCCGGCGCGAAGCCGGCATCGAGCTGCGCGTGCACCCCACGCTGGTGCCGGCCACGCGGCTCATCGCCAGCGTCGAGGGCGCGATGAACGCCGTGGTGGTGCAGGGCGACGCGGTGGGCACCACGCTCTACTACGGCAAGGGCGCGGGCTCCGAGCCGACGGCCAGCGCGGTCATCGCCGACCTCGTCGACCTGGCGCGCCTGGGCACGGCCGACCCCGCGCACCGCGTGCCGCACCTGGCCTTCCAGCCCGGCGAGCTGGCTGCCACCCCGATCCTGCCCATCGACGAGGTCGTCACGGCCTTCTACCTGCGCCTGCGCGTGGCCGACCAGGCCGGTGTGCTGGCGCAGGTCACGGCCCTCCTGGCGGCGCAGGACATCTCCATCGATGCGCTGCTGCAGCGCGAGAGCGCCGAGGGCGAGAACCAGACCGACGTGATCATCCTCACCCACGACACGGTGGAGGGCCGCATGCGCGAGGCCATCGCGCGGATGCAGCAGCTGCCCACCGTGCTGGCGCCGATCGTGAGCCTGCGCAAGGAGGAGCTCGCCTGAGCATGAAGTACCTGAGCACCCGTGGCGACCCGGCCCGACGGGGCTTCAGCGAGATCCTGCTCGAGGGGCTCGCACCCGACGGGGGCCTGTACCTGCCCGAGAGCTACCCGAAGGTCGATGCGGCCACGCTCGCGCGCTGGCGCACGCTGTCCTACCCGGAGCTCGCCTTCGAGATCCTGTCGCTCTACATCGACGACATCCCGCCCGGGGACCTGCGCCGGTTGGTGCACGGCACCTACACCGAGGCGGTGTTCGGCACGCGCGAGATCGTGCCGCTGAAATCGCTGGAGACGCTTGCGCCCGGGCTCTGGCTGGAGGCGCTGTCCAACGGGCCAACGCTCGCCTTCAAGGACATGGCGATGCAGCTGCTCGGTGCGCTGTTCGAGTACGAGCTCGGCCGCCGCGGCCAGACCCTGAACATCCTCGGGGCCACCTCCGGCGACACCGGCAGCGCCGCCGAGTACGCGATGCGGGGCAAGCGCGGCATCAACGTGTTCATGCTCTCGCCGCACGGCCGCATGAGCCCCTTCCAGCAGGCGCAGATGTTCAGCCTGCCCGATGCCAACATCCACAACCTGTCGGTGCAGGGCGTCTTCGACGACTGCCAGGACGTGGTCAAGGCCGTGAGCGCCGACCTCGACTTCAAGCGCCAGTGGCGCATCGGCACCGTCAACTCGATCAACTGGGCACGGCTGCTGGCGCAGGTGGTGTACTACTTCGCCGGCTACTTCCAGGCCACGCGCTCGAACGACCAGCGCGTGAGCTTCGCCGTGCCGTCGGGCAACTTCGGCAACGTCTGCGCCGGGCATGTGGCGCGGATGATGGGGCTGCCCATCGCGCAGCTCGTGGTGGCCACCAACGAGAACGATGTGCTCGACGAGTTCTTCCGCACCGGCGCCTACCGCGTGCGCACCGGCGCGCAGACGGTGGAGACCTCCAGCCCCTCGATGGACATCAGCAAGGCAAGCAACTTCGAGCGCTTCGTCTTCGATCTGCTGGGGCGAGACGCTGCACGCACGGCCGAGCTCTTCGGGCCGGGGCTCGCGCGCCAGGGCGGCTTCGTGCTCCAGCCGGCCGAGTTCGGGCGCGTGGCGGGCTTCGGCTTCACCTCGGGGCGCAGCACGCACGCCGACCGGCTCGCGACGATCCGGGAGGCCTGGGCACGCTGCGCCACGATGGTGGACACCCACACGGCCGACGGCCTGAAGGTGGCGCGCGAGCACCTCGAGCCGGGCGTGCCGATGATCGTGCTGGAGACGGCGCTGCCCGCCAAGTTCGCGCAGACCCTGCGCGAGGCGCTGGGGCGTGAACCCGAGCGCCCGGCTGCACTGGCCGACCTGGAGCAGCGGCCACGCCGCTTCACCGTGATGCCGGTGGACGTGCAGGCCGTGAAGGACTACATCCGCGCCCATGGATAGGCCGCCTCTGCCGCCCATGCTCACGCTGGAGCAGGCGCTCGAGCGCCTGTTGGCCGCGGCCGTGGTGCACCGCCTGTGCGAGACCGAGGAGATCTCGACCTTCGACGCGCTGCACCGGGTGCTGGCCGAGGACGTGCACGCCACGCTCGACGTGCCGCCTGCGGACAACACGTCGATGGATGGCTACGCCGTGCGCACAGCCGACGTGGCGGCGGCCGGGACGACTTTGCCGGTGGCCCAGCGCATACCGGCGGGCGTCGTCGGCACGGCCCTGGCAGCGGGTACGGCGGCGCGCATCTTCACCGGTGCACACGTCCCGGCCGGCGCCGATGCGGTCGTCATGCAGGAGCAATGCACGGTGCTCGAGGGCGGGGTGGTGCGCGTGGACACCGTGCCCCAACCCGGCCAGTGGATCCGCAGGCGTGGGGAGGACATCGCGTGCGGTGCACGGGTGCTGTCGGCGGGCACGCGGCTGACGCCGCAGGCGCTCGGCCTGGCGGCTTCGGTCGGGCGCGCCACGCTGGCCGTGCGGCGGCGTCTGCGCGTGGCCGTCTTCTCCACGGGTGACGAGCTGGCCATGCCGGGCGAGCCGCTCAAGCCCGGTGCGATCTACAACTCCAACCGCTACACGCTGCGCGGGCTGCTGCAGGCCGCCGGCTGCGAGGTGACCGACTTGGGCATCGTACCCGACCGGCTCGAAGCCACGCGCGAGGCGCTGCGTCGCGCTGCGGCCGACCACGACCTCATCCTCACCTCCGGCGGCGTGTCGGTGGGCGAGGAGGACCACCTGCGCCCGGCGATGCAGGCGGAGGGCCGGCTCGATTTGTGGCAGGTCGCGATCAAGCCGGGTAAGCCCCTGGCCTTCGGGGCGGTGCGCCGAGATGGCGGCAGCGGGGAGGCCGCCGAGGCCCTCTTCGTCGGGCTGCCCGGCAACCCGGTGTCGAGCTTCGTGACTTTCCTCGTGGCGGTCGCGCCGCTGCTGCGTGCGCTGCAGGGCATGCCGGCCGACGGGCCGCCGGCGGTGGCCCTGCGAGCCGACTTCGACTGGCCGCGCCCGGACCGTCGGCGCGAGTTCCTGCGCGTGCGGCTGAACGCCGCGGGCGGGCTGGACCTCTTTGCGAACCAGAGCTCGGGGGTGCTGACCTCCACCGTCTGGGCCGACGGGCTCGTGGACAACCCGCCCGGGCGCGCGATCGCCCGCGGCGACACGGTGCAGGTGCGGTGGCTGCAGGAGATGATCTCCCGATGAAGATACGGGTGCGCTACTTCGCCTCGCTGCGCGAGCGGCTGGGTGCCGAGGAGGTGGTGGAGCTGACCGAGGGCGCCACGGTGGGCGCGCTGCGTGCGGCCCTGTGCGCACGCAGCGCCGCCCATGCCGAGGCGCTTGCGCCCGGCCGCGCCGTGCGCTGCGCGCTGGACCAGCGCATGTGCAGCGAGGCCGCCGTGCTCGCGGACGGGGCGGAGGTGGCCTTCTTTCCTCCCGTCACGGGGGGATGAGGGCGATGCCGGTGACCGCGCGCGTCTCGATCCGCCTGGAGGACTTCGACCTGTCGGCCGAGGTCGCCGCGCTGCGCGCCGATGACCCGCGGGTGGGCGCGGTGGCCACCTTCACCGGCACCGTACGTGACCGGCAGGGCGATCTGCAAGGCATCCGGGCGCTGGAGCTGGAGCACTACCCGGGCATGACCGAGGCCGCGCTGGAGGCCATGATCGACGAGGCGCACCGGCGCTTCGAGATCCTGGGCGCGCGCATCGTGCACCGCGTGGGCCGGCTCGAGCCGATGGACCAGATCGTGCTCGTGGCCGTCACCTCGGCGCACCGTGGCGAGGCCTTCAGGGCCTGCGAGTTCCTGATGGACTACCTCAAGACGCAGGCGCCGTTCTGGAAGAAGGAAACGAGCGCGCAGGGCGAGCGCTGGGTCGACGCCCGGGTGGCCGACGACGAGGCCTTGCGGCGCTGGGGCATCGAGGCGGCGAATGCGCAAGGCTGAAGGCGCGGCTCCGGATGCGCAGCACCTGCGCCAGGCCTTGGGCCGCTTTGCCACGGGCGTGACGATCGTGACGTGCCGGGACCGCGAGGGCCAGCGCATCGGGCTGACCGCGAACTCCTTCAATGCGCTGTCCCTGGACCCGCCGCTGATCCTGTGGTCGCTGCGGCTGAAGAGCCCGAGCCTGCAGGCCTTTGCATCGGCCTCCCACTTCGCGGTGAACGTGCTGGCACGGGAGCAGCTGGCGCTGTCGCGCCATTTCTCCCGTTCAGGGCCGGACAAGTTCGCGATGGGCGACTGGTCGGAGGGGGCCAGCGGGGCGCCGGTGCTCGCGGGCAGCGTGGCGCACTTCGAGTGCCGCCAGCACGCCGCACAGGAGGCGGGTGACCACATGCTCTTCATCGGCCAGGTGCTGCACGCACAGGAGCACCCGCACGCCCCGCTCGTCTTTCACGGTGGCCGCTACCGGTCGCTGGGCGAGGCGCTGGAGGACTGAGGCGTGAGCAGTCTCGCACCCGGGCCCGGCGACATCGGGGCCGAGGAGGTCGAGCGCGAGGCCGACCGCCAGGTCGAGCGGCTGCGGGCCATGGATGCCCAGCCCGGCGAGTCGATCGGCTGGCTTGCCCTCAATGGCTTGGCCACCCTCGGGCTGTTGCGTGCCTGCGAGCGCCTGGGCTTGCGGTTCGTGCCGCTGAACTGGCGCCTGACCGCCAGCGAGCTGGCAGCGATTGCCGAGCATGCAGGCTTGCAGCACCTGCTGCATGACGGAAACTTTGCCGAGCTCGTGCGCGAGACCGTGGCGCGCCTGCCGGGGAGCCTGCCGCCCGCTCCTGGGCACGAGGCGGGGGACCTGATGCTCGTCTACACCTCGGGGACGACGGGCGCCCCCAAGGGTGCCATCCACACCGCCAGTGCCATGGCGGCCAACGCCCGCGCCGCCATCGCCACGCAAGGGCTCGGTGCGCAGACCCGCACGCTCGGTGTGCTGCCCCTGTTCCATGTGGGCGGGCTGTGCATCCAGGTGCTGCCCACGCTCGCGGCCGGAGGGCGGGTGAAGCTGCATCCCCGCTTCGACCCCGGCGCGTGGCTGCGCGACGTGCAGGCGTGGCGGCCCACCACGAGCCTGCTCGTGCCTGCGACGATGCGCGCGGTCATCGAGCACCCGGACTGGGCCGGCACCGACCTGTCTTCGCTGGCCTTCCTGTGCACCGGCTCCTCGGTCGTGCCGCCTGCGCTGATCGAGGCCTTCCACGCGCGCGGGGTGCCGGTGGCGCAGGTCTACGGCTCCACCGAGACGGGCCCGGTGTCCATCGTGCTGCCTCCGGGCGAGGCGCGTGCGCACATGGGCAAGGTCGGACACCCCGCACCCGGGGTGCGCATCCGCCTGCGTGATGCGCAGGGCGCCGACGTGTCCGACGGCGAGGTGGGCGAGATCGTCGTGGCAGGCGACAACCTGATGCGCGGCTACCACCGCGAGCCGGGCCATCCGTCGTTGCGCGAGGGCTGGTTCCGCTCGGGCGACCTCGCCCGGCGCGATGCGCAGGGGCGCTTCGAGGTGGTGGGGCGCCTGAAGGACATGATCATCTCGGGCGGGGAGAACATCTACCCGGCCGAGATCGAGAACCTGGTGGCCGCGCTGCCGGGCCTGCAGGAGTTCGCCGTGGTGGGGCTGCCGGATCCCCAGTGGGGCGAGGTGGTGGTGCTGGCCCTCGTGCGCGAGCCGGGTTCCGGGTTGGACGAGGCGCAGGTGCGGCAGGCCCTGGAGGGGCGGCTTGCACGCTTCAAGCACCCCAAGCACTTCTTCTTCCTCGAGAGCCTGCCCAAGACCGCCCTGGGCAAGGTGCGCAAGCCGGAGCTGGTGGCCCGTCTGCAGGTTGCTTGAGCGGGATCAGCCTTGAAAACCGGCCGGCCACCCCGACGTGCCGGACAGGTTCGGAGGATTTCCCGATGCGACTCGACAAGCTCACGACGGCCTTCCAGCAGGCCCTGAACGACGCCAGCTCGCTCGCGGTGGCGCGCGACAACCCCTACGTGGAGCCCGCGCACGTGCTGCTGGCCATGCTGCAGCAGGCCGAGGGGCCGAAGGCGCTGCTCGACCGGGCGGGGGCCAACACCGGCGCGCTGAAGACGGCGATGGAGACGGCCATGGGCGCGCTGCCCAGCGTGCAGGGCGGCAGCGGCCCGCAAGGCTCGCGCGACCTGGTGCAGCTGTTGCAGGCCGCCGAGAAGGAGGCCACGCGCCAGGGTGACGCCTACGTGGCCAGCGAGATGTTCCTGCTCGCGCTGGCAGACGCGAAGACGGACCTGGGCGGCGTGGTGCGCGGCCACGGCCTGACGCGCAAGGCGCTGGAGGCGGCGATCACCGCAGTGCGCGGTGGAGCCAAGGTGGACTCCGCCGAGGCCGAGGGCCAGCGCGAGGCGCTGAAGAAGTACACGCTCGACCTCACCGAGCGTGCGCGCCAGGGCAAGCTCGACCCCGTGATCGGCCGCGACGACGAGATCCGCCGCGCCATCCAGGTGCTGCAGCGGCGCAGCAAGAACAACCCCGTGCTCATCGGCGAGCCGGGCGTGGGCAAGACGGCCATCGTCGAGGGCCTGGCGCAGCGCATCGTCAACGGCGAGGTGCCCGACACGCTGCGCGACAAGCGGGTGCTCGTGCTCGACATGGCGGGCCTGCTGGCGGGTGCCAAGTACCGCGGCGAGTTCGAGGAGCGCCTCAAGGCCGTGCTCAAGGAGGTCTCCGCCGACGAGGGCCGCATCATCCTGTTCATCGACGAGCTGCACACGATGGTGGGCGCGGGCAAGGCCGAGGGTGCCATCGATGCGGGCAACATGCTCAAGCCCGCGCTGGCGCGCGGCGAGCTGCACTGCATCGGTGCCACCACGCTCGACGAGTACCGCAAGTACGTGGAAAAGGACGCTGCGCTCGAGCGCCGCTTCCAGAAGGTGCTCGTGGACGAGCCCAGCGTGGAGGCCACGATCGCCATCCTGCGCGGGTTGCAGGAGAAGTACGAGGTGCACCACGGCGTGGAGATCACCGATCCGGCCATCGTCGCCGCGGCCGAGCTCAGCCACCGCTACATCACCGACCGCTTCCTGCCCGACAAGGCCATCGACCTCATCGACGAGGCGGCGGCCAAGATCAAGATCGAGATCGACTCCAAGCCCGAGGCGATGGACAAGCTCGACCGCCGCCTGATCCAGCTCAAGATCGAGCGCGAGGCCGTGCGCAAGGAAGGCGACGAGGCCTCGCAGCGGCGCTTCGCGTTGATCGAGCAGGAGATCGCCAAGCTCGAGCGCGAGTACGCCGACCTGGAGGAGCTCTGGAAGGCAGAGAAGGCCGTGGCCCAGGGCTCCGCGCAGGTCAAGGAGGAGATCGACCGCATCAAGTTCCAGATCGAGGAGCTCAAGCGCAAGGGCGACTTCAACAAGGTGGCCGAGCTGCAGTACGGGCGCCTGCCCGAGCTGGAAAAGCGCCTGAAGGAGGCGCAGGCCAAGGAGACGGGCAAGGCCAAGGGCGCGAAGGAGGGCGGCGCGCCGCAGCTGCTGCGCACGATGGTGGGCGCCGAGGAGATCGCCGAGGTCGTGGCACGCGCCACGGGGATCCCCGTGTCCAAGCTCATGCAGGGCGAGCGCGACAAGCTGCTGCAGATGGAGGCCCGGCTGCACGAGCGCGTGGTGGGGCAGGAGACGGCCATCGTCGCCGTGTCGGACGCGATCCGCCGCTCGCGCGCGGGCCTGTCCGACCCGAACCGGCCGCTGGGCTCCTTCCTCTTCCTCGGGCCCACGGGCGTGGGCAAGACGGAGCTGTGCAAGGCGCTGGCCGGCTTCCTCTTCGACAGCGACGACCACATGGTGCGCATCGACATGAGCGAGTTCATGGAGAAGCACTCGGTGAGCCGGCTCATCGGCGCGCCCCCGGGCTACGTGGGCTACGAGGAGGGCGGCACGCTCACCGAGGCCGTGCGGCGCAAGCCCTACAGCGTGATCCTGCTCGACGAGGTCGAGAAGGCGCACCCGGATGTCTTCAACGTGCTGCTGCAGGTGCTCGACGACGGGCGGCTCACCGACGGCCAGGGCCGCACGGTGGACTTCAAGAACGCCGTGATCGTCATGACGAGCAACCTCGGCTCGCACCTGATCATGCAGATGGCCGGCCAGGACGAGTTGCTGATCCGCGATGCGGTGTGGGCCGAGGTGAAGCAGCACTTCCGCCCGGAGTTCCTCAACCGCATCGACGAGACGGTGGTCTTCCATGCGCTGGACGCCGCGCACATCGAGAACATTGCCCGCATCCAGCTGCGCGCGCTCGAGCAGCGCCTGGAGAAGATGCAGATGAAGCTGGAGGTGTCGCCCGCGGCGCTGGCCGAGCTGGCCAAGGTGGGCTTCGACCCCGTCTTCGGCGCACGCCCGCTCAAGCGCGCGATCCAGCAGCGCATCGAGAACCCGGTGGCGCGGCTCATCCTGCAGGGTCGCTTCGGGCCCAAGGACCTCATCCCTGTGGAGGTGGAGGCCGGCGAGTTCCGCTTCGAGCGCAACCTGCACTGAGGCGTGGCGCCCGGGTGCGTGCACGGCAGGCGCTGCGCCCCTTCCCGGGGGCGCAGGCTGTGATCCCTAGAATGACCGCATGGGCAGACCTGAGCGTGCGCACATCGTCGTCGTCGGCGCCGGCCTGGCCGGGCTGACGGCGGCGTTGAACCTCGCCGAATCGGCCGAGGTCACGGTGCTGGCCAAGCGTGGCCTGGATGAGGCCGCCACCGCTTGGGCGCAGGGGGGCATCGTGGGTGTGCTCGGAGCCGACGACAGCGTCGACTCGCACGTGCGCGACACGCAGGATGCCGGGGCCGGCATCGTCGACGAGCACGCGGCGCGTTTCATCGCCGAGCACAGCGCGCAGGCGGTGGCCTGGCTGGTGGAGCGCGGCGTGCCGTTCTCCGCCGATCCGGATGGGCCGCTGGGCCTGCACCTCACGCGCGAGGGCGGGCACACGGTGCGCCGCATCGCCCATGTGGCCGACAGCACCGGGCGCGCGATCCACGAGGTGCTGCTCGAGCAGGCGCGTGCGCACCCGCACATCCGGCTGCGCGAGCGCTGGATGGCGGTGGACCTCATCACCTCGCGCCACCTGCGCCAGGGCGGCTCGCCGCGCTGCCACGGGGTCTATGCGCTGGACATCGACCAGGCCTGCGTCCACACGCTGCCGGCTTCGGCGGTGGTGCTGGCCACCGGCGGCGCCGGCAAGGTCTACCGCTACACGACGAACCCGGACACGGCCACGGGAGACGGCATCGCCATGGCCTGGCGGGCCGGCTGCCGGGTGGCGAACATGGAGTTCATCCAGTTCCATCCCACCTGCCTGTACCACCCGCAGGACCGCAGCTTCCTCATCACCGAGGCGCTGCGCGGGGAGGGCGGACGGCTGCTGCTGCCGGGCGTGACGGGTGAGGCCGCGCGCTTCATGCCCAGGCACGACCCACGCGCCGAACTGGCCCCGCGCGACATCGTGGCGCGCGCGATCGACTTCGAGATGAAGCGCCTGGGGGTGGACCACGTGTGGCTGGACGCCACGCACCTGGGCGAGGGCTTCCTGCGCGAACGCTTCCCGACCGTGCACGCGCGCTGCCTGGCGCTGGGCATCGACATCGCGCGTGCACCGATCCCGGTGGTGCCCGCGGCCCACTACACCTGCGGCGGCGTCGTGACGGACCTGGAGGGGCGCACCGACCTGCCCGGGCTGTACGCCGTGGGGGAGGCCACCTACACCGGGCTGCATGGTGCCAACCGGCTGGCGAGCAACTCGCTGCTGGAGTGCGTGGTGCTGGGGCGCACCTGCGCGGCCCGTGTGCAGGCCGATGCACCGGCCACGCCGCCGGTGCTGCCGCCCTGGGACGAGAGCCTGGTGCACGACGCCGACGAGCAGGTGGTGATCGCCCACAACTGGGACGAGCTGCGGCTGCTGATGTGGAACTACGTGGGCATCGTGCGCACGACACGGCGCCTGGAGCGCGCGCTGCACCGCATCGAGCTGCTGCGCGGCGAGATCGACGACTACTACGCCAACTTCCGCGTCACGCGTGACCTGCTGGAGCTGCGCAACCTGGTGGACTGCGCCGAGCTCATCGTGCGCTCGGCCCTGATGCGACACGAGAGCCGCGGCCTGCACTTCAGCCGTGATTTCCCGCAGACGCTGCCGGTGAGCTTTCCGACGGTGCTGACCCGGCCGGCGCGCAGCGCCGCGCACCGGGTGCCGGTGCGGCCGCTGGAGTAGCCGGCCTCAGCCGCGCGCGCGCATCACGGTGCGCGCCTGCACGAAGCCGAAGGCGAACTCCACGGCCTCCGAGATGGCGAGCTCGGTGTCGGCGCGCTCGCGCTCGCCGACGTGGTAGGCGTAGTTGGACTCGTGGCGGATGTAGCGCGGAGCCAGCCGGTTCAGGGCCACGCAGGCCACGTCCACCAGCAGCTCCTGCCGGCTGGCGATGCCCGGGAAGTGACCTGCGGCCTCCATCACCGTGCGGAACACCGCCTGCTCGTGGCGGTTGTGGATCGACTCGAAAGCAAGGCCCGTCTCGGGCAGCTCGGATGCGACGAACGGGATGGGCGTGCGCGACATGGCGAGAATCGTAGCCGCCAAGCCTGTCACGCCGCGACCCCCTGTTCCGGGGTCTCGGCACCCCCTCAGTCGAGCACCCTCAACGAGTAGTCGACGGCCCTGACATCCTTGGTCAGCCGTCCGATCGAAACCCGGTCCACGCCCGTGGCGGCGATGTCGCGCAGCTGCTCCAGCGCCACGCCTCCCGACACCTCCAGGAGGGCCCTGCCAGCCGTGATCGCCACGGCCTCCCGCATCTGCGGCAGCGTGAAGTTGTCCAGCAGGATGCTCGGGGCGCCATGGTCCAGCGCCTCGCGCAGCTGGGCCAGGCTCTCCACCTCGATCTGGATGTCCACGCCCGCCTGCAGCGCACGGGCCTGGGCCAGCACCGGGCCGATCCCGCCGGCCGCGGCGATGTGGTTCTCCTTGATCAGGATGCCGTCCCACAGGGCCAGGCGCTGGTTGCGCCCGCCGCCCGTGCGCACGGCGTACTTCTGCGCCTGACGCAGTCCGGGCATGGTCTTGCGCGTGTCCAGCACCGCGCAGCCGCGCGGGTTCGGCGAGGCCCCCTCGACGGCCCGCACGTGGGCACGCGTCGCAGTGGCCGTGGCAGACAGCAGCTGCAGGAAGTTCAGCGCCGGCCGCTCGGCCGACAGCAGCGCGCGCGCCTGCGCGTCGATCTCGCACACGGTGGCCCCGGCAGGCATCTCGGCCCCCTCGTCGAAGCGCCATTGGAGGCGTGCCAGCGGGTCGAGCGCGTGCAGGCAGGCCTCGAACCACGCGCGCCCGCACAGCACCGCCACCTCGCGCACCACCACGCGTGCCCGCACCCGGCGCGCCTCGGGCACGAGCAGGCTCGTCCAGTCGGCGCGGCCGATGTCCTCGACCAGGGCGTCGCGCACGTTGCGCGCGCGGGCCTCCTCGAGTGTCTCGTCGTGGTCCGCCAAAGGGGCGCTCGCCCGGGAGTCTGGCGTGCCCATCAGGTGGCACCCAGGTGACGCACGAAACCCGCCGGGGCGCTCGCCAGCGCCTGCGGATGCCGCGCCACGAAATCGAGCATGCGCTCGATGCAGCCGGCAGCCCGGCTGCGCACGGGTTCGTCGACGACGATCTCTCCCGTGCCGCGCTCCAGGCAGTCGACCACGCCCTGCAGCGCGTTCATCGCCATCCAGGGGCAGTGGGCGCAGCTCTTGCACGTGGCGCTCTGGCCGGCCGTGGGTGCTTCCAGCAGCGTCTTGCCCGGGGCGAGCTGGCGCATGCGGTGCATCAGGCCGTTGTCGGTGGCCACGATGTAGGTGGCGGCGTCGCCGTCCACCACGGCGCGCAGCAGCTGCGAGGTGGAGCCCACGACATCGGCCTGCGCCACCACGCTGGCAGGCGACTCGGGGTGCACCAGCACCTGCGCCTGCGGGTGCTCGCGGCGCAGCGCCTCGAGCTCGGCGCCCTTGAACTCGTCGTGCACGATGCAGGCACCGTCCCACAGGAGCATGTCGGCACCCGTCTGCTCGCGGATCCAGCGGCCCAGGTGCCGGTCGGGCGCCCACAGGATCTTGTGGCCCTGCTCGTGCAGGTGGCGCACGATGGACAGGGCGCACGAGCTCGTCACCATCCAGTCGGCTCGCGCTTTCACGGCGGCGCTGGTGTTGGCGTAGACCACCACCTGCCGGTCCGGGTGCGCGTCGCAGAAGGCCGCGAAGGCCTGTGGCGGGCAGCCCAGGTCGAGCGAGCAGGTGGCCTCGAGGTCGGGCATCAGCACGCGCTTGTCGGGCGACAGGATCTTGGCGGTCTCGCCCATGAAACGCACGCCCGCCACCACCAGCGTGCTAGCGGCGTGCGTGCGGCCGAAGCGGGCCATCTCCAGGGAATCGGCCACGCAGCCGCCAGTGGCCAGGGCCAGGTCCTGGAGGTCGCCGTCGACGTAGTAGTGCGCCACGAGCACCGCGTCGCGCGCCCGCAGCAGCTCGGCGGCCCGCTCGGCCAGTGCCGTGCGCTGGCTGCGCGACAGCGGGGCGGGCACCCGTGCCCAGGCCTGGGCGGTGCAGCTCGTGCCCTGCGCGTCGGCGCGCGTGTACTCGAAGGAGACGGTGGTCATGCAGGTCTGGCTGGACGCGTCCGCACGGGTGCGGGCGCGAACGGGAGTCCGGGAAAACGCGAATGCTAGCCGAGGAGCGGGTACGATTGCGCCGTGTCGACCCCCCTGGCTGTTCCCGGAAACCTGGCACCCGTGCCGCTGCGCGACGATGCGCGCACGATCGGGCTCGTCGGCCTGGCGCATGGCACCTCGCACTTCTTCCACCTGCTGCTGCCGCCGCTCTTCCCGGTCTTCGCCTCGCAGTTCCAGCTCAGCTATGCCGAGCTGGGCTGGCTCATGACGCTCTTCTTCGTCGTCTCGGGCATCGGGCAGGCCCTTGCGGGGTTCCTGGTGGATCGCATAGGGGCCCGGCCGGTCCTGCTGGCGGCCCTGGGCTGCTTCGTCCTGTCGGCACTGGCAGCCGCCAGTGCCCAGGGCTACGCCGGGCTGGCGCTGGCCGCGCTGCTGGCCGGGCTGGGCAACGCCCCGTTTCATCCGGCCGACTTCACGATCCTGAACCGGCGTGTGTCGCCCGCGCGCATCGGGCACGCTTTCTCGGTGCACGGCATCACCGGCAACCTGGGATGGGCGGCCGCGCCGCTGTTCCTGGTGGGGCTGAGCGAACTGACGGGTTCGTGGCGGCTGGCCTACCTGGGCATGGCGGTCGTGGCGGCAGGGGTGCTGCTGCTGATGTTCGTGTGGCGCGATGCCATCGACGACCGTGCACGGGTCGCGCCGGCTGGTGCGGGCTCTGCCCCGAGGGCGTCGGCCCCTGGTGCGGCAGCCCCGGCGCAGGGCGGGCCTGCCACCTCGGTGAGCTTCCTGAGGCTGCCCGAGATCTGGCTGTGCTTCAGCTTCTTCCTCTTCACCACCGCGGCACTGGCAGCCGTGCAGAGCTTCGCCGGGCCTGCACTGGGGCAGCTGTACGGCCTGCCCCTGGCCACGACCGCGCTCGTCATCACGGTGTACATGCTGGTGGCGGCCGCAGGCATGGTCGTGGGGGGCTTCCTCGTGGCGCGCTACCCGGACGTGGAGCGCACCGTGAGCCTGTCGGTGACGGGCTCGGCGTTGCTCCTGGTGGTGGCCGGCTCGGGCGCGGTGCCGGGGATGGTGGCCGTTGCCTGCGTGGCCCTGGCTGGCCTGGGAAGCGGGCTGGCAGGCCCCTCGCGCGACCTGATGATCAAGCGTGCCTCGCCACCCGGGGCCACGGGCCGTGTCTACGGCACCGTCTACTCGGGCCTGGACACCGGCTTTGCCATCGGCGCGCCCGTGTTCGGCCTCTTCATGGACCACGGCCTGCCCCAGGGCGTGTTCTTCGGCGCAGCCGTGGCACTGGCCGCTGCCATCGGCGCGGCGCTGCTCATCGGCCCGCACCTGCGCGCCCGGCGCGCGCCGGCCTGAGCGGCGCGCCCGCCTGCCCACCTGCCTGCGGCACCCTCACGATGAACCCATCCCGCTCCAACCCCCCCGCCCGCCCGGCCGGGCATGTGCTCGTCGAGGCGCTCGTCGCCCAGGGCGTGGACACCTGCTTCGGCGTGCCCGGCGAGAGCTACCTCGCCGTGCTCGACGGGCTGCACGAGCACCGCGACCGCATCCGTTTCATCGCCTGCCGCCAGGAGGGCGGTGCGGCCTTCATGGCCGAGGCCCAGGGCAAGCTCACCGGGCGCCCGGGCGTGTGCTTCGTGACGCGCGGGCCCGGGGCGAGCAATGCCGCCATCGGGCTGCACACGGCCTTCCAGGACTCCACGCCGATGGTGCTCTTCATCGGCCAGGTGGCCAGTGACCAGCGCGACCGCGAAGCCTTCCAGGAAGTGGACTACCGCCACATGTTCGGCCCCGGCACGCTCGGCATGGCCAAGTGGGTGGCCGAGATCGAGCGCGCGGACCGCCTGCCCGAATACGTGGCGCGCGCCTTCCACACGGCGATGCAGGGCCGCCCGGGGCCCGTGGTGCTGGTGTTGCCCGAGGACATGCTGACCACCCCCACCGACGCTCCTGTGCTGCCGCGCGTGGAGCCGGCGCTGGCCTGGCCTGCGCCCGGAGCATTGCGCGACCTGCGCGCGATGCTCGTGCAGGCGCAGCGGCCCTTCATGATCGTGGGCGGAAGCGGCTGGACCGACGAGTCGGCGCAGGCGCTGCAGCGCTTTGCCGAGAACTGGAGCCTGCCGGTGGGCTGCGGCTTCCGTTTCCAGGACACCTTCGACAACCGCCACCCGCTGTACGCCGGGGACGTGGGCATCGGCATCGCGCCCAGGCTCGCGCAGCGCGTGCGCGAGGCCGACCTCGTGCTGGCCGTGGGCGTGCGGCTGGGCGAGATGACCACGGGCGGCTACACGCTGCTGCAGGCCCCGCGCCCGGCGCAGCGCCTCGTGCACGTGCACGCGGGTGCGGAGGAGCTCGGCCGCGTCTATGCCGCCGACCTGATGCTGCAGGCCGGCATGGCCGGCGCGGGCAAGGCGCTGGAGACGCTTGCGGCCCCGCCCACCGTCGCCTGGCGCGCCTGGGCCGAGGCGGCGCACGCGGACTACCTGGCCAACCTCGAGGCTCCTGCGGTGGAGCCGATGGACATGGCCGTGGTGATGAAGACGGTGCAGCGCCTGGCACCCGAGGACACCGTCTACACCAACGGCGCGGGCAACTTCAGCGGCTGGCTGCACCGCTTCGTGCAGTACCCGGGCCGCCAGCACCACGGCCGCACCCAACTGGCCTGCACGGTCGGCGCAATGGGCTACGGGCTGCCTGCGGCCGTGGCGGCAGCCCTCCTGCAGCCCGGGCGCACGGTGGTCAACGTCGCCGGCGACGGCGACTTCCTCATGAACGGCCAGGAGCTCGCCACGGCAGCCACCTACGGGGCACGCCGGCTCGTGAGCATCGTCGTGGACAACGGCTCCTACGGCACGATCCGCATGCACCAGGAGCGCGAGTACCCGGGGCGGGTGAGCGGCAGCGACCTGCGCAACCCCGACTTTGCTGCGCTCGCGCGCGCCTACGGGTGGCAGGGCGAGACGGTGGCGCGCACCGAGGCCTTCGAGCCCGCCTTCGCCCGTGCAATGGCCAGCGGCGAGCCCACGCTGATCCACCTGAAGCTGCCCACCGACGTGATCACCTCGCGCACCACGCTGGGCGCGATCCGGTCGGCGGCCCAGGCGCGCCTGGGTGGTTCCCCGGGTTCGCGCTGAGGTGGCGGTGAACACCGAGGGAGTCGTTCGACGCGTGCGCGCCGGGGTACGCCGGGCCGGCCAGGCGGCGCAGGGGTTGCGCGCCCACTCGAGCGACCCGCAGATCGAGGCCGTGGCCGCACGCTGCCGGCGCCTGGTGACGCGCCGGGCGCTGGTGGCAGCCGGCGTGGCCATGGTGCCCATCCCGGGCCTGGACTGGCTCACCGACGTGGGCGTGCTCGTGAAGCTGCTGCCCGAGATCAACGAGGCCTTCGGCCTGAGCCCGGCGCAGATCGAGCGACTTGCGCCGGAGCGTCGCATCGTCGTCTACAAGGCCGTCACGGCCGCCGGCGGGATGCTCGTGGGCAAGATCGTCACGCGCCAGCTCGTCTTCACGCTGCTCAAGCTCGTGGGCGTGCGGCTGACCACGCAGCAGGCTGCGAAGTTCGTGCCCGTGGCCGGGCAGGCCGTGTCGGCGGCGCTCACCTTCTCGGCGCTGAAGTTCGTCTGCGAGCAGCACATCCGCCAGTGCATCGCGGTGCGCGAGCAGCTGCTGCTGCCAGCGCCGGACTCTCAGGCGGACGCAGCCGCGACTGCCGGTGCGTCGTAGCCCGGCCGGGTTCTACAATGACCCCACGTCGGGGTGTAGCGCAGCCTGGTAGCGCAACTGCTTTGGGAGCAGTGGGTCGGATGTTCGAATCATCTCACCCCGACCACTCATCTTCCCCCACCGCGGGCCAGAGGCCCGCGATCTGCCCGTAGCTCAACTGGATAGAGCAGCTGCCTTCTAAGCAGCAGGTCGGGGGTTCGAGTCCCTCCGGGCAGGCCAAGGTTTGCTGCATGCAGCCCCAGGAGATGCCGCGGGGCCCGAGCCCGCCCCGCGGGCCAGCAGGGATTCGTGCGGCGCCTCTAACATCTGCACCTGTACTGGCCACCGGGCACCCGGCCCGCCGCATCATGAGCACCCTCTCGCTGCCTTCCCGACCGGCTCGCACCGTCATCCTGTGGGCGGTATCCGCCCTGTTCCTGGGCCTGGCTGCGCAGGGCTCGCGCGCCCAGGCACCGGCGCCGGCGGCGCAGCCTGCGGGGGTCGCCAGCCTCGCGCCCCTGCGCTCCGTCGAGGGCATCACCGAATACCGCCTGCCCAACGGGCTGCAGTTGCTGCTCGCACCCGACGACTCCAAGCCCACCACCACCGTGAACCTCACGGTGCGCGTGGGCAACCGGCACGAGAACTACGGCGAGACGGGCATGGCACACCTGCTCGAGCACCTCATCTTCAAGGGCTCGACCCGCCACCCCAACGCCTGGGCCGAGTTCACGCGGCGCGGGCTGCGTTCGAACGGGACCACCTGGCTCGACCGCACGAACTACTTCGCGAGCTTCGCGGCCAACGATGAGAACCTCGCCTGGCTGATCGACTGGCTGGGTGACGCCCTGGTCAACAGCTTCATCGCGAAGAAGGACCTCGACACCGAGATGACGGTGGTGCGCAACGAGATGGAGATGGGGGAGAACAACCCGGGCAGCGTCCTCTTCCAGAAGACCCTGGCCACCATGTACCAGTGGCACAACTACGGCAAGTCCACGATCGGCGCGCGCACCGACGTGGAGGGGGTGGACATCGGCCGGCTCCAGGCCTTCTACCGCACGTGGTACCGGCCGGACAACGCGACGCTGATCGTCTCCGGGCGCTTCGAGCCGGCGCGCGTGCTCGGCCTCGTGCAGGAGCACTTCGGCCGCATTCCCAGGCCGACGACGGACCTGCCTCGCCTGTACACGCTGGACCCAGTGCAGGATGGCGAGCGCGAGGTGACGCTGCGCCGCGTGGGCGGCACGCCCCAGATGATGGCGACCTACCACACGGTGCCGGGCGCCCACCCCGACCAGGCTGCAGCCGAATTGCTGGCGTTGATCATGGGCGAGTCGCCGGCCGGCCGGCTGCACAAGCGGCTGACGCAGAAGTCCCTGGCTGCCTCCACCTGGGCCTGGACGCCTGCGCTGCACGACCCTGGCCTCATCGCATTCGGCGCCGAACTCGCGCCCGGGCAGGACGTGGCGGCCAGCCGCGCGGCGCTGCTGGCCACCCTCGAATCGATCACGGCCGAGCCGATCACGCAGGAGGAACTCGACCGTGCGCGCCTGCGCTGGCTCAAGGGATGGGAGCAGCTCTTCAACGACCCCGAGCAGGTCGGCACGGGCCTGTCCGAGTGGGTCGCGCTGGGCGACTGGCGGCTCGTGTTCCTCCTGCGCGACCGGGTGCGCGAGCTCAAGCTCGCCGAGCTGCAGCGCTTTGCGAGCGAGCGCCTCGTGCCCGCGAACCGTACGCTGGGGGTCTACCTGCCCACCGAGCGCCCGCAGCGGGCACCGGCGCCGGCGGCGGTGGACGTGGCCCAGCAGATGCAGGCCTTCAAGCCGCAGGCGGCACTGGCCCAGGCGGAGTCCTTCGAGGCCACGCCGGCCAACATCGACCGGCGAACCGAGCGCGGCCGCGTGGGTGGGTTGCAGTTCGCGCTGCTGCCCAAGACCACCCGGGGCTCCAGCGTGTCGGCCACGCTGCGGCTTCGCGTGGGCAACCTCGAGGCGCTGCGTGGCCAGGGTGACGTGGCCGCGATGATGGCGGCCCTCCTCGACAAGGGGGGCAACGGCCTGAGCCGCCAGCAGGTGCAGGACCGGCTCGACGCGCTGCGCACCGAGCTCTCGATCAGCTACCGCGGCGGGGTGCTCAGCGTGGGGCTGAATTCGCGCCGTGCCCACCTGGCCGAGGCCATCGAGCTCGTGGCCGGCTTGCTGCGCCGACCGGCCTTCGAGGCTGCCGTGCTCGAGGAGATGAGACGCGAGGGGCTCACCGGCCTGGAGCAGGCTCGCCAGGAGCCCGGCGCACTGGTGAACAACGCCCTGGCGCGTCACGGCAACCCGCATGCGCCGGGCGACCCGCGGCATGCGCCGAGCTTCGACGAGCAGGCGCAGGGGCTGCGGGCGGTCACGCGCGAGGCCGTGCTGCGCCTGCATGGCCAGATCATGGGGGCCGGGCGCGCCGAATTCGCGGCCGTGGGCGACTTCGACGCAGCGGCGGTGCGCGCGGCACTTCAGCGCGGCTTCGGCGACTGGGCGGCACCCGTGCCCTACCAGCGCATCGACAACCCCCTGTGGGCGGGTGCGCCGGCCCGCCTGGTGTCGCGCACGCCCGACAAGCAGAACGCCGTCCTGCAGGTGCGCCTGCCCCTGCCGCTGGACGACTCGCATGCCGATGCGCCGGCCCTGATGGTGGCCAACATGGTGCTGGGCCAAGGGGGTAACTCGCGGCTGTGGGTGCGGCTTCGCGAGAAGGGTGGCCTGTCCTATGACGTGCGCAGCTCGATCGAGTGGAACCCGCGCGAGCCGCACTCCGTGTGGCGGGCCAGCGCGATCTTCGCCCCGGCCAACCTGGCCGCTGCGGAGACGGCTTTCCGGGAGGAAGTCGAACGCGCGCTGCGCGAGGGCTTCACCGAGGAGGAGGTGCGAGACGCCCGCGCTGCGCTGCTGCGCTTTGCCCAGCTGCAGCGGGCCCAGGACGACTCACTGGCCGGTTCGCTGGCCACGCAGCTCGACCTCGGACGCACGATGGCCTGGTCGGCCCGGCTGGACGAAGCGATCGCGAAGGTCACCCGCGAGCAGGCGCACGCCGCGCTGCGGCGCTACCTGAGGCCGGAGGCCTTCGTCACGGGGGTGGGTGGCGACTTCAAGGCTCCGTGAGGGCGGCCCGCCTCGGGCGGGCCGCTTGCGCGGCTCCCCGACCGGCCAGGCTGCCCCCGGGCCTCAGCGCCGCGCGTATTGCTTCGAGCCGAACAGGGCCTCTCGCGCCTTGTCGTCCACGAGCGCCCGGCGCCTGTCGGCCAGCACCTGCACGCCGCGCTGCACAGCGGGGCGCTCGGCGATGCGGTCGAACCAGGCCTTGACGTGCGGGAAGTCGGCCCAGTCGATGCCCTGGTTCTGCCAGGAGCGCAGCCACGGGAAGATCGCGATGTCGGCGATGGTGTAGTCGTCGCCCGCGATCCAGGCTGAGGCCGCCAGACGCTTGTCCATCACGCCGTACAGGCGCTGCGCCTCGCGCGTGTAGCGCTCGATCGCATAGGGAACCTTCTCGGGCGCGTAGATGCGGAAGTGGTGCGCCTGGCCGAGCATCGGCCCCACGCCGGCCATCTGGAACATCAGCCACTGCAGCACCTCGTAGCGACCGCGCGTGTCGGCGGGCAGGAAGCGCCCGGTCTTGCCAGCCAGGTAGAGCAGGATCGCGCCCGACTCGAACAGCGCCATCGGTTGCCCGTCCGGGCCGTCGGGGTCGACGATGGCCGGAACCTTGTTGTTCGGGCTGATGGCCAGGAACTCGGGCCGGAACTGGTCGCCCGCTCCGATGTCGATGCCGTGCACGCGCCAGGGCAGCCCGCACTCCTCCAGCATGATGTGGACCTTGTGGCCGTTGGGCGTGGGCCACGAATACACTTCGATCATCGAATCCGCACTCCTGGTGGGCCCCTAGCCGGGGCACCTTCACTGTAGACGATGCTGCGTGCGTTGAGGGACTGGCTGGTCGGCCGACGCAAGGCGTCCGAGGCGGGATGGCCGCATGTGGAGGCGTGGTGTGCGCAGCGCCTGCTCGGCTACACGCCCGACGCAGCCGGCGGTGGCTTTGCGGTCCATGGGCGCCTCGGGGCCACGGGCTGGCGGCTGGAATGGGGACGTCCCCAGCGCCTGTACATCCGCGGGCGCGGGGAACTGCTCCTTCAGGCCGACCTGGGCCTTGCCCCCGAACTCCACCTCATGCTGCTCGAAGGCGCGCTGCACCAGCGCCTCGAGCGCGCCGTGCTCGACCAGATCGCGGGCGCCACCGACGGGCGCGTGGACCCCCACATGCCCCCGGAAATGCGGTGGGTCGTGACCTTTGCGCGGCTGGACACGCAGCAGGCCGGCTGGCCCGCGGGGTTCGAGGCCGTGGCGAGCCACCCCGAGTGGATGCTGGCGTGGGCAAGCGGGCCGCTCGCCCAGGCGCTGGGCTCCACGCCTGCCGGGGGCCCCGCACCCTGGGTCCTGACGGCAGGCGGTGGCCGCCTCGAGCTGCGTGCCGGGCTCGACGAGCCCGAGCCGGTGCATCTCGAGGCCTGGATCACCCTGTTCGAGTGCGCGATGCGCGAGGCGCGTCGCGTCCAGATCGAGCTCGGGGAGACGGGCGAGCCCACCACGCTGCCCAGCATGTGGGCCGTGCCGCGCGACTGAGCCGGGCTCGGGGCGGGGTCCCCGCAGGGGCAGCGCTCAGGCGGCGTGGCGCCCCAGCTCGAGCTTGGCGATCGCGTTGCGGTGCACTTCGTCCGGACCATCGGCAAAGCGCAGCGTGCGGGCATGGGCGTAGAAATAGGCAAGCGGGAAGTCCTGCGACATGCCCCCGCCGCCGTGCACCTGCATCGCCCAGTCGATGACCTGGCAGGCCATGTTGGGGGCGGCCACCTTGATCATGGCGATCTCCGCCTTGGCCGTCTTGTTTCCTGCCACGTCCATCATCCACGCCGCCTTGAGGGTCAGCAGCCGCGCCTGCTCGATCAGGATGCGGGCCTCGGCGATGCGCTCGCGCGTGACGCCCTGCTCGGCCACCGTGCGGCCGAAGGCCACGCGCTTGCTCGCGCGCTTGCACATCAGCTCGAGCGAGCGCTCGGCCAGACCGATCAGGCGCATGCAGTGGTGGATGCGGCCGGGCCCGAGCCGGCCCTGCGCGATCTCGAAGCCGCGTCCTTCGCCCAGCAGGATGTTGGAGGCTGGCACCCGCACGTTCACGAAGTCCACCTCCATGTGGCCGTGCGGTGCGTCGTCGTAGCCCATGACGGAGAGCGGGCGCAGAACCTTCACGCCCGGCGTGTCCATCGGCACGAGGATCATCGATTGCTGCGAGTGGCGCGGCGCAGACGGATCGGTCTTGCCCATGAAGATGAGGATCTTGCAGCGCGGGTCGCCCGCGCCGCTGGTCCACCACTTGCGGCCGTTGATCACGTACTCGTCGCCCACGCGCTCGATGCGTGACTCGATATTGGTGGCGTCCGAGGAGGCCACGGCCGGCTCGGTCATGGCGAATCCGCTGCGGATCTCGCCAGCCAGCAGCGGCTCGAGCCAGCGCTTCTGGTGCTCGGGCGTGCCGTAGCGCACCAGCACCTCCATGTTGCCGGTGTCCGGGGCGCTGCAGTTGAAGGCCTCCGGCGCCCAGGGCACGCGCCCCATGATCTCGGCCAGTGGCGCGTACTCCTGGTTCGTCAGGCCGGCGCCGCGCTCGCTCGTGGGCAGCCAGAGGTTCCACAGGCCTGCCTCGCGCGCCAGCGGCTTGAGATCCTCGATCACGCGCAGCGGGCTCCAACGCCGGCCGGCCTGCGTGTTGGCCTCGATCTCCTCCCACCAGCGGCCTTCAGCCGGGTAGATGTGCCGCTCCATGAAGGCCTGCAGGCGGGCCTGCAGTTCGACGGTACGCGGGGAGTAGCTGAAGTCCATCGGGGGTCTCCGGTCGGTTCGGTTCGGGGAAAGTGACGGGCCACCGCCCTCAGGCGCGGGTGGCGAAGGACCAGGCGAGCTGCGCCAGTGGCCGGGCGCTGGAGCTGGCCGAGGCTGCCTCCGCGCTGGCGGCCGTTCCGTCCACCACGCGCCGGGCGATCCCCTGCAGGATGGCGGCGATCCGGAAGAGGTTGTAGGCCAGGTAGAAGTTCCAGTCTTGCTGCACCTGGGCGAGCTGCCCCTTGCCGCTGCGGGCCAGGTAGCGCTCGACATAGGCCGGCTCGGTGGGAATGCCCAGCGCGGCGGCGTCCAGCCCGCCGATGCCTCGGCCCATCGTGTGCGGAATGTGCCAGGCCATGCAGTGGTAGCTGAAGTCGGCCAGGGGGTGGCCCAGCGTGGAGAGCTCCCAGTCGAGCACGGCCAGCACGCGCGGCTCGGTGGGGTGGAAAATGAGGTTGTCCAGGCGAAAGTCGCCATGCACGATCGAGACGGCGGCAGGGTCGCGCGCACCTTCCGGGATGTGCGCCGGCAGCCAGGCGATCAGGCGGTCCATCTCCGGGATGGGTTCCGTGACGGAGGCCTCGTACTGGCGGCTCCAGCGCGCGATCTGGCGTTCGAAGTAGTTGCCGGGCCGGCCATAGTCGGCCAGGCCCACGGCGGCCGGGTCGACCTGGTGCAGGGCTGCGATCACGCGGTTCATCTCGTCGTAGATCGCGCCGCGCTCCGGCGGGCTCATCCCGGGCAGGGCCTGGTCCCACAGCACGCGGCCCTGCACGAACTCCATCACGTAGAAGGCGCGGCCGATCACGGACTCGTCCTCGCACAGCAGGTGCATCCGCGCCACGGGCACGCCACTGCCGTGCAGCGCGCGCATCACGCGGAACTCGCGTTCGATGGCGTGCGCGGAGGGCAGCAGCCTGGCCACCGGCCCGGGCTTGGCGCGCATCACGTAGCGGCCGCTCGCACCCGTGAGCAGGAAGGTCGGGTTCGACTGCCCTCCCTTGAACTGTTCGACCGAGAGCGGCCCGCTGAAGCCCGGCAGGTGGTCCAGCAGGTGGCGCTCGAGCGCGCCCACGTCGAAGGCGTGGCGCTCGGCCACGGGCTTGGTGCCGGTGAACTTGTCCATCTTCGAGCGTGCGCCTACAGGCGTGCGAGCCGCTCCAGGCCCAGGCGCAAGGTCTCGTCCTTCTTGGCGAAGCACAGGCGCACGATTGCCTGCTCGAAGCCCTCGCCATAGAAGGCCGACAGCGGGATGGCCGCCACCCCGATCTCGCGCGTGAGCCACTGGCAGAAGTCGGCCTCCCGCATGTCGCTCACCGAGGAGATGTCGACACACTGGAAGTAGGTGCCCTGCGTGTGCAGCGGCCGCAGCCGCGTGCGCCGCAGGCCTTCGACGAAGAGGTCGCGCTTGCGCTGGTAGAAGGCAGGAAGGTCCAGGTGGGGGCGCGGGTCGGCCATGTAGCGCGCCAGGCCGTGCTGCACCGGCGTGTTGACGGTGAAGACGTTGAACTGGTGGACCTTGCGGAACTCCGCCGTGAGGGCGACCGGTGCCACCACGTAGCCCACCTTCCAGCCCGTCACGTGGTAGGTCTTGCCGAAGCTCGAGACGACGAAGGCCCGCTCGGCCAGCTGTGGAATCGAGGCGGCGCTCACGTGCGGCTGGCCGTCGTAGACCATGTGCTCGTAGACCTCGTCGGAGATCAGCAGCACGTCGGTGGGCGCCAGCAGCGCCGCCAGGCGCTCCATCTCCGCACGGGTCCAGACGGTGGCGCTCGGGTTGTGGGGGGAGTTCAGGATCAGGGCCCGCGTTCGGGGGGTCAGTGCGGCGGCAATGGCGTCGAAATCCGGACGGAAGCTGCGCGGCGTCAGCGGCACGCGCACCACCTTCGCGCCAGCGAGCTCGACGTTGGGCACGTAGCTGTCGTAGCACGGCTCGAGCACGATCACCTCGTCGCCCGGATGCACGCAACACAGGATGGCCGTCAGGATGGCCTGCGTCGCGCCGGCCGTGATCGTGATCTCCTGGCCCGGGTCGTAGCGGCGGCCGTACAGGGCCTCGACCTTGGCGGCGACCGCCTCGCGCAGCACCGGCACGCCTGCCATCGGCGGGTACTGGTTGAGCCCCTCGTGCATGGCCGACGTGACCGCCTGCAGCAGCGCAGGGTCGCAATCGAAATCGGGGAAGCCCTGCCCGAGGTTGACGGCCCGGTGTTCGGCGGCCAGCGCCGACATGACGGTGAAGATGGTCGTGCCGACACCGGGAAGCCGGCTGGCGAGGGCGGGGGTGGACATCGGAGGCGTGGGCGCAGCGTGGTTTTCGGTGTCTATGCTAACGCGCACCCGCCTGATGCCGTGCGCCTCGCGCCCGGCGCGCAATCAACGGTAGCGCACCAGCCACCCGAAGGCGGCCAGCGACAGCGCCAGGTACAGCAGGCTCGGCAACAGCGCCGCCAACCAGGGCGTCCACTCGCGCAACAGACCGATGTGGCCGAAGACGTTGTTGACCAGCACGAAGCTGATGCCCAGCATGATCCCGCCGAAGACCTTCACGCTCACGCCGCCGGCTCGCGCATGCAGGTAGGCAAAGGGCAGGGCCAGCGCGATCATGACGAAGCAGGCAAAGGGATAGAAGGCGCGCTTCCAGAACTGGATCTGGTAGAGCTGGGAAGCCTGCTCCTGGCTGCTCAGGTGGCTGCTGTAGCGCCACAGGTCCAGTGTGTTCATGGTGCGCGGCGGGAGCACGGCTGCCGCCACCACGGCCGGCGCCAGGGTGCTTGGCCAGGCGAGTTCGGGATGCCGCACGTTGCGCACCGCATCCCCCTCGGATGCCGGCCACAGCGATTCCTGCACCTCCTCGAGCGTCCAGGAACCCGCCTCGCCCACGGTGGCGCGCTTGGCCTGGATGCGCCTGACGAGCCGGCTTTCCGCGTCGAACTCGAAGATGCGCACGCCTTGCAGCCGTCCCCCGGGGCCGGCGGCAGCGACGTTCACCGACACCGTCCGCTCGCCGCCGGGATCGGAGCGCTTCTCCTTGAGCCAGGCGCCGGTGCGGCCCAGGGCCAGGCCGCTGCCGCTGCGCGCCTCCAGCAGGGCCGCGGCGCGCTCGGTACGCGGCGCGATGAAGTCGCCCACGACGTAGGTGAGCACGGCGAAGGAGGCGGCGATGCCACCCAGCAGCCCGAGCATCCGCCCCGGCGCGAGCCCTCCTGTGCGCAGCACCGTGAACTCGGAGGTCTGCGCCATGCGTGACAGCACGTAGATGGTGCCGATCAGAACCGCCAGCGGCATGAGCTCGTAGACGTGGCCAGGCAGCTGCAGCGCCACGGCCTCCAGGACGTGGCCGAGTGTTCGACCCCGTTGCGCCATGCGGCCGAGCTCCTCGACCAGGTCGATGAAGAGGAAGAGCGACAGGAAGGCCAGGGCCACGAAAGCCACCGAGCCGACGATCTCGCGGTACAGGAGGCGGCGCAGCGTCTTCATCGCACCCTCAGGCAGCGGCCGGCCGGGCACGGCCCGGGCGCCAGACTGCAGCTTGCTGTCGCCACCACAGCAGGCCCAGCGCCAGCAGCAGCGCCGAAGCATGCAGCAGCACCAGTGCCCAACCGAGTGACAGCCGCTCGGTGGTGATCCAGGACTTCGACAGGTTCACGAGGTTCGTGTACACGACGAAGCCCAGCAGCGAAAAGAGCAGGTTCCAGTTCGTCGCCCGGCGCGGGTTGATCGCCGACAGGCCCAGGGCCAGCAGCAGCAGGTTGGCGCTTGCCAGCCACAAGCCCAGCCGCCAGGCGAGCTCGCCCTGGTTCGCGGCGGTGGGGTTGCGCAGCAGGTCGAGCGTGCGCGTGGCGAAGGGCGGCCTGGCTGCCGCCTGGCGGGCGCGCTGGTCGTCGACGAGCACGCGGTACTGGGCGAAGCTCGCCGTCTGGTGTTCGCCCGTGGCGAGGTCGGTCTCGCTGCGTTGCCCGCTGTCGAGCACGAGCCAGCGCTCGCCGTCCACGACCTCGAGCCTGCCACTGCGGGCCGAGGTGACGCTCTCCACGTCCCTGAGCTGCATCAGGATGAAGACGTTGCGCGCGCGCTGGGGGTCGGCCTCGTCACGCTCGACGAAGAAGACGCGGCGGCCGTCGGCGGATGTCTGGAAGACACCCGGCGCCACGCGAGACAGGTCGGAGCGCTGCTGGTAGCGCTCGCGCACCTCCACGCTCTGCGCGTTCACCCACGGCCAGACCCAGCCCAGGAGCAGCCCGTTGACGAGCAGGACCGGCGCGGCCATGCCGAACAGCGGCCGCACGAAGCGACCCAGGCCCACGCCGCTGGCGAACCACACCGCCATCTCCTGGTCGCGGTACATGCGGCCGAGCACGAGCACCACCGCCACGAACAGCGACAGGCTCAACATCATGGGCAGGTAGGCCAGGGCGAAGTAGCCCAGCAGCAGGGCCACGTCCTGCGGTGCCACCGAGCCGCCCGCAGCCTGGCCGATGGTGCGAATCAGCATGTTCGTCAGCGCGATGGTGAGGATCACCATCAGCGTGGCGGCGAAGGTGCGCCCCAGCTCCTTGCGCAGGGACGAATCGAATAACATCGTCGGTTGCTTTGAACGTGCACGAATTGGAACGACCGATTATGGACTTCGATACCCAGGTGGCCGCCGGCGATGCGCTGGCCAAGGTTTCTGCCGATGCCCTCGTGGTGGTGCTCGCCGGCGAGGCCGCGCGCAAGGGGCTGGACAAGGCCGTGGCGGGCGCGCTGGAGTCGGCCCTGGCCGATGGCGAGCTCGCCCTCAAGCCCGGCAAGGTGGTGCTGCTGCACCGCGTGCCCAAGGTCGCTGCGCCTCGGCTCGTGTTCGCCGTGGCGGCCGATGGCTCGCCCAAGGCCTTCCACAGGGCGATCGGTGCGGCGCTTGCGCTGCTCAAGCCCGGCGGCAGCGCGCACGTGGCCGTCTGGCTGGCGGGCGCACGGCCCCAGGCGGATCATGCGGAGGCGCTGGCTCTGGCCGGGGCCGAGGCCGCGTACCTGTACCGTCACACGAAGCCGAGCGCACCACCCGCCCCGCGCCTGGCGCGCGCCACGCTGCTCGTGACGGCCGCCGAGGCGGCCGAAATCGGTGCCTGCCTGGCTCAGGGTGCACACGTGGCCGCGGGCGTGACGCTGGCGCGCGAGTACGCCAACCGGCCGGCCAACCACTGCACGCCGACCTTCCTGGCCGACGAGGCTCGCCGGCTCGGGCGGCAGTTCGGCTGCAAGGTGCAGGTGCTGGGGCGCGCGCAGATCGAGAAGCTCGGCATGGGCTCGTTCCTGGCCGTTGCCCAGGGCTCGGACGAGCCGATGAGGTTCATCGTCATCGAGTACCAGGGCGCGCCCCGCAAGCAGGCGCCCGTGGTGCTGGTGGGCAAGGGCATCACCTTCGACACCGGCGGCATCTCGCTCAAGCCCGCTGGCGAGATGGACGAGATGAAGTTCGACATGGGCGGCGCGGCCAGCGTGCTCGGCACGATGCGGGCCGTGGCCGGGATGCGCGCCCGGGTGAACCTGGTCGGGCTGATCGCGGCTTGCGAGAACATGCCGGGCGGGCGCGCCGTCAAGCCTGGCGACGTGGTCAAGAGCATGTCGGGGCAGACGATCGAGATCCTGAACACCGATGCCGAGGGGCGGCTGATCCTGTGCGATGCGCTGACCTACGCCGAGCGCTACAAGCCCGCCGCAGTGGTGGACATCGCCACGCTCACGGGGGCCTGCGTGATCGCGCTGGGGCACCTGCGCAGTGGCCTGTTCAGCCCGGACGATGCGCTCGCGGCGGAGTTGCAGCAGAACGGCGAGCGTGCGCTCGACCCATGCTGGCGCATGCCGCTGGACGACGAGTACGAGGAGGGTCTCAAGAGCCACTTCGCCGACGTGGCCAACGTGGGCGGGCGCCCGGGCGGATCCATCACGGCGGCGATGTTCCTCAAGCGCTTCGCCCAGAAGTACCCCTGGGCGCACCTGGACATCGCCGGCACGGCCTGGAAGTCCGGCGCCGCCAAGGGCGGGACGGGTCGCCCGGTGGCCCTGCTCGCGCGCTTCGTGCGCGGCCGTGCGGCCGGCTGAAGCTGCTGGCCGCTGGGGTGCCGCGCGGCATGCTGGTCGACTTCCACTCAGGCATGGCTGACAAGCTCGGCCACGCCTGCCGGCTGCTGCGCAAGGCCGTGCGCCAGGGTGCGCGCGTGCAGGTGCGCGGCGAGCCCGAGGAGCTCGACAGGCTGGACCAGGCCCTGTGGACCTTCGATCCTCAGGAGTTCGTGCCGCATCTGCGCTGGCGCAGCCCCGATGCCCCGCCAGCGGCGCTGCAGCGCACACCGGTCTGGCTGGTGGCCAGCGGCTCGGCCTGGCCCGCGACCCTCGAGCGGCCTGCCGTCCTGGTGAACCTGGGCCCCCAGGCTCCGGGCGAGTCCGAGCTGCCTGAAGGGCTGGCTCGCGTGATCGAGATCGTGGGCCCGGATTCGAGCGAGGTCGAGGCCGGCCGCCGACGCTGGCGCCACTACCTCCAGCGCGGGCTTGCCCCCACCCACCACACCTTCAACCGGGAGGACGCGTGAGCGACCCGCTGGACAACCCGGCCACCGTGCCGGGCGCGCTGCCCGTGCTCACCGAGGAGCTGGAGGCGGCCGCAGCCTCCCGCGCGCCGGAGCCCGCCCGCGAGCCCCCCTTGGACGCCCGCGCCATCGAGGACGAGGTGATGGCCGAACTCTCCCAGCGCATCGACCTCATGTTCGAGTACCGGCTGCGCGAGACGCTGGCGCCCACCCTGGCCCGGGCGGCGGACCTGCTCATCCGCGAGGCGCGCGAGGAGGTGGCCCTGACGCTGCGCGACGTGGTCAGCCGCGCCGTGGCGCAGCAGCTCGCGCGCCGCCGCGCCGGACGCTGAGGCACCCGCGGCTGCAGCCCCGGTCAGGTCGGCCGGAATATCCCTGGGGCCGTCGCGGCCGCTTTTCGGGTATCGTTTCAACCTGTTTCCCATTACCTTCGCAGGAGTTTGGATATGCGCATTCGTGTGACGATGATCGCGGCGGCCGCCGCTGCGGTGCTGGTGGGTCCTGTCTGGGCGCAGGATCTGGTCGTGAAGATCGGCCACGTGGCGCCGACCAGCGGCTCGATTGCCCACCTGGGCAAGGACAACGAGAACGGCGCGCGCATGGCCATCGACGAGCTCAACGCCAAGGGCGTGACGATCGGCGGCCGCAAGGCGCGATTCGAGCTGCTGGCCGAGGACGACGCTGCCGACCCCAAGCAGGGCACGGCCGCGGCGCAGAAGCTGGTCGACGCCAAGGTCAATGGCGTCATCGGTCACCTGAACTCGGGCACCTCGATCCCGGCCTCGAAGATCTACAGCGATGCCGGCATCCCGCAGATCAGCCCCTCGGCCACGAACCCGAAGTTCACCCGCCAGGGCTACAAGACCACCTTCCGCGTCGTTGCTGACGACGTGCACCTGGGCGGCACCCTCGGCAAGTACGCCGTGACGCAGCTCAAGGGCAAGGCGATCGCGATCATCGACGACCGCACCGCCTACGGCCAGGGCGTGGCCGACGAGTTCGAGAAGGCTGTCAAGGCCTCCAACGGCAAGATCGTGGGCCGCGAGTTCACCAACGACAAGGCCACCGACTTCACCGCCATCCTGACCACGCTCAAGGGCAAGAAGCCCGACATCGTCTTCTTCGGCGGCATGGACGCCGTGGCCGGCCCGATGATGCGCCAGATGAAGCAGCTGGGCATCGAGGCCAAGTTCATGGGCGGCGACGGCATCTGCTCGGGCGAGCTGCCCAAGCTGGCCGCCGGCGCGATGGCCGACGGCCAGGTGGTGTGCGCCGAGGCGGGTGGCGTCGAGGGCGCGGGCAAGAAGTCGATGGACGACTTCTACGCCGCCTTCAAGAAGAAGTTCAACAACGACGTGCAGGTCTACGCGCCCTACGTCTACGACGCCGTCAACGTGATGGTGGCGGCGATGGTCAAGGCCGGTTCGGCCGATCCTGCCAAGTACCTGCCGGTGCTGGCCAAGACCGAGGGCTACAAGGGCGTGACGGGGACGATCTCCTTCGACAACAAGGGCGACGTCAAGAACGGCGCGCTGACGCTGTTCACCTACAAGGGTGGCAAGCGCGACCAGATCGCCGTCGTGCGCTGACCCTGAGCGGGGGCCTGAGGTCGAGGCCTGCGTGGCCTCGGTCCTTTGAGCTTCCCGGCCAAGGTTGATCGATCAGGGGCACCGCTTGGTGCCCCTTGTCGTTTCAGGCCTGCACGCGCTGCAGCAGCACGACTGCGTGCGCGCCGACCGTGCATTGCCCCACGTGCCACGACGGGGACGCAGGGTCGGCGACGGGCGGGGCACCCGTGGGCGTGGTGCTGTCCAGGCGTGGCCGCCACATCCCCGGAGGCAGCTCGAAGCGGCGTGGTCCTTCGTGCGCATTGAGCAGCAGCAGCAGCGGTGTGCGAACACGCCCGGGCTCCGTGATGAGCATGGCCAGATCGCGCCGGGCCGGGTCGTGCCAGTCGTGCTCGTGCAGGTGCGAGCCGTCGGCCTGGCGCCATACCAGCGCCGGAGCCTCGCGTCCGGGGGCGGGTGGCCGCTCGATGGACTCGGGCGGGTCATGCCACAGGTCGTCCAGCGGCAGCAGCTCGCGCCGCAGCGCCGTCAGGCCCGCCACGAACTCCACCAGCGCCTCGTCGGCGTTCGCCCAGTCAAGCCAGGAGATGGCGTTGTCCTGGCAGTAGGCGTTGTTGTTGCCGTCCTGCGTGTGGCCCAGTTCGTTGCCGGCCGTCAGCATGGGCGTACCCTGGGCCAGCACGGTGCAGGCCAGCAGCGCTCGCTCCAAGGCGGCCCGGCGCGCCTGCACCGCCGGGTCGTCCGTGGGGCCTTCGGCACCGGCATCGGTCGAGTAGTTGTGCGGGTGGCCGTCCCGGTTGTCCTCGCCATTGGCGTGGTTGCGGCGATCCTTGTACGAGACGGCGTCACGCAGCGTGAAGCCGTCGTGCGCGGTCACGTAGTTCACGCTCGACGAGGGGAGTCGTCCGCGCGCGCGGAAGTGGTCGGCCGATCCAGCCAGGCGCCGCGCCACTTCGCCGCGATGGGCCGGATGGCCGAGCCAGAAGGCGCGCATCGTGTCGCGAAAGCGGTCGTTCCACTCCGACCATCCGGGCGGGAAGTGACCGAGGCGGTAGCCACCCGGGCCGACGTCCCAGGGCTCGGCGACGAGGCGGGTGCCGGCGAGCACGGGATCCTGGGCCAGGGCCTGGAAGAAGGGGGCCTCGTGCTCGAAGCCCGTGTCGCCCCTTGCCAACACGGGCGCGAGGTCGAAGCGAAAGCCGTCGACGTGGTACTCCTGCACCCAGTGGCGCAGGCTGTCCAGCACGAGCCGCATCACGCCCGGGCGCCGGATATCGAGCGTGTTGCCGCAGCCCGAGAAGTTCTCGTAGCCGGCCAGGTGGCCGGGTGGCAGACGGTACCAGGCCCGGTTGTCCAGGCCACGCCAGGAGATCGTGGGGCCGCGCTCGTCGCCTTCGGCGGTGTGGTTGTAGACCACGTCGAGCCACACCTCGATGCCCGCGGCGTGCAGCGCCCGCACCATGTCGCGGAACTCCTGCCGCACGCCCGCTCCGCCGGCGGCAGCGGCGTAGGTCGGTTCGGGGCAGAAGTACCCCACGGTGTTGTAGCCCCAGTAGTTGGTCAGCCCCAGGTGCTGCAGGTGTGCCTCGTCCACGTGCTGGTGCACGGGCAGCAGGCTCACGGCCGTGACGCCCAGGCGCCTGAGGTGCGCAATGGCGGGCTCGCTGGCCAGGCCTGCGTAGGTGCCACGCAGGGCTTGCGGCACCTGGGGGTGGCACATCGTGAAGCCCTTGACGTGCAATTCGAGCACCACCAGGTCGCCCGGCGCATGGTGCGGCGGCTGGTCGCCTTGCCAATCGTAGGCGTCGTGCACGACGCGGCCTTTGAGCGCCCACGGCGCATTGTCGGCGGGGTGGCTGCCGTGGTGCTCGGCGCGGTGCTCGAAGCGCCCCACGATCTCGCGGGCCCACGGGTCCAGCAGCAGCTTGTGAGGCGAGAAGCGGTCACCGCGCTCGGGCGCCCACGGCCCATGGACGCGCAGCCCGTAGACCAGGCCGGCGCCCGCCTGCGGCAGCAGGCCGTGCCACACGGTGCCGCTGCGGGCGCGCAGCGCGAGGCGGGCCTGCTCCAACTGCCCCGATGCGTCGAAGAGGCACAACTCCACTGCCGTCGCGTGGGGCGCGTGCACGGCGAAGTTCACACCGCCAGGCACCACCTGCGCACCCAGCGGCCAGGCACGGCCACGCGCCAGAGCGGGCGTCGCGGACTGGGGGAGTGACGAGGATGCGGAGTCGCGTGATGCAGCAGACATCCTCCAAGTGTGCCTTGGCTCGGCGGCAGTCGGATCGCCCTGCGGTTGCCTGCCCCTCAGGCGACGGGCCGGACGCGCCAGATGCGCTGCGCGTACTCCGCCACGGCCCGGTCGGCACTGAAGTGCCCCATGCCAGCCACCGTGGTGACGGCGCTGCCGGCCCAGGCCTGGGGGTCGCGGAAGAGGGAGTCGGCCCGGGCCTGCGCCTCCAGGTAGGCATCGAAGTCCGCCAGTACCAGGTAGGCATCCCGGTGCAGCAGCTCATCCACGAGACGGCGGTAGCGGGCAGGCTCCTCGGGACTGAAGGTGCCCTTTCCGACAGCGTCCAGCACGGCTGCCAGCCGCCCGTTGGCTGCCACGCGATCGGCGGGCCGGTAGTCGGACGCCCGCAGTGCCCGGGCCTCGTCGGCACGCAGCCCGAACAGGAACATCGAGCCTTCGCCCACTCGTTCGCGGATCTCGATCGTGGAGCCATCTTCCGTGCCGAGGGTGAGCGCACCGTTGAGCGCGAGCTTCATGTTGCCGGTGCCGGAGGCTTCGCTGCCGGCCACCGAGATCTGCTGCGAGAGGTCGGCCCCCGGCATGATCGTCTCGGCCAGTGACACGCCGTAGTTGGGCAGGAAGACCAGGCGCAGCAGGCCGGCCGTGGCCGGGTCCTGGTTCACGGTGCGGGCCACGTCATGGATGAGCCGCACGATCAGCCGCGCCGTGTCGTAGCCGGAGGCCGCCTTGCCGGCCAGCACGACGGTGCGCGGCACCCAGCCCGCTGCGGGCGCGTCGCGGATCGCCTGCCAGCGCCACACCACCTGCAGCACGTTCATCAGCTGGCGCTTGTACTCGTGGATGCGCTTGACCTGCACATCGAAGAGACTGTCCAGGTCGACCGAGACATCCGTGTCGCGCGCGATGCGGGCGGCCAGGTGCGCCTTGTTGGCCCGGCGCACGGCCAGGAAGCGCTGCCGGAACGTGGCGTCGTCCGCCAGCGGTCGCAGGCGCAGCAGCGTGTCGAGGTCCCTGCGCCAGTCCGGGCCGATCGCTTCGTCCACGAGCGCGGCCAGCCCCGGGTTGCACTGCGCGAGCCAGCGCCGGGGCGAGACGCCGTTGGTGACGTGGCTGAAGCGATCCGGGTCGAGGGCGTGGAAGTCGGCGAAGACCGTCTCGCGCATCAACCGGGCATGCAGAGCCGACACGCCGTTGACGTGATGGCTGCCCACCACGGCCAGGTGCGCCATGCGCACGCGGCGCTCGCCGGCCTCGCCGATGAGGGAGATGCGCTCGAGCATCGCGTCGTCTGCCGGCCGCACCCGCGCCGCCTCGGCCAGCCAGTCGTGGTTGAGGCGGTAGATGATCTCGATGTGCCGAGGCAGCACGCGTGCGAGCAGTTCCACCGGCCAGGTCTCCAGGGCCTCGGGCATCAGCGTGTGGTTGGTGTAGCTGAAGGACCGTCGGACCTGCTCCCAGGCCTGCGTCCAGGCCAGGTGATGGACGTCCACGAGAAGCCGCATCAACTCGGCCACGCCGATGGCCGGGTGCGTGTCGTTCAGGTGGATGGCCTGGTGGTCGCTGAAGCGCTCGAGCGAGCCGTGCTCCTCGAGGTGCCGCGCCACGATGTCCTGCAGCGAGGCGGCGGTGAAGAAGTACTCCTGCCTGAGCCGCAGCTCGCGCCCGGCAGGGGTTCGGTCGTCGGGGTAGAGCACCCAGGAGATGTTCTCGAAGGCGTTCTTGAACTCGGCCGCCCGGGCGTAGTCGCCGCGGTTGAAGGCCTGCAGGTCAATCTGGGCGGGTGCGGTGGAGCGCCACAGCCGCAGCGTGCTGACGCGCTCGGTGGCGTGCCCGGGCACGACGAGGTCGTAGGCCTTGGCCTGCACGTGCACGGCAGGGTGCCAGACCGAGGGCTGCCCGGGCGCGGCTGGCGGCGCCACATGGCCGCCGAAGCCCACGCTCCAGTTGATACCCGGGCGCGGAAACTCCCAGGGCGAGCCGTCCTCGAGCCAGGGGTCGGGGCGCTCGACCTGCTGGCCGTGCTGGATGCTCTGCGCGAACATCCCGTACTCGTAGCGGATGCCATAGCCCCAGGCTGGCAGGCCCAGCGTGGCCATGGACTCGAGGTAGCAGGCGGACAGGCGTCCCAGGCCGCCGTTGCCCAGCGCCGCATCGGCCTCCTGCTCCTGCACGTCCTCCCACTGCGCCGCATGGTGCTGAAGCGCACGTGCGGCCGCGTCCTGGCAGCCCAGGGCCGACAGCGCGTTGCCCAGGCTGCGGCCGATCAGGAACTCCATGCACAGGTAATGCACGCGGCGGGCCGGCACGCGCCGGTCGGCGCTGTCGGCGTCGACCCAGCGCCGGGCCAGTTGTTCACGTGCCAGCGCGGCCAGCGCCCGCATGAGGTCGCGTGCGCCGGCGCGGTCGGGCGCCACGCCGATCTCGTCGCGAAGCCGTGCGTCCAGTTCCCGGTCGAGCCGTTCCTCGGCGGCCGCTGCGGCGCAGGCGGCCACGGCGCCCGCGCGTGCGGCGAGCGTGTCTCCGGTCGCTTCGGTCGAGGCAGGGGCAGGGGGGGTGGCCATGCGCACGGGCATCATCGGCCGGGAGTTCCCGCCAGGCGTTCGGCAAGGTCAGCGAAAATCGTGCATCCTCGGCCCACGACACGCCCGCAGCGGGCCCCGAGGGAGACCCGACCATGATCACGCCGCATGACCTGGCCCAGAGCCTCGACCTGCCCAAGCGCGCCATTGCGCTGGTGCTGGCGGGCGGCCGCGGCAGCCGGCTCAAGAACCTCACCGACAGCCGTGCCAAGCCGGCCGTCTACTTCGGTGGCAAGTTCCGCATCGTCGACTTCGCGCTGTCCAACTGCCTGAACTCCGGCGTGCGGCGCATCGGCGTCATCACCCAGTACAAGAGCCACAGCCTGTTGCGCCACCTGCAGCGTGGCTGGGCTTTCCTGCGCCCGGAGATGAACGAGTTCGTGGACCTGCTGCCCGCGCAGCAGCGCGTCGACGAGGAATCCTGGTACCGCGGCACGGCCGACGCCGTCTACCAGAACCAGGACATCCTGGCCGCCTACGGCGCCGACTATGTCGTCGTGCTCGCGGGCGACCACGTCTACAAGATGAACTACGCCATCATGCTGGCCGACCATGTCGCGATGGGCCGCGACTGCACGGTGGGCTGCATCGAGGTCGACCGCCAGACGGCGCGTGCCTTCGGCGTCATGGCCATCGACGAGCGCCGCAACATCACCGCCTTCGTCGAGAAGCCCGACGATCCGCCGGCTATGCCTGGCCGACCAGACCGGGCGCTGGCGAGCATGGGCATCTACATCTTCAATGCGCGCTACCTCTACAAGGAGCTCGAGCGCGACATGGCCGACCCGGACTCGAGCCACGACTTCGGCAAGGACATCATCCCGCGTGCCGTGCGCAACGGGCGCGCCGCCGCGCACCCCTTCGAGCTCTCCTGCGTGGGCAAGCGCCTCGGGTCCGAGCCCTATTGGCGCGACGTGGGCACGATCGATGCCTACTGGGACGCCAACATCGACCTCACGGCCACCGACCCGCTGCTCAACCTCTACGACACGCGCTGGCCGATCTGGACCTACCAGCCGCAGCTGCCGCCGGCCAAGTTCGTCCACAACCAGGAAGACCGCCGCGGGCTGGCCATCGAGTCGCTGGTGTCGGGCGGCTGCATCGTCTCGGGCTCGGTGTTCCGCAGCGTGCTCTTCTCCCAGGTGCGGGTGCACTCGCATGCCAGCGTCAGCTGGAGCGTGCTGCTGCCGGGTGTGGTCGTGGGCCGGCGCGCGCGCCTGACGCGCGTGGTGGTCGACCGTGGCACGGTGATCCCGGACGACATGGTGATCGGCGAGGATGCCGAGGCCGACGCCAGGCACTTCCACCGCACGGAAAACGGCATCACCCTCGTCACGCGCGAGATGCTCGTTGCCCTGGAGGGTCACGAACCGGTGGTCCACGACTGATGCGGGTGCTGCACGCGGCGGCGGAGATCTTCCCGCTCGTCAAGACCGGGGGGCTGGCCGACGTGGTGGCGGCGCTGCCGGTGGCCCTGCGTGCGGCCGGGGCGGACGTGCGTGTGCTGCTGCCGGGCCTGCCGGCCGTGATGGCCGCCGTGGGCACGCGCGAGCCGGTGTGCGAACTGGGCCCGTCCTTCGGCGTGGCTGGCATCCGGCTGTGGCGTGGCCGGCTCTCCTCGCCGGAGCTGCCCGTGTACGTGGTCGACGCCCCGATGCTCTACCGGCGCGACGGCGGCCCCTATGCCGATGCGCAGGGGCGCGACTGGCCCGACAACCTGCAGCGCTGGGGTTTGCTGGGCTGGACGGCTGCGCAACTGGCCGGTGGCGCACTGGACCCACAGTGGTCACCCCAGGTGGTGCACGTGCATGACTGGCACGCTGCGCTGGCCTGCGCGTACCTGCGCGCCCATCCGGCAGCCGAGGTGCGCAGCGTCTACACCGTGCACAACCTGGCCTACCAGGGCCTGTTCCCCCTGGCAGACCACGCGCTGCTGGGCCTGGGCTCGGCCTTCCTCTCGGCCGATGGCCTCGAGTACCACGGGCAGCTTTCCTTCATGAAGGCGGGGCTGCAGTTCGCCGATCGGGTGACCACCGTCAGCCCGGGCTATGCCAGAGAGATCGCCACCCCCGAGTTCGGCCAGGGGCTGGACGGCGTCATCCGCGCGCGCAACGGTGCCATGCTGGGGATCATCAACGGCATCGACGAGGAGGTCTGGGCACCCGGGCACGATGCCGCCCTGGCCGCACCCTACGGCCCGGGCTGGATGGCGGGCAAGGCGACCTGCAAGACCGCGCTGCAGCGCGAGGCGGGCCTGGAGCGCACGGATGACCGACCCCTTCTCGTGGTGGTGAGCCGCCTGTCGCAGCAGAAGGGCCTGGACCTGGTGCTGGAGGCGTTGCCGGCGCTGCTGGAGCAGGGCGTCCAGCTGGTGGTGCAGGGCAGCGGCGAGCCTGCGCTGGAGCGTGCCTTCCAGGAAGCCGCGCGGCTCCATCCGGGTCGCGTGGCGGCTTTCATCGGCTATGACGAGTCGCGCGCCCATCGTCTCTTTTCGGGCGCCGACGCGCTGCTGATGCCGTCACGCTTCGAGCCTTGCGGACTGGCCCAGCTGTATGCGATGCGCTATGGCGCGCTGCCCGTCGTGCGCCGCGTCGGTGGGTTGGCCGACACGGTCGTGGATGCCGACGACGAGGCCCTGAAGACGGGCCACGCCACGGGCTTCGTGTTCGACGACGCCAGCCCGGGCGCCTTGGCCGCAGCCGTGGGGCGGCTGGTCCGGCACTACCGTGAGGAGTCGTCCTGGGCCAGCCTGCAGCGCAGCGCGATGGCGCAGGACTTCTCCTGGCGCGGGCCTGCCGGGCGCTACCTGAGCCTCTACGAAGAGCTGCTCGCGGCGCGCTGAGCCCGCGCTGGCCAGGTGGCCAGCAGCAGACCCGCCAGGGCCAGCACGAAGGCGGCTGCGTGTCCGGCCGTGAAGCTCTCGCCCAGCCAGAGGACGCCCACCACCGCGGCGGCAAGCGGGAGCATCACCGTGAACACCCCCGCCTGGGCGGCTGGCACGTGGCGCAGGCCCTTCATCCACAGCCATACCGTCACCATGCTTGCCGCGATGGCGTAGAACGCGAGCAGGCCCCAGGTGGCCGGCTGCACGGCCTGGAAGTCGAAGTCCCGGGCCTGCCACAGGCCCAGCGGCGTGACCAGCGCCAGGCCCCACAGATTGATGAGCGCGCTGATGCGCCGGGGCGAGAGGGATGCCGTCAGGCGCTTGCCGATGACGACGTAGCTGGCCTCGCAGAAGACCGCGCCCAGCAGCAGGGCATAGCCCCACCAGGGGGCGCCCCCGGCGAGCCCCGGCGCGCCTGCGCCTTCCGGCTGGCGCGACGCTGCCAGCAGCGCGATGCCTGCTGCCGCGCAGACGATGGCCAGCCGCACGCGCGGCACGACGGGCTCCTTCAGTGCGAGCCAGGACAGCAAGGCCACCGCTGCCGGGATGGCCGCCATCACGACCCCGGCGGCCAGCGCCGAGGTGGCGGCCACGCCGAACAGCATGCAGATCGAGAACAGGAAGTTGCCGAGGAAGCTCTCCCAGAAGAGCAGCACCCGGTCACGACGCGTGAGGGGCGCCTCCCCGTCCGGTCGCGGCAACCAGCTGAGCATGGCCACGGCTGCGATGCCGAAGCGCAGCCAGGCCAGCAGGAAGATGGGCAGGGCCACCACCAGCAGCTTGGACAAGGCGACGTAGACGCCCACCAGGCCCATGGCGGCGGCCAGGCAGAGGTAGGCTGTCCAGGGCGGGCGTGCCGCCGGCATCGGGCGAGCCGGTCAGCCGCTCAGGCAGCGCGTCGCAGCGCGGTGCGCACGGTCTCCACGACCTGCTCGATCTGGCCGGGCTCGATGATCAGGGGCGGCGAGAGCGCCACGATGTCGCCCGTGGTGCGCAGCATCACGCCTTGCTCCCAGCAATCGAGGAAGACACCGAACGCGCGGCGAGTGGGTTCGCCCGGGATGGAGGCCAGCTCGATCCCCGCGACCAGCCCGACGTTGCGCACGTCCACCACATGGGGCTCGCCGCGCAGCGAGTGCACGGCCTCGGCAAAGGTGTGCTGCAGCTGGGCTGCGCGGGTGAGCAGGCCCTCCTCCGCGTAGGTGTCCAGCGTGGCCAGTCCGGCTGCGCAGGCCAGCGGGTGCGAGGAGTAGGTGTAGCCATGAAAGAACTCGATGAGGTGCTCGGGGCCCTGCATGAAGACGTCGTGGATCGCGTCCCTGCAGATCACCGCGCCCATGGGCACGCAGCCGTTGGTCAGGCCCTTGGCCACGGTCATCATGTCCGGCGTCACGCCGAAGGTCTGGGCGGCAAAGGGTGAGCCCGTCCGCCCGAAGCCCGTGATGACCTCGTCGAAGATCAGCAGGATGCCGTGTCGGTCGCAGATCTCGCGCAGGCGCTGCAGGTACCCCTGGGGCGGGATGAGCACGCCCGTGGAGCCGGCCACCGGCTCGACGATCACGGCGGCGATGGTCGAGGCGTCGTGCAGCGCCACGAGGCGCTCGAGGTCGTCGGCGAACTCGGCACCGTGCGCGGGCTGGCCGCGGCTGTAGGCGTTGCGCGCAGGGTCGTGCGTGTGGCGGATGTGGTCCACACCGGCCAGGAGCGTGCCGAACATCTTGCGGTTGGACACGATGCCGCCCACGGAGATGCCGCCGAAGTTGACGCCGTGGTACCCGCGCTCGCGGCCGATCAGGCGCGTGCGCGTGCCTTCGCCGCGTGCCCGGTGGTAGGCGATGGCCATCTTGAGCGCGGTCTCCACCGATTCGGAGCCCGAATTCGTGAAGAACACCTTGCCCATGCCGGCCGGCGCGATCTGGGAGACGCGGTGTGCGAGCTCGAAGGCCTTCGGGTGCGCCATCTGGAAGGGCGGGGCGAAGTCCATCTCGCCGGCCTGCTCCTGGATGGCGCGCACGATGCGCGGCCGGGCATGGCCGGCGTTGACGCACCACAACCCCGCCACGGCATCCAGGATCTGGCGGCCGCGGTCGTCCCAGTAGTACATCCCCGAGGCCCGGGTCAGCAGGCGAGGGCTTCTCTTGAACTGGCGGTTGGCCGTGAACGGCATCCAGTAGGCGTCCATGTCCTTGTACATCGCTGCTCCTGCTGTCGTCGAATCCGAGCCCCCAGTCTATCTGCGCCGGACCGGCGCGGATATCGGTGCATGCGCGGCGCTTGGGCGATGATCGCGTGTCACGATCGCCCGCCCCTGCGGCAGGCGCGGAGCCTTGCACATGAAGCCTATCCTCGTCCTGCAGAACATGCGCAGCGACGGCCCCGGGTACCTCGCGACGTGGTTGCGCGAGCAGGGGCTGCCTTTCGAGGTGCGCCACGCCGCAGCGGCCGATCCGCTGCCGGAGTCGATGCGCGCCCATGCCGGCCTGGCGGTGCTGGGGGGTGCCATGAGCGCGAATGACTCGCTGCCCTTCCTGCGCGACACCGAGCGGCTGATCCTGGACGCGATGGACCGCGGTCGGCCCGTGATCGGGCACTGCCTGGGCGGGCAGCTCATGGCGCGGGCTCTGGGTGCACGGGTCCATGCCTCGCCCGCGCCCGAGATCGGATGGCAGGACATCGAGTTCGTGCAGCGCTCCGAGGTGCGAGAGTGGTTCGGCCCGCTTGCCCGCGCCAGGGTGATGCAGTGGCACTACGAGGCCTTCGAGCTACCCGCCGGTGCGACGCTCCTGGCGCACTCGTCCTCCTGTGCCCACCAGGCCTTCGCCATCGGCCCGCACCTGGGGATGCAGTTCCACATCGAGATGGACGCCGCGAAGGTCCAGGCCTGGGCCCTGGAGGGGGATCCGGCGTGGGAGAAGGCGCGGCTGCGTCATCCGGATTCGGTCCAGGATCTGGGCGGGCTGCTCGAGCAGGCGCCGGTGGTGCTGCCGGTGCACCAGTCGCTGGCGCGTCAGGTCTATGCGAGATGGGCGCAGGGGCTGGATTTCACGGGATGAAAAGGCGCCGCCTTCCGTGAAACGGGCTCTTGCAGCGCGCGTGGAGAAGACTTCATCACGAGAAAGGTCATTCCACATTGCGCAGTAAGTCGTCTAAGTCTATGTTTCTACGAAGAAATTTATTTACTCTTCTATAAGACATAAGTTACGAGAGCTTGGGTCGGTGGAGATAAGCTGCGATGCATCGGATGCCCGCATCACACCCCATTCCTCCTTCCCTTCACCCTTCAATCCAGGAGCTCTCCATGAACCTTCCCACCCGCGAACAGCAGGCCGCTGCCCTCGAAAACGACTGGACCACCAACCCCCGCTGGAAGGGCATCCGCCGCGGCTACAGCGCCGCCGACGTGGTGCGCCTGCGCGGCTCGCTCGCCATCGAGCACACCCTGGCCCGCCGTGGCGCCGAGAAGCTGTGGTCGCTGCTGCACACCGAGCCCTTCGTCAACACGCTGGGCGCGCTCACCGGCAACCAGGCCATGCAGCAGGTCAAGGCCGGCCTGAAGGCGATCTACCTGTCGGGCTGGCAGGTGGCGGCCGATGCCAACAGCAGCGGCGAGATGTACCCTGACCAGAGCCTGTACGCGGTCGACTCCGTGCCCAAGGTCGTGCGCCGCATCAACGCGACGCTGCAGCGTGCCGACCAGATCCAGTGGAGCGAGGGGCGCGGCGAGGTCGACTACTACGCCCCGATCGTGGCCGATGCCGAGGCTGGCTTTGGCGGCGTGCTCAATGCCTTCGAACTCATGAAGGCGATGATCGAGGCCGGTGCCTCGGGCGTGCACTTCGAGGACCAGCTCGCCTCCGTCAAGAAGTGCGGCCACATGGGCGGCAAGGTGCTCGTGCCCACTCGCGAGGCGGTGGCCAAGCTGGTGGCGGCGCGACTGGCGGCCGACGTCATGGGTACGCCCACGATCCTGCTGGCGCGCACCGACGCCGAAGCCGCCGACCTCGTCACGAGCGACGTGGACGACAACGACCAGCCGTTCCTGACCGGCGAGCGCACCGTCGAAGGGTTCTTCCGCAGCCGCAACGGCCTGGACCAGGCCATCAGCCGCGGCCTGGCCTACGCCCCCTACGCCGACCTCATCTGGTGCGAGACCGGCAAGCCCGACCTGGCTTTCGCGAAGGCCTTCGCCGACGCGATCCATGCGAAGTTCCCCGGCAAGCTCCTGGCCTACAACTGCAGCCCGAGCTTCAACTGGAAGAAGAACCTGGACGACGCGACGATCGCGAAGTTCCAGCGCGAGCTGGGCGCCATGGGCTACAAGTTCCAGTTCATCACGCTGGCGGGCTTCCACAGCCTGAATTACTCGATGTTCGACCTCGCCTACGGCTACGCGCGCCAGAACATGAGCGCCTTCGTCGAGCTGCAGCAGCGCGAGTTCGCAGCCGCGGATCGCGGCTTCACCGCGGTGAAGCACCAGCGCGAGGTGGGCACCGGCTACTTCGATGCCGTGACCACGACGATCGAGCGCGAGGCCTCCACCGCCGCGCTCAAGGGCTCCACCGAGGACGAGCAGTTCCTGGACGGCACGCACCATTGAGGCGCGAGGGGGTCGCACGACCCCCTCTGACCCGGCTGCCGCGTGCCGCTCGCCCACGGCGGGACGCCGCCTGGCGAGGAACGCCGGCGCGCCTCAGAGCGAAGCGGAAAGCATCGCGCGGTAGTCGTCGCGGGTGGCGGTGCGCGGGTTCGTCTTGTGGCAGTGGTCTGCCAGGGCGCCGTCGATGACCTGCTCGAAGATCGCAGGCGTCACGCCCAGCTCGCCCAGGCCGCGCGGCAGCCCCAGCCGCGCGTTGAGTGCGCGCAGGGCCTCGCACAGCTCGGTGCCGGCGGCGTCGCAGGTGCCGATGCCCACCGCATGCGCCATGCGCTGCAGCCTCTGCTCGCGCTGGATCGAGGGGGCCGAGGCGTTGAAGGCCACCACGGCCGGCAGGAAGAGGGCGTTGAGGGTGCCGTGGTGCAGCCGCGGGTCGACGCCGCCCAGGCTGTGGCTGAGCGAGTGCACGCAGCCCAGCCCCTTCTGGAAGGCCATCGCGCCTTGCATGCTCGCGCTCATCATGGCCCAGCGGGCGTCGCGGTCCGACCCGTCGCGCGTGGCGCGCTCGATGTGCGCCCAGCCCCGGGCCAGGCCGTCCAGGGCGATGCCGTCGGCAGGCGGATTGACCGCGGGAGCCATGAAGGTCTCCATGCAGTGCGCGATCGCGTCCATCCCCGTGGCGGCCGTCAGGCGAGGGGGCAGCCCGAGCGTGAGGCCTGGGTCGAGCAAGGCGGTGCGCGGCACCAGGCCCCAGGAGTGGAAGCCCAGCTTGCGGCCGTCGTCGACGATCAGGATGGCACCCCGCGCCACCTCGCTGCCCGTCCCGGCCGTGGTCGGCACGGCCACCAGCGGCAGCACCCGCGAGGTGATGCGCGGGCTGCCGCCTTCGATCGTGGCGTAGGTCTTGAGGGCACCTTCGTGCGTGGCGGCAATCGCCACGCCCTTGGCCAGGTCGATGCTCGAGCCGCCGCCCACGGCGACCAGCCCGTCGCACCCGTGCGCGCGCAGCACCTGCACCGCGGCGCGCACGCCGGCCTCGGTCGGGTTGGAGGGCGTGCCGTCGAACACGGCGTGGGGCATGTCGCGCAGCGCCTGCAGCGCCATGTCGAGCACGCCGGCGGCACGCACGCCCGCGTCCGTGATGAGCAGAGGCCGCTGCATGCCCGCGTCCGCACAGGCCTGCGGCAGCATCGCGACGACGCCGAAGTCGAGGTGAATCTGGGTGAGGTACTGGATGTGCGCCATGCGGCGAGTATGCCGCGGCAGACGCCGCAGGAGGCGGCTATCGGGCCTCGAGCACCACACCGGCCTGGTTCACGACCACCCCGGGGGAGCCGGCCAGCAGCAGGGCGCGGATGTCGTCGGGCACGCGCATCTTCTGGTGCACCTGGGCCGTGACCATGACGTAGGTCGCCGCCGTGGTCGCCACCAGGCGTCCGGACCCGTGCTGCGTCATCTGCATGGTCAGCACGAACGACGTGTTGCCCACCGATGTGGTCTCGACCGTGATGGCCAGCACCTCGTCGAAGCGGGCGGGTGAACGGAAATCCGTCACCAGTCGCACGACCTGCGTGTCCATGCCGGCAGCCAGGAGCTTGTCGTAGCCGCCGACGACCGCGCGGATGAACTCGTTCATCGCGATGTCGGCATAGTCTGCGTAGCGGGCGTTGAAGACCACGTGCTGGGCGTCGCACTCGCCGTAGCGCACGCGCAGCAGCAGGGTGAAGGCAGGAACAGGCTCGTTCATCTCGGCGTCCGTCGGCTTCTCACCCGGCCAATCTATCACCGCCCGAAGGCTGCGCGCGAGACAGGCTCAGCCCGGCGCGGCGCCGAAATCCTCGACGTGACGCGGTCCGACCGTCTCCCCCGCGATCGCCGCGCCGAGTTCCTGCTCCAGCCGAGCCCAGTCGGGAGATCCATCGGGCGAAGCCGTTTCGCCAGGCTCCCATCGCCAGACCTCCATCACGGTCGCAGGGCCCGAGGTGGCCGCTGCGTCCACCCTGAGCAGCAGTTCCGCTCGCAGGCCGCCGTGGCGCGTCACCCAGGCCCGCTGGACGGCGCGAACCGCTGCGCACACCGTCTGCAGGCGCTCGCGCGCAACCTTGTAGTAGACGCAGCGGTGCAGCAAGCCTTCAGGCCTCGGCAGGCAAGGCGTAGGGCAGGGGCAGCCGCCGCAGCAGCGGGCCCTGAGCAGAGCCGAGATGCAGCGCCGAGCCCTCGGCGGCTGCGATCTTCGTCTCGGCCAGCAGCTCCCAGGCGCCGTCGCCGGCGGGCGCGGCCGCCGCCAGTGCGATGGTGCCCGCCGGCTGGCCGGGGTCGTCGGCCGCGTAGATCGCGTCACCTGGCTGCACCGCGACGCCGGTGGCCTGCACCGCATACAGGTACGCGCGCCGCTTGAGCGTCCCGCGGTACTGGCTGCGGGCAACCACCTCCTGGCCGGGGTAGCAACCCTTCTGGAAGTTCACGCCACCCACGAGCTCGAAGTTGACCATCTGCGGCACGAACTGCTCGACCGTGCGCGCCTGCACGCGCACGACGGCACTGCGTACCTCGTAGCGCTCCCAGTCGTGCTCGGAAAGGGGCGGACCCTCGGGCGGCGCAGCCTGGGGGTCCTGCAGCAGCAGGGCACGCGGCAGGCCGTCGGCATCGGCCAGGCGCACCACGGTTCGCGACTGCATCCGCACCACTGCCCCCGGACCAGCCAGTTCGGGGGCACCCTCTGCGCAAGCTGCCTGCGCAGCCGGGCCCACCAGGCCCCACAGGGCCTGCTCTCCGCTGCCATCGCTGAGCTTGCACCGGGCGCGCAGCACGAACATCTGCAGCCGCTTGAGCGTGGGGGCCAGCAGGTCCGCGCTGCACGCGAGCCACCACTCGTCCGGGCCGCCTCGCAGGACGACGAAGGTCGCGAGCAGCCGCCCCTTGGCGCTGCAGTAGCCTGCCAGGCGCGCCTGGTGCTCGCCCAGCGACAGGACGTCCTGGGTGAGCTGCCCCTGCAGGAAGGTGCCGGCATCGGGTCCGCGGGCGATGATGAGACCCCAGCCCGCCAGGGGCAGGACGCCCGTGGGCCGGTCGGAAGACGCGAGGTGTGGATCCATCGGCTCATTATCATCAGCGCCGCCATGCCCGCCCCCCACCCAGGGTCACGTCAACGCCTCTCGCCGGGGCTGCGCCTGGTCGCGCTCTGCGTGGCCGTTGCCGCACTGGCCATCGGGCTGGCGGCTGCCGGTGCGGCCTGGTGGCTGCACCGGCCGCTGGATCTCGCGCAGCCGAGCGTGGAGGTCTCGGTGGAGCCGGGTACCTCGCCCCGAGAGGTTGCCCGCCTGTGGGTCGAGGCAGGCGTGCAGACCTCCCCCGCCTGGCTCTACGAGTGGTTCCGCTGGTCCGGGCAGGCCCGGCGCATCCGGGCCGGCAGCTACGAAGCCGGGCCCGGCACCACTGCGCGCACGCTGCTCGACAAGATGGTGCAGGGCGACGAAACGCTCGAGACCGTGCGCATCATCGAAGGCTGGACGGTGCGCCAGATGCGCGCCGAGCTGGCTCGGGCCGCCCATTTGCGTCCCGCCACGGCACCGCTGTCGGATGCCGAGCTGATGGCCGCGATCGGGGCGCCCGGTGTGCCGGCCGAGGGGCGCTTCTTCCCGGACACCTACCGTTACAGCCGGGGCGTGAGCGACCTCACCGTGCTCAAGCGCGCGCATGCCGCGATGCGCTCGCGCCTGGAAAAGGCCTGGCAGGAGCGCGACACCGACACGCCCCTGCGTAGCGCCGAGGAGGCCCTCGTGCTCGCCTCCATCGTCGAGAAGGAAACCGGGCTGGCCAGCGACCGCGGGCTGGTGGCAGGCGTCTTCGTCAACCGTCTGCGCATCGGCATGCCGCTGCAGACCGACCCCACCGTGATCTACGGCCTGGGGGAAGCCTTCGACGGCAACCTGCGCAAGCGCGACCTGCTGGCCGACACGCCCTTCAACACCTACACGCGCCGGGGCCTGCCGCCCACGCCGATCGCGCTGCCCGGCATGGCGTCCCTGCGCGCCGCCGTACGCCCGCAACCCACGCCGGCCCTGTACTTCGTGGCGCGCGGCGATGGCAGCAGCGTCTTCAGCGAGACGCTGGAAGCCCATAATCGTGCGGTGAACCGTTATCAGCGCGGCGGCCGATGAGCGGCCGCTTCATCACTTTCGAGGGCATCGATGGCGCGGGGAAGTCCTCCCACATCGAGGCGCTGGCCGGCTGGCTGCGTGCCCGCGGGCAGCGCGTGCTGGTGACGCGCGAGCCCGGTGGCACCGAGCTGGCCGAGGCGCTGCGCGAGCTCGTCCTGCACCGTCCGATGGATGCCATGACCGAGGCGCTGCTCGTGTTCGCCGCGCGCCGCGACCACCTGCGCACGCGTATCGAGCCCGCCATGGCCGAAGGCTCGCATGTGCTGTGCGACCGCTTCACCGACGCCACCTTCGCCTACCAGGGCGGCGGTCGCGGCTTCGACCGGGACGTGCTGCGCACGCTCGAGGGGTGGGTGCAGCAGGGCCGTCAGCCCGATCTGACGATGTGGTTCGACCTGCCCGCCGGCGTCGCGGCGCAGCGGCGCCAGGCGGCCAGGCGCCCGGACCGCTTCGAGGCCGAGGACGAGGCCTTCTTCGCCCGGGTGCGTGCCGGCTACGCCGCGCGCGTGGAAGCCGACCCGCAGCGCTTTGCCGTGATCGACGCTGCCCAGCCACTGCCCGCGGTGTGGCAGCAGGTGCAGGCGGCCGTGGAGGCGCGCCCGTGGTGGTAGGGGAGAGCGGGGAGCTTCCCCTGCCCTGGATCGCGCCGGTGCTGGGTCAGGCACTGTCCGGCCAGCGCGGCCATGCCCTGCTGCTTCATGCAGCGCCCGGGGCGGGAGCTCTTCACCTGGCAGCCACGCTGGCCCAGGCCTGGTTGTGCGAGGTCGTGCCGGACGCCGCTGGCGCGCCTGGGCGTGCACCGTGCGGGCGCTGCGCCGCCTGCCGCCTCGTGCAGGCCGGCACCCACCCGGACCTGATGCTCGTACTGCCGGAAGAGGTGGCGCTGGCCCACGGGCTGCCGGTGGACGTGGACGAGAAGCGCAAGCCCAGCCGCCAGGTTCGCGTCGAGGACGTGCGGCGCGCCCTGGACTGGGTGGTCACGACGAATGCGCGCGGGCGCGCCAAGGTGCTCGTCGTGCATCCCGCCACCGCCCTGAATCCCGTCTCGGCAAGCGCGCTGCTCAAGACCCTCGAGGAGCCCCCTGCAGGCGTGCGCATCGTGCTGACGGCCAGCGACCCTGCCCGGTTGCTGCCGACGCTGCTCAGCCGTTGCCAGCGCCTGCGACTGCCCACACCTCCGGTGGCGCAGTCGCTGGCCTGGTTGCAGGGCCAGGGTGTGCCCGAGCCCTCGGTGCTGCTGGCTGCCACGGGCGGCCTGCCGCTGGAGGCACGGCGGCTGCACGAGACGGGCATCGGGGCGCAGCAATGGGCCGCAATGCCCGAAGCCGTGCGCCGAGGCGACGCCTCGTTCTTCGAGGGCTGGGGCGTGCCTCGCGTGGTCGATGCGCTGCACAAGCTGTGCCACGACGCCATGGTCCGGCGTGCGGGCGGGGCCGCGCGCTACTTCCCACCCGGGGTCGTGCCGGCCAGCAGCAACGCAGCGTCGCTGGCCGCCTGGCAGGACAAGCTGCGCTCGCTGGCGGCGCACGCCGAGCATCCGTGGAACGAGCCGCTGCTGGTCGAGTCACTCGTGCTGCAGGGGCAGTCGGCCCTGGCTACCGGCCCGGCCTTCGCTACACTGCGGCCATGAACACGCCCGCGGCCTCCACCTTCGGACCACTGGGCGCCGCACAGGCGGCCCAGGCTGCCGGCGGCGCGCGCCCGAGCGTGATCCAGCTCGTGTTCAAGGAGCGCGGCGCGCTCTACGCCGCCTACATGCCGGCGCTGACGGACGGTGGGCTTTTCGTGCCGACCCAGCGCGAATGCCAGCTCGGCGACGACATGTACCTGCTGGTGTCCCTGCCCGACGACCCGCAGCGCTATCCCGTGGCCGGGAAAGTGGCGTGGATCACGCCGGCCAATGCCTCGGGTGGGCGGACACAGGGCGTGGGCGTGCGCTTTCCGAACGACGAGAAGACGCGCGCGCTCAAGCTGCGCATCGAGGAGATCCTCGGCACCTCGGTCGCATCGGCCAAGCCGACGCAGACGCTCTGAGCTTTCGCCCGGGAGCGCGGCATGTTCGTGGACTCCCACTGCCACCTCGCCTTTGCGGAGCTGGGTGGTCGGGTGGAGACGATCCTGGGCGAGATGGCCGATGCATCGGTGGACGCCGCCTTGTGCATCTGCACGACGGTCGAGGAATTCGAACTCGTGCACGGATTGGCCTGTGCGCACCCGAACCTGTGGGCCACGGTGGGCGTCCACCCGGACAGCGAGGGCGTGCGAGAGCCCAGTGAGCAGGATCTCGTCGAGCGGGCGCGGCAGCCGCGCGTGATCGCCATTGGCGAGACAGGCCTCGACTACTACCGCATCGGCAGCCGCAGCTGGGCCGACATGGCCTGGCAGCGGGAGCGTTTCCGGGTTCACGTGCGCGCGGCGCGCACGCTGGGCCTGCCCCTGGTCGTCCACACCCGCAGTGCCGCGGAGGACACGCTGGCCATCCTGAGGGAGGAGGGCGCGCAGGAGGTCGGGGGCGTCTTCCACTGCTTCACGGAGTCGATGGAAGTGGCCCGCGCGGCGCTGGAGATGGGCTTCTTCATCTCCTTTTCCGGCATCCTCACGTTCCGCAACGCCCAGGCGTTGCGTGAGGTGGCGGCCTTCGTGCCGCTGCAGCGCTGCCTGATCGAGACCGACAGCCCCTACCTGGCGCCGGTGCCCCACCGCGGCAAGGTGAACACCCCGGCCTGGGTGCCGCATGTGGCAGCCGAGCTGGCTCGCGTCAAGGGCTTGCCGGTAGAGGAGGTGGCCCGCGCCACGACGGACAACTTCGTCCGCCTCTTCCGGCCGCAGCCGGCGCCTGCCTGGGCCCCCGGAAAGACTTCATCCATCACTTGAGGAACCGACAGGAGAAGAGTGCATGCCGATTCTGAAGAGAATTCTCCAACTCGTTGCCCTGCTTGCTTTTTCGATGGGCGCACACGCGGGCGCCTACGAGGACTTCTTCCGGGCCATCGAGCTGGATGATGCCCGCACGCTCACCCGACTGCTGCAGCGCGGCTTCGACCCCAACACGCCCGATCCACAGGGGCAGGTGGGCCTCTTTCTGGCGCTGCGCGGCGGCTCGGACCAGGCGGTGCAGGTGCTCCTGGCGCACCCGGAGCTGAAGGCGGATGCGACCAACACGACCGACGAGACGCCGCTGATGATGGCGGCGCTGCGAGGCGCCATGGGGCCGGCGATGCGGCTGCTCGAGCGCGGGGCCCGTCTGGACCGCAGCGGCTGGACGCCGCTGCACTACGCGGCCTCCGGGCCGAGCACGGCGATGGTGAAGATGCTGCTGGATCGGGGTGCGCCCATCGACGCACGTTCGCCCAACGGCACGACACCGCTCATGATGGCCGCCCGCTATGGCGTGGAGGAAGCTGCCGCGCTCCTGCTGGAGCGGGGTGCAGACGCCGCGCTGCTCAACCAGCTCGACCTCTCCGCGGCCGACTTCGCCCGCGCCGCGGGTCGAGACGGGCTGGTCAAGCGCCTGGAGGGGCTCGTGCGTCGGTGATCGGCACAGCACCGGACCGACAGGGGACGACCCCGAAGCCGACAACTGCGTCGGAATTGCGCTGACACAAGGCATGGCGCGGAGCCGGCTGGAAGGACCCTGGGGGCTGTTACATCATCGCTTCACCTTTCGATGAAGGAGAAAACGATGGCAACACCGCTCGAACTCGGCAACCCGTTCGCCCTGATGATGAACCCCGAGGGCGTGATCCAGGCCATGGAGCGTTCTGAGCGCCTGGCCCGCCTGAAGGCCCGCGTGTGCCGCCCCCTGGATCGACCGCTGATCCCGCGCCTGCAGGATGCCAACCTGGCAGCCTATGACGCGCAGATCGACGAGCAGGGTGACATGGCTGCCGACGCCGGACAGGATGAGGATCTCGCATAAAGCGCGACGATGTATATTATGTCAACTGTCTGAGAACGCGGAGATGGGCGAAAGCGCCCACCGCCCTCAGAACAGTCCGACGACCCGTCCCTCGTCATCCAGGTCGATCTGCTCGGCCGCCGGCACTTTCGGCAGCCCCGGCATCGTCATGATGTCGCCGCAGATCATCACGACGAACTCCGCACCCGCTGCCAGGCGCACCTCGCGCACGGTCACGGTGTGACCGCTGGGTGCCCCAAGCGCCTTGGGGTCGGTCGAGAAGCTGTACTGCGTCTTGGCCACGCACACCGGCAGGTGCCCGTAGCCGGCGTCCTGCAGCTGCTGGATCTGGCCACGCACGTCGGCCGAGGCCGTGATGGCGGCCGCGCCGTAGACATCGGTGGCGATCTTTCGCATCTTCTCCCACAGCGCGTCCGCGTCCTCGTAGACGAAGCGCAAGCGTGAGGGCTGATCGCACAGCTGCACCACCTCGCGCGCCACGTCGGCCGCGCCGGCTCCACCTTCGGCCCAGTGCCGCGCCGTGAGCACCGGCACACCCAGGGCGCCGATCTGCTCACGCAGCAGCCGGTGCTCGGCCTCGGTGTCCTGGATGAAGTGGTTGACGCTGACCACGCAAGGCAGGCCGTAGCGCTGCGTCACGTTCTCCACGTGCCGGCGCAGGTTGGCCAGGCCCTTCTGGAGCGCCTCCAGATTCTCGCGCCCGAGGTCGCCCAGCGCCACGCCGCCGTGGTACTTCAAGGCCCGAACGGTGGCCACGATCACCGTGGCCTGCGGGCGCAGCCCCGACTTGCGGCACTTGATGTCGACGAACTTCTCCGCGCCCAGGTCCGCGCCGAAGCCCGCCTCGGTGACGACGTAGTCGGCCAGCTTGAGCGCCGTGCGCGTGGCCAGCACCGAGTTGCAGCCGTGCGCGATGTTGGCGAAGGGGCCGCCGTGCAGGATCGCCGGGTTGTTTTCCAGCGTCTGCACGAGGTTCGGAGCCAGCGCGTCCTTCAGCAGCACGGCCATGGCCCCGTGCACCTTCAGGTCGGCGGCGCGCACGGGCTTGCGGTCGCGCGTCTGCGCCACCACGATGCGGCCCAGCCGCTCCTTGAGGTCCTTGAGCGAGGTGGCCAGGCACAGGATCGCCATCACCTCCGAGGCCACGACGATGTCGAAGCCGTCCTCGCGAGGAAAGCCGTTGCCCGGCCCGCCCAGGCCCACCGTCAGGCGCCGCAGCGCCCGGTCGTTCATGTCGACGACGCGGCGCCAGCTGATGCGGCGCACGTCGATGTCCAGCGCATTGCCGTGGTGGACGTGGTTGTCCAGGGCCGCGGCCAGCAGATTGTTGGCCAACGCGATGGCGTTGAAGTCGCCGGTGAAGTGCAGGTTGATGTCCTCCATCGGCACCACCTGCGCCCGCCCGCCCCCGGCTGCCCCGCCCTTCATGCCGAAGACCGGCCCGAGCGAGGGCTCGCGCAGCGCCACCACCGCGCGCTTGCCGATGTGGTTGAGCGCGTCGCCCAGCCCCACAGTGGTCGTCGTCTTGCCCTCACCCGCGGGCGTCGGGCTGATGGCGGTCACGAGCACGAGCTTGCCGTCGGGGCGGTCCTGCAGCGAATCGATGAAGGGCAGCGCGATCTTGGCCTTGTGGTGGCCGTAGGGGATCAGGTGCGCGTCGTCGATGCCCAGGCGGTCGCGGGCAAGGTCGGTGATGCGGCGCAGGCTCGCCTGCTGGGCGATTTCGATGTCGCTGAGGGGCACGGGATCCTCCGGTGGGCGCGGTCGAGCCCGGGATTGTGAGGGTTCGGGCCTGCCGCACAATCCCCGGGCATGTCCGGGCAGGCCTCGCTTTTCGATTCCGAACCCGCGCCCGACGCCGATCCGGGCTCGGGAGGTGATCCGGCCCCGGGCGCCGCCAGCCCGGGCGGGCCGGCGGGTCCGGCCCCCTGCCCCGCCGACTGGCAGGAACTGGCCGACCGCCTTCGCGCACGCTGGGGTGACCGTCTGCATCTGGGCACGTCGTCGTGGCATTTCCCCGGCTGGGCCGGGCTGGTCTACGACCGCCAGGCCCCGCAGGCGTGGCTGTCGCGCCATGGCCTGTCCGCGTACGCACGGCACCCGCTGCTGCGCACGGTCAGCCTGGATCGCACCTTCTACCGGCCCGCCCCGGCCAGCGTGCTCGGCTTGCTCGCCGCACAGGTTCCGCCGGACTTTCGCTTCGTCGTCAAGGCCCCTGCCCTGGTCACCGATGCCAGCGTGCGCGAACCCGGTGAAGGGCGCCCCACGCAAGACAACCCCGTCTTCCTGGATCCGGACACGGCGCTGGCGGCCGCCGTGCAGCCTGCGGCCGAGGGTCTGCGCGACAAGCTTGGCGTGCTCGTGTTCCAGCTGTCGCCGCTGTCCCCCGCGTGGGTCCGGGATCCGTCGACGCTGCACGAGCGGCTCGAGCGATTGTGGTCTGCGGTCGTCCCCGCGCTTGCGCCTGGTGCCATCGCGGGCCTGGAAGTGCGTGACCCGGTGCTCTTGACTCCGCGAATGGCCGCTCAGCTCAAGGCGCACGGCGTGCGCTACGTGCTGGGCTTGCATGACCGCATGCCGAGCGCGCAGGCCCAGCTCGACATGCTGCGCGCCACCTGGCCAGGCGATTTCGTCTGCCGCTGGAACCTGCAGCGCGGCCTGGCCTACACCCAGGCCTACGAGCGCTTTGCCCCCTTCGACCGGCTCCAGGCGCCGGATCCCGCGACGCGCGCAACGATCGCTCGGGTGGCGGCCGCGACGCTCGATGCCGGGCACCGGGCCTTCGTCACCATCAACAACAAGGCCGAGGGCTCGGCCCCGCTGTCGGTGGTCGAGCTGGCGCGCCTGCTGACAACCTGAGTGCCAGGCGGGCGCTCAGGGTCGGGAGGCGAGCGTGTTCTCGCGCGCCAGCGCGATGGCCTCGGCCAGCACCGCGCGGTCGCCCACGTGGTTGGACAGGATCAGCACGAGCTTGGCGAGCAGCATGTCGGCTTGCTCGTCGCTGAGGTCGCGCTGGCTCGCGATGAGTTCGGCGTAGAAGGTGTCGGGATCGGGGATGCGGGGTTCGCGGTGCAAGGGCATGGCGAGGGGCTTTCGCGGTTCAGGCCAGCTTGAGGGCGCGCCGCAGGGCCTCGCGCACCCGCCCTTCGTCGAAGGCGCGCCAGCGCGCGGCGACGTGCTGGTCGGGGCGGATCAGGTAGACGGTGCCAGGCTGGCCGTCGTAGCGGGCGGCGAGCACGCCGCGTGCGTCGTCGATGTCCCGGCCCACTTCCAGCACCTTGGCCGTGACGCCACCCACCCGAACCGGCTGGGCTGGTCCGAAGCTCAGCAGCGTGAAACCGCGCCCGAGCTGCTCGAGCAACCACCCCGCCTGCCCGGCGCGCAGGATCGGCGCATCGGCGCACGGCGTGCCCGGGCGCATGCGCCCGGCAAAGGGCTGCTCGTCGGGCGTGTTCAGCGATGAGACCGCATAGGGCGTGGGCGTCGACAGGCGGCCGCTGTTGACGAGCGGGCGCGCAAAGGGCTCGGTGCGGGCCAGTTCCAGCACGGCATTTCGCAGCCGCAGCGAGGCCCGGCTCTTGGGCGTGATGAAGTCGGTGGCGCGCGTGGAGTGGCCGATGTTGTCGTCCGCGGCGGCTGCGCGCTCCTCGTGGAAAGTGTCCAGCAGCGCCTCGGGTGCATCACCCGCCAGCACCGCCTGGAGCTTCCAGCCCAGGTTGTCGCAGTCCTGCACGCCCGAGTTCGCACCCCGCGCACCGAAGGGCGACACCTGGTGCGCCGCGTCGCCGCTGAAGATCACGCGGCCGTGCCGGAAGGCGTCGATGCGCCGGCACGCGAACTGGTAGACCGACACCCACTCGAGCTCGAATTCCACGCCGGGCCCGAGCATCGCCTGGATGCGCGGGATCACCTTCTCGGGCCGCTTCTCCTCGGCCGGGTCGGCGTCCCAGCCGAGCTGGAAGTCGATGCGCCAGACGTTGTCGCACTCCTTGTGCAGCAGCACGCTCTGGTTGCGGTGGAAGGGTGGATCGAACCAGAACCAGCGCTCGGTCGGAAAGTCGGCCTTCATCACCACGTCGGCGATCAGGAAGCGGTCCTGGAAGAACTGGCCGCGGAAGTCCGCGCCGAGCATGCGCCGCACGTCGCTGTTGGCGCCATCGGCTGCAATCACCCACTGGGCCTGCATGCAAAAGATGCCATCCGGCGTCTCCACCGACAGCGCCACGTGGTCGTCCTGCGGTTCCACGGCCAGCACCTTGTGCTTCCAGCGCAGGTCCACCCTCGGCGAGGCCTGGCAGGCGCGCACCAGCCGCTCCTCGAGGTGGTACTGCTGCAGGTTGATCATCGCCGGCATCTTGTGGTCGGCCTCGGGCAGCAGGTCGAAGGCGTAGGCGAGTTCATCTCGGAAGAAGACCTTGCCGACCTTCCACTGCACACCCTGCTCCACGCAGGCCTCGCCGATGCCCAGGCGGTCCCAGACCTCGAGCGTGCGCTTGGCGTAGCACACCGCCCGCGAGCCCATGCTCACGGTGTTGTTGTCGTCCAGGATCACCGTGGGCACGCCGCGCAAGGCGAGGTCGAGCGCCTGCGTCAGCCCCACGGGCCCGGCGCCCACGACCACCACCGGATGGCGCGCAGGCGTGCCCGTGCGCTGCTCCTCGCTGATGCGGTAGTCGAACTCGGGGAAGGTGTAGGTCTTGAGCATCTTCGGTCAGCGGTGCACCGAGCCAGGGCCCTGGGCGCGGCCAGAGCCTCGCTCCACCTCAGCCGTTGTCGGCCATGGCCTGTTCGTGCATCCACGCCGCATGACGCGGCGCGCGCCGCGTGCGGCTCCACTCCTCGAGCATCTCCCACTTCACCTCGTCGAGGCGCCGGTACTGGTCGGGCGTGCCCACGTCAACGGCGAGCTCGAGCCGGTGGCCGTTGGGGTCGAAGAAGTAGATGCTGCGAAAGATCGTGTGGTCGGTCGGGCCCACGACAGGCACGCCGGCGGCCACCAGGCGGGCCTTCGTCTCCTCCAGGTCCTGCAGGCTGTCGACCTTGAAGGCGATGTGCTGCACCCACTCCGGCGTGTTCGGGTCCTTGCCCTGTGCGGGGGAGTTGGGCAGCTCGAAGAAGGCGAGCACGTTGCCGTGCCCGGCATCCAGGAACACGTGCATGTAGGGATCCGGCGCGCCCGTGGAGGGCACGCGGTCCTCGGCGATGGCCAGCACGAACTCCATGTTCAGGTGCCGCCGGTACCACTCGACGGTCTCCTTCGCGTCGCGGCAGCGGTAGGCCACGTGGTGGATGCGGTCGATCTTCATCGGCTGGCTCCTTCTTGTTGTACTGGCTGCGCCGGAGTGGGTGACCCGCTCGGGTGCTGCCGTCCCATCAGGCGATGCTAACGGAGGCCCGGCTCGCGCGCGGGCAGGACCGTGCCCGCGCACTCCCCGAAGCCGATGCGCGCGGCGCCGGGGCGCTCGCACCAGCCGCGCAGGCGCACCGTGTCTCCATCCTCGAGGAACACGCGCTGCTCGCCCCCTGGCAAGGTCAACGGCTGCTTGCCCCCCGCGGTGAGCTCGATCAGCGCGCCGGCCTCCTGCGGCGTCGGCCCGGACAGCGTGCCGCTGCCCAGCAGGTCACCCGGTTGCAGGTTGCACCCGCCCACCGTGTGATGCGCCACGAGCTGCGCCACCGTCCAATAGGCATGGCGGTAGCTGGTGCGGCAGATCGTCGAGCCATCCTGCCCGGCCTCACGCATGCGCGGGGTCTGCAGTGCCACCTCGAGCTGGATGTCCAGCGCCCCGGCCTCGCGGTTGGTCGTGCTGTCGAGGTAGGGCAAGGGCTGTGGGTCGTCGGCGGGCCGCGTGAACGGCGCCCGGTAGGGGGCCAGCGCCTCCAGCGTCACGACCCAAGGGGAGACGGTGGTGGCGAAGTTCTTGGCCAGGAAGGGCCCCAGCGGCTGGTACTCCCAGGCCTGGATGTCACGCGCCGACCAGTCGTTGAGCAGGCACAGGCCGAACACATGCGACTCGGCCTGCTCGATCGGAATCGACTCTCCCAGCGCGTTGCCCGACCCCACGAAGATGCCCAGCTCGAGCTCGATGTCCAGCCGCTTGCAAGGGCCCACGCTCGGCTGCGCGGCACCAGGCGGCATGGTCTGACCCACCGGCCGGTGGAAAGCCTGCCCGGACACGACGATGCTCGAGGAGCGGCCGTGGTAGCCGATGGGCACCCACTTGTAGTTGGGCAGCAGCGGGTTGTCGGGCCGGAAGAGCCGCCCGATCTGCGTGGCGTGATGGACGGAGGTGTAGAAGTCCGTGTAGTCGCCGATGTGCGCCGGCACGTCGTAGTCGGCCTGGGCCTGCGGCACGAGAAGCGGCTCGATGGCCGCCTGCGCAGGCGAGCCGGCGCGCAGTGCGCGCGACAGGGCCAGGCGCAAGGCGCTCCAAGCCGGTGGCCCCAGCTCCATCAGCGCGTTGAGCTTGCCCTGCGCGCCTGCCCGGGCAGCCTGCTGTGCGAGCCCCTCCAGCACACCGGCTGCGGCCAGCGCCGCCAGGTCGACGATCCGGTCGCCCAGGGCCACGCCGCACCGGAAGGCCTCTGCGCCGCCCTGGCGCCGGAACACGGCAAAGGGCAGGTTCTGGACCGGGAAGTCGCAGCCGGGAGCCTGGGCCGAGGCCAGCCAGCTGCACAGGCTCGGATCGTGCGTCTCGTTGAGCATCGCGCCCCCCAAGGGGTTACCAGCTACCCACGTTGGGCATCGAGGTCCAGGGTTCGGCCGGCGGCTGCGCACCGCCCCTGTTCAGCAGCTCGATGGAGATGCCGTCGGGCGAGCGCACGAAGGCCATGCGACCGTCACGCGGCGGCCTGCTGATCGTCACGCCGTGGTCGACCAGGCGCTGGCAGGTGGCGTAGATGTCGTCCACCGCGTACGCCACGTGGCCGAAGTTACGCCCGCCCGTGTAGGCCTCCGCCGTACCGTCGGGCGCCGGCCAGTTGTAGGTCAGCTCGATCTGCGCCTCGTGGTTGCCGGGTGCAGCCAGGAAGACGAGCGTGTAGCGCCCGGCTTCGTGGTCACGCCGGGACAGCACCTCGAGCCCGAGGGCGTCGCGGTAGAAGCGAAGGGAGGCTTCGATGTCGGTCACGCGGACCATGGTGTGCAGGTATTTCATGGGTGGAATTGTCGCGCGAGCGCAGGGCGTTGCCCACAACCGGGTTCTACGCTTTCGAATGGCGTCGCCAATCGTGCACACGCACGAAGCCGCCACACCGTGGCCCAATGCGCCCTTCCGCGGGGGCACGTCCCGTCGCGCCTCTACACCTCACAGGAGTCTCAGATGGCAAAGGTCCTCGTCCTCTACCACAGCATGTACGGCCACATCGAGGCCATGGCCCAGGCCGTGGCCGAGGGGGCACGCGAGGTCGCGGGCGCCCAGGTCGACCTCAAGCGCGTGCCCGAGACGATGGCGCCCGAGGCGTTTGCGGCCGCCGGCGGCAAGGTCGACCAGACTGCGCCCGTCGCGCAGCCGGGTGAACTCGCGAACTACGACGCGATCATCTTCGGTGCGCCGACCCGCTTCGGCAACGTGACGGCGCAGTTGCGCAACTTCATGGACCAGACCGGCGGCCTGTGGTTCACCGGCGCGCTGGTGGGCAAGGTCGGATCCGTGTTCACGTCTTCGGCCACGCAGCACGGTGGCCAGGAGAGCACCATCCTGAGCTTCATCCCCACCCTGCTGCACCACGGCATGGTGGTGGTGGGCCTGCCCTACTCGGAGAGCCGCCAGATGGGGCTCGACGAGATCAAGGGGGGCAGCCCCTACGGCGCCTCGACCATCACGGGAGGCCAGGGTGAGCGCCTGCCCAGCGAGCAGGAGCTCGGCATGGCCCGCTTCCAGGGCCGGCACGTCGCCACCATCGCCTCGCGCCTGGCCGGCTGAGCGCACCGGCGCGCAACCCATCGCGCGGAAACAGTCCAGACAAGCAGGTGGCGTAGGGTGTGGCTCATGAACACCACCAGACGCCGCTGGATCTTGAGCGCGACCGCCGGAGCGCTGTGCACCTGGGCCGACGCACGGGGCCAGGCCGCCCTGCCGCCAGGTCCGCATTCACAGCCTGGGCCGCTCGACGAGACCTGGCTCGATCCCGCCCGCCAGCGCAGCGTGCCCGTACGCATCCGTTGGCCGGCCGAGGGTACGGCGGTACCTGCCGGCGGCCGACCGGTCGTGCTCTTCTCGCATGGCCTGGGCGGAACGTCAGCGGGCGGCGCACGCTGGAGCGAGGCCTGGAGCGCAGCTGGAATGGTGGTGCTGAACCTCCAGCACCCCGGCAGCGACATCGCCGCCCTGCGCCGTGGCGCACGCGATGCCGAAGAAAAGGGCGGGCTGCGCCGGGCGACCGGGCCCGAGCAACTGCTGGCCCGCCTCGAGGATGTCGTCTTCGTGCTCGACGAGCTGGCCCGCCGACGGGCCGCCGCCACCGGCCGGTGGGGGGAGGTCCGGGCGCAGGGCGTGGGCATGTCGGGCCACTCCTACGGTGCCCACACGACGCTCGGCATGGCCGGGCAGCGCTACCCCGGGCACCCCGGCATCCGCGAGCCGCGTCTGGCGGCCTTCGTTGCCTTCTCCCCCACCCTGCCCGCCCGGGGCGATCCGGCACAGGCCTTCGAGCGACTGAACCGCCCGCTCCTGTGCATCACCGGCACCCGCGATGACGACGTGGTCGGCAATGGCGCGACACCGGAACGCCGCATCGGCGTCTACGCCGCGTTGCCGCCCGGCCGCAAGGCGCAGCTCGTTCTCGAGGACGCCGACCACATGACTTTCTCCGGCAACACCGGCGTGCGCGCGGAGATCCTGCAGCGCCATCCGGCTGCGCGCGCGTTGCAGGCCCAACACCACGCTGCGGTGGCGTCGATCACCACCGACTGGTGGCGCGCCCACCTGCTGGGCGATGCCGAGGCCCAGGCCCGATTGGCTCAGCCCACAGGCTTGGCCCCGGGCGATCGCTGGCAGACCGGCTGACCCAGGCGATGCAGAAGGCCGGGTAGAGCCACTCCAGCCGGCCCTTCAGGCAGCTGCAGGCCAATCCTGGCGGCTGGCCCGCGCAGATGACGCGCCCGACGGCTCAGCTGCCCTTCTGGAAGACAAACCAGTTGTTGAAGCCCTCTGCGTTCTTCCAATGGAACTCGATCACGCCGTCCTTGAGCGCGGCGCGCCCCTTGTTCCAAGCCGCAAGTGCGCCGTCGAACACCAGACCGTCACCATCCTGCCGGTAGCGCCCGCCGGCTCGCCCATTCAACTTGTAGGACCCGTCGGCCCCCAGCTCGATCGAGCCAGGGGTGCCGGCAATCCCGTACCACGTGCCGGCCAGTGCCGCCACCGACGAGGGCGCGGTCGTGGCGCGGGGCGCCGGGCGGGCCGGTGCAGTCGCAGTCGCCGGTGCGGCGGTGGCCGTCGCGCCCGAGGTGACTTCGAAACGACCTTGTGCCACGCCCTGGATCACGTACCGGTAGCGCCCCGGCTGCAGCGTCTGACCATTGGCCACCAGCACCGACAGGCTGCCGTCCGCTGCCGCGAAGGGCGACCTCTCGCTGACGACAGCTTCCGCCGCGTCGTACACCTGCACGGGCACAGCCCGGCCCCCGAGGGCTGGCGCCCGGCCGATGAACTCCAGCTTCACCTGGCCGGCCAGGGCGCCCGGCGTGACCGCCACCCGGCACTGCACGCCGGCGGCGCACGAAGGTGGTGGTGCGGTGATGCGCCGCGTTTCATCCCAGGCGTGGGCCGAACCTGCGCCCGCAGACACCACCAGACCGAGCCAGAACCGCCGCATGGTGAAAGACCTCCCAAGACGGAACGGTCTTCAGCGTAGCGCAGCCAGCTGCGTGCTGGCAATGGGGTGGCCGAGTGCTCGGCTTGGCGGAGCAGGCAGGAGGATTCCTGGACTGCTCGCGAGGAGGATTCGAACCACCCTCTCTCGCGTCAGCCGGCTATCGACCCTGAAGAGTCACTCACCAACCCAAACTGGGCGCCGCAGACCGCTCGTTCGCCAGTGACCTACCCTTCCATCCGAGAGAACGCCAGAACTGAGAAATGAGGGCGGAGGTGCACGGCCAGTCTGGTGGTGAGGTGCGATGCAAGTGAGCTGCCATCGTCGCACTCAGTCGCAGGCCGGCTGCAGGCGCATGAGGTGAACCTGCTGGCGTGGCTCAGGCGGCCAGCGCAAACGGCTGGATCTCTTTGGCGATGGCTTTGCCGTTTTCGATCTCAGCCACGCGCAACTCGTAGGCCGCCTGAAGGTTCAGCCAGCCCTTGGCCTCGCTGCCAAAGTAACGCTCCAGGCGCAGGGCCGTATCAGCCGACACGCCGCGCTGGCCCTTGGTGATCTCGCTGAGTCGCGAGTAAGGCACATGCAGGGCCATGGCCACGGCGCGCACGCTGACGCCCATGGGCTTGATGTAGTCCTCCAGCAAGATTTCACCTGGATGGACAGGACGCATACCGTTCTTGAACATGATGCACTCCATTGCTGTTCAGGATTTCAACGCCAGTCGGGCCTGGGTCAGTGTGGGTCTTCGATGAGCACGTCATAGGGGCCGCTCTCACCCCACTTGAAGGTCAGTCGCCACTGGTCATTGATTCGCACATGCCAGGCGCCGTCGTATTCCTTCAGGTCGTTGCCTGGCGGGGCCTTCATGAAATTCACCGAAGGCGCCGCGTCGAGTTGGGCCAACTTTCTCTCGGCCACGCTCTTGATGTTGACGAACCGGCGACACTTGCCTGTGGTGAAAAGGCTCTCCGTGTCGGAGCAGGCGAACGACTGGATCGACATGGGAGAGATATTACCTGTTACCCGGTTAACAGTCAATTCGACAGTGTCTTGGTCATCGCGCAAGCACGCACCGACGACACGCGGTTGACCCTGCTGAGTGGAAAGCCCTGAACCTGAAGTTCGCGTCGGTGAGGTGGTGGCCGCGAGCAGCCTGCGCTACAGCGCGCCGCAAATGGTCCTCCATCGCGCCAGACAGCCTCAGTCAGATGAACCAGGGCACGAAGTCCGGCACATCGCCTTCGGTGGCGGATTGAGCGTGGCGTCCGGCGGCCCGCTGGACTGAGAAGAACGCCGAGGCCGCCGGTATGAGCCTACATGGAAAGCCCACACGCTGGCACCTTGGAGCAAGTTCATGCCCTCTGACCACACGCCCCCTCCTCCTCTTCACCCTGAAAGCACGCGCGACGTGCTGGATGTGCCTGAAAGCGACATTGCCAAGCTGACCTTCGGCGAGGCGACGCCAGAGCGCCGGCACCGCGGTACAGAGGTCCCGACAGAACCTCGCCGACAACTCCTGACGGAGAAGATGCTCGCTGATCGCTGGGCGTGCTCTGTCGCACGCCCTCAGCGCTGGCGCACCATTGGCGAGGGACCGCCGTATCTGAAGATCGTGGGAAAGGTCTTGTACCGGGCCAAAGACATTCAGGCCTACGAAGAAGCCTGACGGATGCCCACTTGGCGATCCGGCGGGTATCAGGTCACTTTGTCCCGCGCTGCGATCATGTCCGGCCCGCCAACCAGATGGTTGATGACCTCGGCGATTTCCGCAGGTTGCCACGGCATCGGCCAGCGCTCGTCCTCCACGGATCGCTGCAGGGTGTGATCCTGGGCCAGCTTGAGGACCCCGGTGCGTCCGACCCGGGCCTGCATCAGGTAGAAGCGGTCCATCCCTGGCAGGCGCTCACCCGCCTCGGCCATGGCCCTGAGCAAGGCGTTCCAGCCCTCGGGCGTGTCAGTCCCATCCTCTGCGAAGCGCCTCTCGAGCTGCGCCCACACGTGAGGCTCCGGCCAGCCGGTGCTGCAGCGAAACACCACCGAGCAGGGAAGTTGCGCGACAGGCACTGTCGCCGGAAGCGCAAGGGCCTTGAACTCGGTGTGCCAGACGAGGATCGGCTGCCGATAGAGCCTCTGCGCATCCCGTACCTCTTCCGGACGGGCGGGCCGGTCCGTGACCAGCACGCTGATGTCGACCAAGAGATACCCGCTGCGATCGCCGCCCAGGTAGATGGCGTGCCCGAACCGCCCGTCGGGCAAGGGCAGCGCAAAGCCGTGCCCCGCCACGATGCCCGTTCGCTGGGTGAAGGGCCGCGAGGGGATGTCGAGCCCGTGGCCTGCATCCGCGTCTGGGAGCTCCTGCCCGTAGCCGTCGTACTCCAGGCCCGACGCAATCGCGAGCGACTCGATGCTCGCGCTGCCGGAGGCGTTCATCGGCCTGGAGGGAAGCGTCTCGCGGACGATGAGACCGCCGGGGACCGTGCGGACCTCCGCCTCAGGACTCAGGGCCGCGCGAAAGCGCCTCAATCGCGCCGGCGTCCCGTACACGAAGTGCTCGATCCGGTTGGCCATGGCGGGTCAGCTCGGGGCAGCCGCGGGCGCGACCTCCTCGAACACGCGCACGCTGTCCAGGCGAAGGATCACCTTTCCCCCATCGGCCCGCCGCAACACGGCGAGCTGCCGCAGGGGAGACCATCCCGCCTCGGCGTCCGCCTCGACGATGCCCTCGAAACGCAGGGCCTGCAGGCGCTGGCCCGATGAGAGCAGGACGTCGTAGCAGCGCCCCTCTTCAAACAGGGTCCCCGCAGGCTGTACCTGCACGCCAAGGCGCTTCGGTCCGAACAGGGGCAGCCACTTGAAGAAGACCGCCAGGACCATCACCAGAGCCGCGGCAGTTCCGGCGATGATGAATGCCTTCACGAGGAACTGAGCAAGCTCCGCCACTTCGATCCCCCGGCGATCCGGAACGTTGGTTTCGACCGCACTCTAGAAGAGGGGGCGCAATCCGTGGGGGTCGAGGGTCTTCGGACGGGTGCCCTGCATCCTGGACGCTTTGCGGTCTCGGCCCAGGTGGCTCAGGATTCAGGAACCAGGCCCCCGGCTGCCCGAAGCCGTGTCGCGGTCACCCAAGCTGCCACCGATCTCCCCGCGAGAGCCGCACCGCCCGGCGCAGGGCGCCATGGTCCGTGAAGTCGCAGGCCTGGCGGCGAACCGCGTCGAGGTCACTGCAGGGATGCTGACGGTGCAGGACCACGAATCCGGCCGCAGTCCAGGCCTCTCCCCAGCGCTCGCCTCCGGCCACCGAGCCCTCAGGCCAAGGGAGAAGAGCCCCACCGGGCGGCCTCCTGCGGGCTGGGCCGCGCCCTCAGCCGGCCAGGCGTGTGGCGATGGTGGCGACGTGACGGCCCTGGAACCTCGCCATGCCGAGCTCCTGCTCGCTGGGCATGCGCTCGCCCTGGCCGCCCGTGATGGTGGAGGCGCCGTAGGGGCTGCCGCCCTTGATCTCGTCCAGGCCCATCTGGCGGCTCTCGGAGTAGGCTTGATCTGGAAGGTGCTGTAGGAGTACCCCGGGCAGGCCCAGAACGACTTGGAAACTGTTCGAAGGGCTTGGAACCAGTTCGAAACAATCTTGGCGGAGTCGGAGGGATTCGAACCCTCGATGCAGGTTTTGCCCGCATACTCCCTTAGCAGGGGAGCACCTTCGGCCTCTCGGTCACGACTCCGTTGCTCCGGATTCTACCGGAGGGCTGGGCGGCGAGGCCCCGCCCTCAAGCCGCCGGTGCCCCTTCGAGCTCGAAGGCTCGGTGCAGGGTGCGCACCGCGAGCTCCATGTATTTCTCGTCGATGACGACGCTTGTCTTGATCTCGCTCGTGGAGATCATCTGGATGTTGATGCGCTCCTCGCTGAGCGAGCGGAACATCGTGGCGGCCACGCCGGCGTGGCTCTTCATGCCGATGCCCACGATCGAGACCTTGCAGATCTTCGGGTCACCCAGCATCTGCGTGCCGTCCATGCCAGGCAGCACCTGGGTCTTCAGCACCTCCGTCACGCGCGCATAGTCTCCACGCGGCACGGTGAAGGAGAAGTCGGTGCGGCCGTCGTGCGAGACGTTCTGGATGATCACGTCCACGTCGATGTTGGCATCGGCCACCGGGCCGAGGATCTGGAACGCCACGCCGGGGCGATCGGGCACGCCCACGAGGGTGATCTTGGCCTCGTCACGGCTGAAGGCGATCCCGGAAACGACGGCTTGCTCCATCTTCTCGTCCTCTTCAAAAGTGATCAGCGTGCCCGAGCGGGCCTCCTCGTCCAGTGGGATGTCCCACGGTGTAAAGCTCGAGAGCACCCGCAGCGGCACGCGGTACTTGCCGGCAAACTCCACCGAGCGGATCTGCAGCACCTTGGAGCCCAGGCTGGCCATCTCCAGCATCTCCTCGAAGGAGATCGTGGCCAGGCGCCGGGCCTCGGGGACGATGCGCGGATCGGTGGTGTAGACGCCGTCCACGTCGGTGTAGATGAGGCACTCGTCTGCCTTCATGGCCGCCGCCACTGCCACCGCGCTCGTGTCGCTGCCGCCGCGGCCCAGCGTCGTGATGTGACCGGCTTCGTCGATGCCCTGGAAGCCCGTCACGATGACGACCTTGCCCGCGGCGAGATCGGCGCGCACGCGTGCATCGTCGATGGCGGTGATGCGTGCCTTCGTGTACGCCGAGTCGGTCCGGATGGGCACCTGCCAGCCGGTGTAGCTCACGGCAGCCATGCCCTCGGCCTGCAGGGCCAGGCAGAGCAGGCCCACCGACACCTGCTCGCCGGTGCTTGCGATCATGTCGAGCTCGCGCCGGGCCTCGGCGCTCAGCGCCTCGGGCATCAGCTCCTTGGCCAGGCCGAGCAGGCGGTTCGTCTCCCCGCTCATGGCCGAGGGCACCACCACCAGCTGGTGGCCGGCACGCACCCACTTGGCCACGCGCCTGGCGACGTTGCGGATGCGCTCGGTCGACCCCATCGAGGTGCCGCCGTACTTGTGGACGATCAAGGCCATCGCAGCAGATCCTGCGGGGAGCCTCCCCGCACCTGGAAAACCCCTGATTCTATCGTGGGATGCTGCGGCGCAGCATCACCTCGGGCTCAGCGGCCAGGCTTCGCTCGGGATGACGGCTCGGGGCACCAGGTCAGCACGCCCTTCACGAGCGAAAGGCCGCCCGTGGGCACCGGCCAGCGCGAGCGGCCACGCGCTCTGGGCAACTCGGCTGCGAGCCGCTCGACCAGCGAGTCCGGCACGCCTGCCTCGAGATGGCGGGCCAGCCACAGCCGCAGCAGGTTCGCCCGCCGGTACGCAGCCAGCTCGCACCAGTGGCGCACGGCCAGCCCCCCCCCGGCAACCTCACATGCCCGCAGATCGAGCGCAGCCAGGTCGAGCGCACAGGCGTGCTCTTCGTGCAGGCGGCGCGCAGCCCCTGCCAGCGCGGCCTCGGCATGCGGAAAGGCTGCCGTGAGTGCCGGCCACACCTGCGTGCGCAGCCGGCTGCGGGCGAATCGCGGGTCGGTGTTGCTCGCGTCGTCCACGTGCTTGAGCCGGTGGCGGCGAACATAGGCCTCGATGACGGCACGCGGCTGGTCGAGCCAGGGCCGCAGGAAGCGCACCCCGTGGTGCTCACGCACCTCGCCCATGCCGCCCATGCCCGCTCCTCCGGCGCTGCGCAGCGCCTGCAGCAGCACGGTTTCCGCCTGGTCGGTGCGGTGGTGGGCCAGCAGCACGCACTGCGCACCCGCCTCGCGGGCCATCCGGGCAAGTGCGTCGTAGCGGCCACGCCGGGCCCAGGCCTCGACACTGTCGCCCGCTGCGGGCGCGCCCTGCAGGCGATGCACCCTCAACTCGACGGGCATCCCGGCCCGCGCCCACCTCGCACACTGAACCGAGAGATGGCGCACCCAGGAGTCGGCCTGCGGCATCAGGCCGTGGTGCACATGCAGTGCCAGCACCTGCAAGCCGGAGCCCCGCGCAGCACGCGCACAGGCATGCAGCAGAGCCGTGGAGTCACGCCCCCCGCTGGCGGCCACCGCGACGATGCGCGCCATCGGGCCGCCCAGCGGCTCAGGCCGGGCGCGTGTCCGTGAAGCGGCCGTAGGCCATCAGCCGCTCGTAGCGGCGCTCGAGCAGCTCCTTGGTGCCCAGGTCGCTGACCTGGCGCCACGCGTCGTTGAGCGCGCGGCGCAGCTGCGAGGCCATGGCCTTGACGTCCCGGTGCGCACCGCCCACCGGCTCGCTCACGATGCGGTCGATGAGCGACAGCGCCTTCAGGCGATGTGCGGTGATGCCCAACGCCTCGGCGGCATCGGAGGCCCGGTCGGACGTCTTCCACAGGATCGACGCGCAGCCTTCGGGCGAGATCACCGAGTACACGGCGTACTGCAGCATGAGCACCTGGTCGGCCACGCTGATCGCGAGCGCCCCGCCCGAGCCGCCTTCGCCGATGATCGTCGTGATGATCGGCACCTCGAGCTGCGCCATCTCGTAGATGTTGCGCCCGATGGCCTCGCTCTGGCCGCGCTCCTCGGCGCCGATGCCCGGGTAGGCTCCCGGCGTGTCCACGAAGGTGAAGACGGGAAGCCTGAACTTCTCGGCCAGGCGCATGAGCCGCAGCGCCTTGCGGTAGCCCTCCGGGCGCGGCATGCCGAAGTTGCGCACCGCCCGCTCCTTCGTGTCACGCCCCTTCTGGTGCCCGATCACCATGCAGGACTGGCCGTTGAAGCGGGCCAGCCCGCCCACGATGCTCGTGTCGTCCGCGAAGGCACGGTCGCCGTGCAGCTCCTGGAAATCCGTGAACAGCTCCTCGACGTAGTCGAGCGTGTAGGGGCGCTGCGGGTGGCGCGCGATCTGCGTGACCTGCCACGGGTTCAGGCTGGCGTAGATCTCCTTGGTGAGCTGCAGGCTCTTCTGGCCCAGCCGCTCGATCTCGTCGGAGATGTCCACCGCCGATTCGTTCTGCACGTATCGCAGCTCGTCGATCTTGGTCTCGAGCTCGGCGATCGGCTGCTCGAACTCCAGGAAGTGTCTCTTGCCCATCGATGCTCCACCGCGCGGGGGGCGCCTTCGCCGGAGCCCGCGCCCCTCGTCTGCTCAGTAGTCTACCGGCACCGGGTCGAGGCTTCGCCACAGGTACCACGTGGCCACGCTGCGGTACGGCGCCCAGGCCTCGGCCACCTCGCGCGCCTCGGCGCGCGACACCGGCTCGCCGCTGAAATAGTTCAGGCTGATGCCCTTGATGAGCCCCAGGTCGTCCAGCGGCAGCACATCCGGGCGCATCAGGTGGAAGATCAGGAACATCTCGGCCGTCCAGCGGCCGATCCCCCGAATGGCCACCAGTTCGCGGATGATGGTCTCGTCGTCCATCGACGCCCACTGCATCGCGCGCACCCTGCCCTCGTCGAAGTGCCGCGCGAGGTCGAGCAGGTACTCGGCCTTGCGTGCCGAGAGCCCGGCTGTGCGCATGTCCTGTGGCGCCAGGCGCAGCACGCGCTGCGGATCGACGGGCGGCACACCCCCGCCGGCCAGCGCGGCGAAGCGCTCCCACACCGACTGCGCAGCCTTCACGGAGATCTGCTGCCCCACGACCGACCGGGCGAGCGTGGTGAAAGCGTCGCCGCGCCCGGTCAGCCGCGCCTCGCCGAACTGCGGGATCAGCCGCTTGAGGACGCGGTCACGCCGCTTGAGGTGCCGGCAGGCCTCGTCCCAGAAGACGGGAGCGGTCGCGGTGTCGGTGGCCATGCTCGCTCAGGCCCGCACCCAGGTCGTGCCCTGCGGCCCGTCCTTGAGCTCGATGCCCTGCTCGGCGAGTTCGGCCCGGATGCGGTCGGCCAGGGCGTAGTCGCGCGCCTGCTTGGCCTGGGCACGCGCTGCGATGCGCTCAGCCACCTGCTGCTCCGACAGCCCCGAGCCGGCCTGCAGGAAGGCCCGGGCATCCTGCTGCAGCAGGCCGAGCACGCCCGCCAGCGTGCGCAGCCACGCAGCCGTCTGCGGAGAACGGCTGCGGTGCACCTCGGCGGCCAGTTCGAACAGCACGGCCACGGCCCCGGGCGTGTTGAAGTCGTCGTCCATCGCAGCGCGAAATCGCGCCGCCGCCTCGTGTGTCCAGTCGACCTGCGGCAGCGGCTGCGCCGGCACCGCCTCCAGCGCCCCGTACAGGCGCCGCAGCGCACTGCGTGCGTCATCGAGGTTCGTGTCACTGAAATTGAAGGGGCTGCGGTAATGGGTGCGCAGCATGAAGAAGCGCACCGTCTCGCCGTCGTAGCGGCTCAGCACGTCGCGAATGGTGAAGAAGTTGCCGAGGGACTTCGACATCTTCTCGTTGTCGACGTTCAGGAACCCGTTGTGCAGCCAGTAGCGCACGAAGGAGCCGCCGCTGGCGCCCTCGCTTTGCGCGATCTCGTTCTCGTGGTGCGGGAACTGCAGGTCCATCCCGCCGCCGTGGATGTCGAAGGGCTCACCCAGCAGGGCACAGCTCATCGCCGAGCACTCGATGTGCCAGCCCGGACGCCCGGCGCCGTAGGGCCCGGGGTACTTCGCGTCCTCCGGCTCCTCGGGCTTGGCGGCCTTCCAGAGCACGAAGTCCAGCGGGTCCTCCTTTGCGTCGGCCACGGCCACCCGTTCGCCGGCGCGCAACTCGTCCAGGCTCTTGCCCGACAGCTTGCCGTAGCCGGCGAAGCGCCGCACCGCGAAGTTCACGTCGCCATCGGCGGCGCGGTAGGCCAGGCCGCGCCGCTCGAGCCGGGCGATGAGGTCGAGCATCTGCGGCACGTACTCGGTGGCACGCGGCTCATGCGTGGGCGCCTCGATGCCCAGCCGCCCGATGTCCTCGCGCATCGCGGCAATCATCTCGTCGGTCAGCGCGCGGATCGAGATGCCCCGCTCGACGGCACGGCGGATGATCTTGTCGTCAATGTCGGTGATGTTCCGGACATACGTCACCCGGTAGCCGCAGGCGCGCAGCCAGCGGTAGACGATGTCGAAGGCCATCATCATGCGAGCGTGGCCGACGTGGCACAGGTCGTAGATCGTCATTCCGCACACGTACATGCGCACGTGGCCCGCCTCGAGGGGATGGAAGGGTTCGACGCTGCGCGACAGCGTGTTGTAGACGTGCAGGCTCATGCGGGGAAAGAGAGGGGGCGTCGGCGCGCCAGGCTGCGCGACAGCACCGCTGCGGCCTGGGGCGGGCCGATACAATCTTCGACCCAGTATAGCGGCGCCTGCTCGGTGACCGACACCTTCATCTCCTCCAACTGCAAGCGCGTCGCAGTCCTGCTGGCCTCCTGTCTGGTGCTGCCGTGCGGGCTGCTGGCAGGCTGTGCTTGCGCAGCCACTCCCGCTGCAGCGGGCTCGCCTCCCGTCGCCCGCACCGCCGCCGAGGCTCGCGCTGCCGATCCCTACCTCGAGGCGCAGCGGCTCATGCGCGCGGGCGACCCGGCCACCGCACTGGCGCGGCTCGAAGGGCTCGCGCCAGAGCAGTCGCGCGAGGCACGCTCGCGTTTCCTCAGAGGCGTGCTGCTGGCCGAGCTCGGTCGAGTCGAGGAGGCTGCAGCGGCCTATACCGGCCTCACGCAGGAGTTCCCGGAGCTCGCCGAGCCCTACAACAACCTGGCCGTGCTGCGCGCCGCACAGGGAAGGCTCGATGAGGCTCGCGTGACGCTCGAGGCCGCGCTGAGAGCCGACCCTTCGCACCGTGAAGCCCGCGAGAATCTCGGCGACGTGTACGTGCGCCTGGCCGTTCGCCTGTGGGAAGGGCTGGCCGCCACGCCCGCCCGGCCGCAGGCCGACGCCGAGCTGGCGCGCAAGCTGCGCCTGGCCCGCCAGATCGGTGCGCCGGCACCATGAGCGACACTTGCGGGCCCGCGATCCCTCGAGCCTGAATGGAGCCATCCGCCATGCGCCTGCCCACCCGAGCCGCCCTGATCCTGTCTCTGCTGTTGGCCACCCTGCCCGCCTGGGCGCAGAAGGTGCGCCTGCAGACTTCGGCCGGCGACATCGTGATCGCGCTGGAGGCCGAAAAGGCGCCGCGCTCGGTCGAGAACTTCCTGCAGTACGTGCGCACGGGCCACTACGACGGCACGATCTTCCACCGCGTCATCGAGAGCTTCATGATCCAGGGTGGCGGCTTCGATGCCCAGCTCAGCCAGAAGCCCACGCGTGCGCCCATCCCTCTGGAAGCGCGCAATGGCCTGAACAACGTGCGCGGGGGCGTGGCCATGGCACGCACCGCCGTGCCCGACTCGGCCACGGCGCAGTTCTTCATCAACGTCGTCGACAATGCCTTCCTGGACGCTGCCAACGCGCGCGACGGCAACGGCTACGCGGTGTTCGGCCGGGTCGTCGAGGGCATGGACGTGGTGGATCGCATCCGCGCCGTGCCCACCGCCTCCCGCGGGCCGCACCAGAACGTCCCCACGATGCCCATCACCATTCGCAAGGCCACCGTCGAGAACTGAGAGCACGTCCATGAATCCCCAAGTCGACCTCCACACCTCCGCCGGCGTCATCCGCGTCGAGCTCGACGCCGAGAAGGCGCCGCTGTCGGCGGAAAACTTCCTCGCCTACGTGCGCGCGGGGCATTACGACGGCACGGTCTTCCACCGCGTCATCAAGGGCTTCATGGTCCAGGGCGGCGGCATGGACGCCGACATGCGCCAGAAGTCCACACGCGCACCCATCCGCAACGAGGCGGGCAACGGCCTGCGCAACCAGCGCCATACGCTGGCGATGGCCCGCACCTCCGACCCCCACTCGGCCACCGCGCAGTTCTTCATCAACACGGTGGACAACGGCTTTCTCGACTTCCGCTCGGAGAGCGCCCAGGGCTGGGGCTACGCGGTGTTCGGCCGCGTCGTGTCCGGCGGCGATGTCGTGGACAGCATCGAGTCCGTCCGCACCGGCCGCAAGGGCTTCCACGACGACGTGCCGCTCGAGCCGGTGACGATCGAGCGCGCCGTCATCGTCGAGTGAGCCCATCGCAGGCGGCGCCCGGCAGCGCCGCCGTGCCGGTACTCGGCCTGGGGCCGCGCTGCCGCCAGGTGGATTTCCTGTCCGACGTCCACCTGCGCCCCGAGTGCCCTCGCACCTTCGAGGCGTGGCGCGCCCACATGCTGGGCACGCCCGCCGATGCCATCTTCATCCTGGGCGACCTCTTCGAGCTGTGGATCGGCGACGATGCGGCGGGTGGCACCTTCGAGGCCGCCTGCGTCGAGGTGCTGCGCGAATCGGCGCGCACGCGGCGCCTGGGCTTCATGGCGGGCAACCGGGACTTCCTGCTGGGCGCCCAGCTGCGCAGCAGCGTGCCCATGGAGGAGCTGCCCGACCCCGTGGCACTGGAGGGCTTCGGCACCCGGCTGCTGCTGGCCCACGGTGACGCCTGGTGCCTGGAGGACGCGCCGTACCAGGCCTTCCGCGTGCAGGTGCGCAGCACGCCCTGGCAGCGCGACTTCCTGGGCCGGCCCATCGCCGAGCGCGCCGAGGTGGCGGCCGGCATCCGCCAGGCCAGCCAGGCGCGCAAGCTCAGCCTGCCCGATCCGTCCCTATGGGCCGATCTCGATCGCGAGGCCGTCGTGGCCACTCTCGAGCAAGCCGGCGCCCGCATCCTGGTGCACGGCCACACACACCGGCCGGCGCGGCACGAGCTGGGCGCGGGCCTGGAGCGCTGGGTGCTGTCGGACTGGGATCTCGACGGTCGAGCACCGCGTGGCGACGTGCTGCGCTGGACCGCTTCGGGCCTGGCCCGGCACGCCGTGCCGCAGCCGTGATTCCCGCCTGGCGCGAGGCCTGGCAGCGCTGGCGCGAGCGCAGTGCGCTGCGGCGCCGCGCCATCCCGGACCTGCTGTGGCGGCGCACGCTCAAGCGCTTCGCCTTCCTGCCCCGCGAAGGCGAGCGTGAGGCGCGCCTGCGGCGCATGACGAGCCTCTTCCTGGACCGCAAGGAGTTCACCGGCGCGCACGGCCTGGTCGTGACGGACGACATCGCCGTGGCGATTGCAGCGCAAGCCTGCCTGCCGGTGCTCGAGCTGGGACTGGACCGGTACGACGGCTTCGTCGGCATCGTGGTGCACCCGGGCCAGGCCCGGGCACGGCGCCAGCACGAGGACGAGAGCGGCGTGTGGCACGAGTACGAGGAAGTTTTGTCGGGCGAGGCACTCGAGGGCGGGCCGGTGATGCTCTCCTGGCGCGACGTGCGCGGAGCGGGTGCGTCGGCCAGCCGCGGCTACAACGTCGTGATCCACGAGTTTGCGCACGTGCTCGACATGGCCGATGGCCACACCGACGGCGTGCCGCTGCTTCCACCCGCGCTGCCCCGCGCACGCTGGATCGAGACGATCGAGGCGGAGTTCGAGCGCTTCACCCAGGCGGTGGAAGGCGGCGTCGAGACCGCCCTCGACCCCTACGGCGCCCAGGCGCCCGAAGAGCTCTTCGCGGTGGCGAGCGAGGCCTTCTTCGTCTCGCCTGGCCTGCTGCAGGGCGAGCACCCGTTGCTGTACGCGCTGCTGCGCGACTTCTACCGCCAGGATCCTGCCGCCTCGGACCCGGGCACCTGAGCCCGGGTCGGCGAGACGATCAGGCGGCGGCAGCCTCCGCCTTGGAGCGGTCGCTCTTGCGCGGGGGCTGGATGGCGAGGGTCACTTCGCCCTTGTCGTCCACGCCCACCGTGAGGCGCCCGCCATCGGTGAGCTTGCCGAAGAGCAGCTCGTCGGCCAGCGCGCGACGGATCGTGTCCTGGATCAGGCGCTGCATCGGCCGTGCGCCCATCAAGGGGTCGAAGCCCTTCTTGGCCAGGTGGCGCCGCAGCTCGTCGGTGAAGGTCGCCTCCACCTTCTTCTCTCCGAGCTGGCTCTCCAGCTGCAGCAGGAACTTGTCCACCACCCGCAGGATGATCTCCTCGTCGAGCGCCCGGAAGCTGACGATCGCGTCGAGCCGGTTGCGGAACTCGGGCGTGAACAGGCGCTTGATGTCGGCCATCTCGTCGCCCTGCTCGCGCCGGTTCGTGAAGCCGATGGTCGACTTGTTCATCGTCTCGGCACCGGCGTTGGTGGTCATGACGATGATGACGTTGCGGAAGTCGGACTTGCGGCCGTTGTTGTCCGTCAGCGTGCCGTGGTCCATCACCTGCAGCAGCACGTTGAAGACGTCGGGGTGCGCCTTCTCGATCTCGTCGAGAAGCAGCACCGCGTGCGGCTTCTTCGTGATGGCCTCGGTCAGCAGCCCGCCCTGGTCGAAGCCGACATAGCCCGGAGGCGCGCCGATGAGGCGGCTCACCGCATGGCGCTCCATGTACTCGGACATGTCGAAGCGCACGAGCTCGATGCCCAGCACGTAGGCGAGCTGCCGGGCGACCTCGGTCTTGCCCACCCCAGTGGGGCCGCTGAAGAGGAAGGAGCCGATGGGCTTCTCGGGCTTGCCCAGGCCCGAGCGCGCCATCTTGATGGCCGAGGCCAGCGCCTCGATGGCCGGATCCTGGCCAAAGACCACGCTCTTGAGGTCGCGCTCCAGGCTCTTGAGCTTGCTGCGGTCGTCACTGGAAACGCTGGCCGGCGGGATGCGCGCGATCTTGGCCACGATCTCCTCGACCTCGGTGCGCGTGACGGTCTTCTTCTGCTTGTTCTTGGGCAGGATGCGCTGCGCGGCACCTGCCTCGTCGATGACGTCGATGGCCTTGTCGGGCAGGTGTCGGTCGGTGATGTACTTGGCCGAGAGCTCGGCTGCCGCCTGCAGTGCGGCGGTGGCGAACTTCACGCCGTGGTGGTCCTCGAAGCGCGACTTCAGCCCCTTGAGGATCTCCACCGTCTGCTCCACCGAGGGCTCCACGACGTCGATCTTCTGGAAGCGTCGGGACAGGGCCGAGTCCTTCTCGAACACCCCGCGGTATTCGGTGAAGGTGGTCGCGCCGATGCACTTGAGCGAGCCGTTGGACAGCGCCGGCTTGAGCAGGTTGCTCGCGTCCAGCGTGCCCCCACTGGCGGCGCCCGCGCCGATCAGCGTGTGGATCTCATCGATGAAGAGCACGGCGTGGGGCTGGTCCTTGAGCTGCTTGAGCACGCCCTTGAGACGCTGCTCGAAGTCGCCTCGGTACTTGGTGCCCGCCAGCAGCGCGCCCATGTCCAACGAGTAGACGGTGGCCGGGGAAAGGACCTCCGGCACGTCGCCCTGCGTGATGCGCCAGGCCAGGCCCTCCGCGATCGCGGTCTTGCCCACGCCCGCCTCGCCCACGAGCAGCGGATTGTTCTTGCGCCGGCGGCACAGCACCTGGATCACGCGCTCCACCTCGGCCTCGCGTCCGATGAGCGGATCGATCTTGCCGTCGCGCGCGAGCTGGTTCAGGTTCTGCGTGAACTGGTCCAGCGGCGAGCTCTTCTGCTCGGATCCACCGGCAGCCTCCTCACGCTCGCCCGATCCCTCCCCGGACGGGCCCTCGCCCGGGCGGGCCGGCTCCGGCGGGTCCGACTTGCGGATGCCGTGGGCAATGAAATTGACCACGTCCAGCCGGGTGACCCCTTGCTGGTGCAGGTAGTAGACGGCGTGCGAGTCCTTCTCTCCGAAGATCGCCACCAGCACGTTGGCGCCGGTCACTTCCTTCTTGCCGCTCCCGGTGGACTGCACGTGCATGATCGCGCGCTGGATCACGCGCTGGAACCCGAGCGTGGGCTGCGTGTCCACCTCCTCGGTGCCGGAGACGGTGGGCGTGTTCTCCTTGATGAAACCTGCCAGGCTCTTGCGCAGGTCCTCGATGTTGGCCGCGCAGGCGCGCAGCACTTCGGCGGCTGATGGGTTGTCCAGCAACGCCATCAACAGGTGCTCCACGGTGATGAACTCGTGGCGCTGCTGGCGCGCCTCGACGAACGCCATGTGCAAGCTGACTTCCAATTCCTGCGCGATCATGCAGCCTCCATGGTGCATTGAAGCGGGTGCTGCCCTCGGCGGGCCTCGGACAGCACCAGTTCGACCTTGGTGGCCGCGACATCCTTGGGGTAGACCCCGCAGACGCCACGGCCGTCGTGATGGACTTTCAGCATGATCATCGTGGCCGTCTCGAGATCATGCTGGAAGTGCTTCTGGAGGACGTGGATCACGAACTCCATCGGCGTGTAGTCGTCGTTGAGCATGACGACCTGGTATCGAGGCGGCGGCTCGACCCGTGACGCTTGCCGCTCCAGGACAACGGCGCCTTCGTCACGGGTTGGCCCCCCCGGCACGCCGGGCTGACCGGGATCACCGGAGCCTGGACGAGGAATGCGGGTAGCCATGAACCATTCTATCGGGCTGCGTGTGCGCATGCAGGTGCAAAAAACAGGTGCGTGACACCCGTCACACGTTGAGACCAACGCCAAAAAGCAAGAAGCCTGCCAGCAGGCAGGCTTCCACATGGCCAGAGGGGCTTTGACCCCAGGGGCCCGCCCTACATCTGCTCGATCATGACCTGCCCGAAGCCCGAGCAGGACACCTGGGTGGCGCCCTCCATCAACCGGGCGAAGTCGTAGGTGACTCGCTTGGTCAGGATGGCCCGCTCCATGGAGGAGATGATCAGGTCAGCCGCCTCCACCCACCCCATGTGGCGCAGCATCATCTCGGCCGACAGGATCTCCGAGCCCGGATTGACGTAATCCTTGCCCGCGTACTTCGGCGCCGTGCCGTGCGTGGCCTCGAACATGGCCACCGAGTCGCTCAGGTTGGCGCCTGGGGCGATGCCAATGCCCCCGACCTGCGCCGCCAGCGCGTCGGAGACGTAGTCGCCGTTGAGGTTCAGCGTGGCGATCACCGAGTACTCCGCCGGGCGCAGCAGGATCTGCTGCAGGAAGGCGTCGGCGATGGAATCCTTGATGGTGATCTCACGCCCCGTCTTGGGGTTTTTGAAACGGCACCACGGTCCACCGTCGATCGGCTCCGCGCCGAACTCGCGCTGCGCCAGCGCGTAGCCCCAGTCGCGGAAGCCCCCTTCGGTGAACTTCATGATGTTGCCCTTGTGGACGAGCGTCACCGAGGGCTTGTCGTTGTCGATGGCGTACTGGATGGCCTTGCGCACGAGCCGCTCCGTGCCCTCGCGCGAGACCGGCTTGATGCCGATGCCCGAGGTGTTCGGGAAACGGATCTTCTTGACCCCCATCTCCTCGATCAGGAACTTGATGACCTTGCGCGCCTTGTCGCTTTCCGCCTCGTACTCGATGCCGGCGTAGATGTCCTCCGAGTTCTCGCGGAAGATCACCATGTTGGTCTTCTCGGGTTCCTTCAGCGGGCTGGGCACGCCCTTGAAATACTGGATCGGCCTCAGGCACACGTACAGGTCGAGTTCCTGGCGCAGCGCGACGTTGAGCGAGCGGATGCCGCCGCCCACGGGCGTGGTCAGGGGGCCCTTGATCGACACGACGTAGTCGCGCACGACACTCAGGGTTTCCTCGGGGAGCCAGACGTCCGGGCCGTAGACGCGGGTGGACTTCTCCCCGGCGTACACCTCCATCCAGTGGATCTTGCGCCGCCCGCCGTAGCTCTTGGCGACAGCGGCGTCGACCACCTTGATCATCACCGGCGTGATGTCCAGGCCGGTGCCGTCACCCTCGATGTACGGAATGATGGGGTTGTCGGGGACGTTGAGCGAGAAATCCGCGTTGACGGTGATCTTCTGGCCGCCTTCCGGAACCTTGACGTGTTGGTACATGCAATCGGTCTCCGCCTCGTGTAGGGATTCGTGTGGTTGGAGTGTGGGAAAACCCGGACGAAATTCTATGCGACCGACCTGTCAACCGGCTGACCTCCTGGCCCGTTTTCGGAATGCCTCCCAAAAAGGAGGAGGCGATTTCCCAAGACTTTCGAAAGGTATTGACATGTCCAAGATTCTGGCCGCCCTGATCGCCGCCGCGTTCGCCGTCGGCGCCTATGCCCAAGACAAGAAGGCCGCCGCCCCGGCGCCGGCCGCCTCGGCCGCCAAGAAGGCCGAGCCGAAGAAGGAAGAGAAGAAGGCCGAAGCCAAGAAGGAAGAGAAGAAGAAGTAATCTTCTTCCTCCTTCTGCGGTCTGCGCCTCACGGCGCGACCGGCCAGCAAACACCCGGCTCCGGCCGGGTGTTTCGTTTCCGGCCCGCGACGCCCATGCGCCGGCAGCGCCGGAGCGCCGCCCGCGCTCAACTGCTGCAGTACGCCACCAAGCGCTGCCAGGCGTCCCGATTCAGCGCGAACAGCGCCCCGCCGGCCAGGGCGACGCCTGCAGCACGGACACCCAGCCGGACCAGCCCGGCTCCCCAGGCGGCACGCCGCTCACCCCCCCGGTGCAGCCAGGCGAGGACCCAGGGCGTCACCAGCAGCCCGGGGGCCGACGCCAGTGCGAAGCCACCCATGGCGAGCGCCCCTGATGCGGGGCTGCGGCACAGCGCCGCCACCACGAGTGCCGCCTGCAGCATCCCGCAAGGCCAGGCTGCCCACATTGCGCCCGCTGCGCCAGCGGTCCAGCCGCGGCGCTTCAGGGCGACTGTTTGCCAGCCGCCTGCCACTGCCACCGGTGGCTGCCGGGACGCGCCAAGCCGCGTCATCCAGCCCGGCTGACGCCCGGTCGCGGCCAGCCACAGTCCCAGGGCCAGCGCCGCGCAGTGCAGCAGCACCCAGAATGGCCTGAGCGCCGGTGCGAGCGGCTCTGCCAGGGTGGCTGCGGCCACGCCGGCGCTGGCCAAGGCACCCACGGCCGCGTAGCTCGCCGTCCTAGCCCCGTGAAAGGACAGGCTTGCGGTGCGCGTGCCGGGTTGGCCTCCCGCGCAGGTTGCCGCCGCGCAGGCTGGCCCGCACATGGCCGCACAGTGCGGTGCGCTGGCCAGACCCAGGAGCACGCAGGACACGATGAGGGCAGCATCCACGGGTGTCAGACAGGTGGCTCAGATGATGCGCGAGAAGCGCGCCCGCACCTCATGAGACTGGAGGTAGCGGTCGAAGACCATCGCGATGCCGCGTACGAAGAACCAGCCCCTCGGCGTGACGTGGATGGCTTCATCAGATCAGGTCGGCATTGATCGAGCCGAATCCGATCTGGCTCGCCAGCTGCTCGAGTCGCCCGGGGTCCACCGTGCGCGGATCCACCTCGATCGAAAGCTCGGCTCCCGGCACGAACCGGAACGACGCGCCGCGGGCCCGAAGGCCTCGACGAAGCGGTCTGCAGTGGGACAGGAGGTGTAGCGCGGGCCGGGCACATCCATGCGCCGCAACAGATGCTCGGGCAAGGCCGCCACGGCTGCGGCATACGGTTCATGCATGGCGCTACACTTTGCCCAAGAGGGGGCTCGGCACCTTGACCTGGGACAAACGATCCCCGGCTGCTTGGCCAGACGAAAGATGCACGCAACCGCACTCGGCCTGGCGCCGTTGAAGTCGGCCTGCTCGAGCTGCAACCTGCGCGAGCTGTGCCTGCCGGTGGGCATGTCCAACGATCAGGTCGACAGGCTCGACGCGCTGGTTTCCACACGCCGGTCGGTCGAGCGGGGGCAGTCGCTCTTCCGCTGCGGCGACACCTTCCAGAGCCTCTACGCGGTGCGCACCGGCTTCTTCAAGACCTGCGTGGTGGCCGAGGACGGGCGGGACCAGGTCACGGGCTTCCAGATGGCCGGCGAGCTGCTCGGACTCGATGGCATCGGCACCGAGCGGCACGCCTGCGACGCCGTGGCGCTCGAGGACTCCACGGTGTGCGTCATTCCGTATGGGCAACTCGAGGAGCTGTCCCTTGAGATCACGGACCTGCAGCGCGTCTTCCACAAGATCATGAGCCGCGAGATCGTGCGCGAGCACGGCGTCATGCTGCTGCTGGGCAGCATGCGCGCCGAGGAGCGGCTGGCCGCCTTCCTCCTCAACCTGACGCAGCGTCTGCACCTGCGCGGCTACTCGCGCAGCGCGCTGGTGCTGCGCATGTCGCGCGAGGAGATCGGCTCCTACCTGGGTCTCAAGCTCGAGACCGTCAGCCGCACCTTCTCCCGCTTCCAGGCCGAGGGCATCCTCGAGGTCAAGCAGCGCGACATCCGGATCGTCGACCAGGAAGGCCTGCGCAAGCTCGTCAACAGCACGGCCTGCTGAGGACGCCGAGCGCAGCCTCCCCGAGGCCCGAGGAACCCGGCCGCCCGGGCAGCAAGCTCTCAGGGCTCTGCCCGTTGCCCGGTCGTGGGGGTGGCGGCGTGGTTGCGCGCCTGCACGGCAGGTCGCGCCTCGGGCGTAGCAGCCCGCGTGGTCTCCACCAGGGGGTCTGCGCCGCGGATGGCGATGACGGCCGTGGCCACGCCGGCGATGACCACCGCCAGCGGGCCGCCGATCACGAGCCACACCATGCCGTGGCGCCACCACGGCGCGCAAGGGGGATGTGAGTCGGGCACGTTCATGGTTCACCTCGTGACGATGAAGGTGGAACCCTCGAGGACCTGCGCGGAGGCCTCGTGGGGGTGGCGCGGGATGCGCTCGATGCGAAAGCTCAGCGGGTGGGCCCCGGCCGGCAGCGACACCCAGGCAGCGGGGGGCAACTGCACAGCCACGGGCAGCCAGCGCGCCTGTGCCGGCCCCACCTCGACTTCGTCGCGGCCCGACAGCCGGGCACCCGGCAAGCCCTCCACCTGCACGCGATAGCGCTGCACCGTCTCGGTGGCGTTCATCACCTGCAGCCGGTAGGTGTTCTCGAGGGCGCCCTCCTCGACCAGGCGGGCCAGGGCACCGCGGTCCCGCACCACGTCGACGCGGAAGGGGGTGCGCCACAGCAGGCTGGCGCCGAGCAGGGTCGCGATCAGCAGCAGCACGCCCGTGTACACGAGCACGCGCGGGCGCAGCACCCGGCGCCACGTCTGCGCAGCCGGCCAGCGCCCGGCCAGGCTGTTCTGCGTCGCATACCGCACCAGGCCTCGCGGGTAGCCCATCTTGTCCATCACGCCGTTGCACACGTCCACGCACGCAGCGCAGCCGATGCACTCGTACTGGAGCCCCTTGCGGATGTCGATGCCGGTGGGGCACACCTGCACGCACAGGCCGCAGTCGACGCAGTCCCCCAGCCCGATCGATCGGGGTTCTGCCTTGCGCCCGCGCGCGCCGCGCGGCTCGCCCCGACCGGGGTCGTAGCTGATGATCAGCGTGTCGCGGTCGAACATCGCTCCCTGGAAGCGAGCGTAGGGACACATGTACTTGCAGACCTGTTCGCGCAGGTAGCCGGCGTTGCCGTAAGTGGCCAGGCCGTAGAAGAGCACCCAGAAGGTCTCCCATGGGCCGAATCCCAGGCTCATTGCCTGCGCCCACAGGGTGCGGATGGGCGTGAAGTAGCCCACGAGGGTGAACCCCGTCCACAGCGAGACCGCCAGCCACACGCCCTGCTTGGCGGCCTTGCGCCACAGGCGTTGCAGGGTCCACGGTCCTGCATCGAGCCGGATGCGGGCGGCTCGGTCACCTTCGATGCGCCGCTCGACCCACAGGAACATCTCGCTGTAGACGGTCTGCGGGCAGGCGTAGCCGCACCACAGGCGTCCGGCCACTGCGGTGAAGAGGAACAGCGAGTAGGCGCTGACGATGAGCAGCCCCGTCAGGTAGATGAAGTCCTGCGGGTACAGCACGAGCCCGAACACGTAGAAGCGGCGGGCGACCACATCGAAGAGCACGGCCTGGCGGTCGTTCCAGCTCAGCCACGGCAGCCCGTAGTACAGGAGCTGCGTGGCCCACACCAGTGCCCAGCGCCAGCCCGCGAACCACCCGCTGACGGCGCGCGGGTAGATCTTGCGCTGTTTCTGGTAGAGCGAGACGACCTGCGTGGAGCCGTTGCGGCCGTCCAGTTGCGCCGCGCTGCCCGCCTCCATCGGCAGCTCAGCGTGCGGCGACCGCGGTCGTCGTCTGGGACAGGCTCAGCACATAGCCTGCCAGCACGTGGATTTGCTCTGGCGTGAGGCGCTGGCCGAAGGCAGGCATCACGTTCTGCTTGCCCGCGTTGATCATCGTGACGATCGCGGACTCACCCCAGCCGTGCAGCCACACCTTGTCGGCCAGGTTCGGCGCGCCCAGCGCCGTGTTGCCCTGGCCATCGGCGCCATGGCAGCCGGCACAGGCCCCGAACTTGGGCCTGCCCAGGCTGGCGGCCACGGAGTCGTGCGCGCTGCCGGACAGGCTCAGGACGTACTGCGCGACGTTGCGCACGTCCTGAGGCCCGCCCAGTGCCGCAGCCATGGCGGGCATCACCCCCATGCGGCCCTTGGTGAGGGTCTCCTTGATGGCCTCGTGCGTGCCACCCCACAGCCAGTCGCGGTCGGTGAGGTTCGGGAAGCCCTGGCTGCCGCGCCCGTCCGAGCCGTGGCAGGCGGCACAGTTGTTCAGGTACAGGCGCTCGCCGATCCCCATGGCCTGGGGGTCGCGTGCCAGGTCCTGCGCGCTCATCGACGCGAAGCGCGCATAGACGGGCTTGAGTGCGGCATCGGCCCGTGCCGTCTCGGCAGTGAGCTGCCCGGCGCTGGACCACTTCAACGCGCCCGGATGGCTGCCCAGGCCCGGATAGAAGACCAGGTAGGCTGCCGAGAACACCACCGTGATCACGAACAGCCCCATCCACCAGCGCGGCAGCGGGTTGTTCAGCTCGCGCAGGTCCTCGTCCCAGACATGGCCGGTGGTGTTGTCCTCGGCCATGACCCGACGGCGGCTGGCGATGAGCAGCAGCACGAGGCACGCCAGCAGGCTCGCGATCGTGGCCGCTGCAATGTAGAGCGACCAGGCGCCCGACGCGAAGTCGCTCATCCGAGCTCTCCTGCGGCACGTTCCTCTTCGACGAAGGGCAACTGGGCGGCCTCCTCGAACTCCGCGCGCCGCCGGCGCTGCCACGACCACGCGGCAATGCCGACGAAGAGCAGCAGGCTGGCCACGGTGACTGCGCTTCGCAAATCGTTGACGTCCATCGCCTCATCCCCCCTTCACTTGACGGCCGTGCCCAGCACCTGCAGGTAGGCCACGATCGCATCCAGCTCCGTCCGGCCCGTGACGGCCTGCGCGGCTGTTGCGATCTCCTCGTCGCTGTAGGGCACGCCCACCCGCCTCAGAGCCTGCATGCGCGGCGCCATCGAGGCCGGGTCGATCGTGGCCTTCTCGAGCCACGGGTAGTCCGGCATGTTGGACTCCGGCACCAGCGAGCGCGGCGCGATCAGGTGCAGGCGGTGCCAGTCGTCGCTGTACTTCCCGCCCACCCGGTGCAGGTCCGGGCCGGTACGCTTGCTGCCCCACTGGAAGGGGTGGTCGTAGACGAACTCGCCGGCCTGGGAGTACGGGCCGTACCGCAGGGTCTCCGAGCGGAAGGGCCGCACCATCTGCGAGTGGCAGTTGTAGCAGCCTTCCCGGATGTAGACGTCGCGTCCGGCCAGTTGCAGCGCCGTGTAGGGCTTGAGGCCCTCCACCGGCTGCGTGGTGGAGCGCTGGAAGAACAGCGGCACGATCTCCACGAGCCCGCCGACGGCCACCGCCACCAGGATCAGCACGATCATCAGGAAGTTGCTGGTCTCGATCTTCTCGTGACCGATGGGTTGGCGTGGTGCAGCCATGTGAGTCCTCCCGGCGGGTTCAGGCGTGGGCCAATGCCGGGGCCGGCACCCGCACGGCCACGCTGCGGCCTGTGCGCACCGTCATGACCACGTTCCAGGCCATCAGGAGCATGCCCCCCAGGTAGAGCAGCCCGCCGCCCAGGCGGACCAGGTAGAAGGGCAACGAGGCCTTGACGCTTTCCACGAAGGTGAAGGCCAGCGTGCCGTCGGGGTTCACCGCGCGCCACATCAGGCCCTGCATCACGCCGGCGATCCACATGGCCGCGATGTAGAGCACGATCCCGACGGTGGCGATCCAGAAGTGCAGCTCGATGGCGCGGGTGCTGTACATCGCCTGGCGCCCGTACATGCGTGGTATCAGGTGGTACAGGCACCCCATCGAGATGAGGCCGACCCACCCGAGCGCCCCGCTGTGCACATGGCCCACCGTCCAGTCGGTGTAGTGGCTCAGGGCATTGACCGTCTTGATCGACATCATCGGCCCCTCGAAGGTCGACATGCCGTAGAACGACAGCGAGACGATCAGGAACTTCAGGATCGGGTCGTCGCGCAGCTTGTGCCAGGCCCCCGACAGGGTCATGATCCCGTTGATCATCCCGCCCCAGCTCGGCGCCAGCAGGATCAGCGAGAAGAGCATGCCGATGGACTGGGCCCAGTCCGGCAGCGCCGTGTAGTGCAGGTGGTGCGGCCCCGCCCACATGTACGTGAAGATCAGCGCCCAGAAGTGCACGATCGACAGCCGGTAGCTGTAGACGGGGCGTTCGGCCTGCTTGGGGATGTAGTAGTACATCATCCCGAGGAAGCCCGCCGTGAGGAAGAAACCCACTGCGTTGTGGCCGTACCACCACTGCACCATCGCGTCCTGCACGCCGGCGTAGGCCGAGTAGCTCTTCGTGAGCGAGACGGGAATGGCGGCGCTGTTGACGATGTGCAGCAGCGCCACCGCGATGATGAAGGCGCCGAAGAACCAGTTGGCCACGTAGATGTGGCGCACCTTGCGCGTGCCCACCGTGCCGAAGAAGACGAGCGCAAAGGCCACCCACACCACGGCGATCAGGAGGTCGATCGGCCACTCGAGCTCGGCGTACTCCTTGCCGCTGGTCAAGCCCAGCGGGAGCGACACTGCCGCCAGCAGGATCACGATCTGCCAGCCCACGAAGGTGAACATGGCCAGGCCCGGCGCGAACAGGCGCGTCTGGCAGGTGCGCTGCACCACGTGGTAACAGGTGGCGAAGAGCACGCAACCCCCGAAGGCGAAGATCACCGCGTTCGTGTGCAGTGGCCGCAGCCGGCCATAGCTCAGCCACGGGATGCCGAGGTTCAGCTGCGGCCAGGCCAGCTGCGCGGCGATGACCACGCCCACGAGCATGCCCACCACACCCCACAGCACGGCTGCGAGCGCGAAGAGCCGCACGACGTCATCGCTGTACACCGCCTCCGGTTGTTGTCGTTCGTTCACCCTCGTCCTCCTGCGGCGATCCTGGCGATGGCCGGCATTCAGGATTGTTGAGGTGACGCAGCGATGGCGCCTTGACCTTCGTCAAGCGCAGCGGCGTCTTCGGCCAGCGCCCGGCCCGCCTCATCCTCGAGGTCCTCGAACTGGCCGGCGTGCACGGCCCAGCCGAAGACGCCGACGATGCCCAGCACGAGCACCGCCGACAGCGGGATCAGGAGGTACAGGATGTCCATGGGGCTGCTCCTCGGCAGTCGGGTCTACAGGCGATCGCGGGCGCCGGCACGCTGTGCGTTCAGGATCACGAGCAGCGAGCTCGTGGCCATGCCCAGCCCAGCGGCCCAGGGTGGCAGCCAGCCCGCCAGGGCCAGCGGAATGCACGCGGCGTTGTACGCGGCCGCCCACAGCAGGTTCTGCCGGACGATCGCCAGCGTCCGATGGGCCGTGCGTCTGGCATCCACGAGCACCGCCAGGCGATCGCCGACGATGACCGCATCGGCGCCTTCGCGCGCCGCCACCGCACCGTGGCCGAGCGCGAACGAGACGTCGGCACACGCGAGCAGCGGGGCATCGTTGATGCCATCGCCAACCGCCGCCACGACGTGGCCGCGTGCACGCTCGGCGCGCACATGCTCGAGCTTGTCCTCGGGCGCGGCTCCGGCGACGACCTGCACGATCCCGACGGCCCGGGCGACGTCCTGTGCACGGTCGAGGGCATCGCCTGTGAGCAAGGCGCTGTGCAGACCTCGCGCGTGCAACGCTTGCACGGTCGAACGGGCGTCCGGGCGCACCGCCTCGCGCATTCCAAAGCTCGCACGCACCCGGCCCTCACAGACGAGCCAGACGCGGGCAGATGCATCCTCCTCGCGCGACTGCGTCCACCGAGCCGAGCCCAGTCGCCACAGCCTGCCCCGTTCGTCCCGGGCCTGCAGCCCGCACCCAGGCTCCTCGCGCACGTCGCGCCAACTCGATGCCAGGGGCGCACGCCCACCCGGCAGGCCCGCGTCATCACCTTGCGGCCGAAGCTCGGCCAGTGCAGCCGAAAGCGGATGGCTCGACAGCCTGGCCAGCGATGCAGCGCGCGCCACGTCCTCCTGCGCATCGATGGCCTGCAGGACGATGGCCTGCGGCCGCTGCTGCGTCAGCGTGCCGGTCTTGTCGAAGACGATCCGGTCCGCTCGCACCAGCCGTTCCAGCGCATCCAGACGCCGCAGCAGCAGCCCCCGTCGGGCGAGCCCGCCCGCGGCCGCCACGAGCGTGGCCGGGGTGGCCAGAGACAGGGCGCAGGGGCAGGTCACGATGAGCACCGACACCGCCACCCACACGGCCTTGCCCGGGTCCACCAGGCTCCACGTCGCGGCCCCGACGGCCGCTAGGAGCAGCACGGCTGCCAGGAAGGGGCCTGCCCAGCGATCCGCCAGTCTCGCGGAGGCCGGCCGAGTGCCGAGCGCCTCGCGCATCAGGCCGACGATGGCCTGCAGGCGCGTGTCCGGGCCGATGTGGGTCACCAGCAGGTCGAAGACCGGCCCCTCGTTCACGCTGCCCGCCAGGATGCCCTCGCCCTGGTGGCGCACGACGGGCGTAGCCTCTCCCGTGAGCAGTGCCTCGGACAGCTCGGCCCGTGCGCACGCCAGCGTGCCGTCGGCCGGCACCGTGTCGCCGGGCCGCACACGCACGCGGTCGCCGCGGCGCAGCGTCGAAGCCTCGACCATGGCCAGCTGGCCATCGGCCGACACCCGCATCGCCTGCGTGGGAAGGCCGTCGAGCGAGGCCTCGAGCTGTTCGGCCGCCCGATGCCGCACCCCCATCTCGAGCCAGCGGCCCAGCCACAGGAAGGCCAGGAACATCGTGAGCGAATCGAAGTACACCTCGTGCCCGAGCGGGCCGTCGGGGTCGAAGGTGGCCACCGTGCTCGCCACGAAAGTGACGGCCAGGCCGAGCGCGACGGGCACTTCCATGCCCAGGCGCCGTCGGGCCAGGCTGTGCAGCGCTGCGCGCAGGTAGGGGGCGCCGGAGAAGCCCAGCACCGGCAAGGTCAGCACCCAGCTGCCCCAGTTCAGCAGCGCACGGATGTCCGGGGCCAGCGCCCCGGCCTCGGCCACGTAGCTGGGCGTGGCCAGCATCATCACCTGCATCGCGCAGAAGGCCGCCACGAAGAGGCGCCACAGGGTCGTGCGCCGCTCGCGCCGCCGCAGTGCCCCGGCCGACTCCGGCGTGTCCGCGGCCGCGTCGTACCCGGCTCGCCGCACAGCCTCCACGAGTTTCGACTCGCCCGTTCGTGCGGGATCGAAGCTGACCCTCGCGAGCTGCGTCGCCGCGTTCGCGCGCGCCCAGGCCACGCCCTGCACACCCTCCAGCGCAGCCTCGATGACGCCGGCGCAGGCGCCGCAGGTGAGGCCGGCCAGCCGCAGCGTCACCGCTGCCGGTGGAGTCAGGGGGCCGGCTGCCGGGTGGGAAGGTTGGGCAGCCGACGAGGCGGCGGTCGGGACAGCAGGCGACAGCGGGGCGAGGGTGGCTTCGGCGGGCATGGCACAAGGGGCGAGGGGTCCGGCCTGGCCGCACGCTGCCCCGCATAATCCTTGCCCAACGCTTCGTCGACCGCCATGATCTGCATCAAGCTGCCCTGCATCAGGTCAACCACGCCCGCCTTCGGCCGAATGCCAACGGCCCTCCTGTCCTGCGCATCCCGCCTGAAGGCGCTGCGCGAAGCCCTGGCCGCGGCTCTGGCCACACTGCTGCTGGCGGCCGCGCCGGCCGCGCTGGCGCAGGCCATCCCCCAGCCGAGGCTGGCGACGATCGAGCTGAGCGCTGGCATGCACAACATCGTGGCCGAGGTCGCGCGCACGCCGCAGCAACAGCAGATCGGCATGATGATGCGCACGAGGATGGAGCCGCACGAAGGCATGCTCTTCGTCTTCGACGACGTGGCGCCGCGCTGCTTCTGGATGCGCAACACGCTGCTGCCGCTGGCGATCGCCTTCATCGCCGACGACGGCACGATCGTCAACATCGCGGAGATGCAGCCGCAGTCGGACGATTCGCACTGCGCGTCCAAACCCGTGCGCTACGCCCTGGAGATGAACAAGGGCTGGTTCGCCAAGCGAGGCATCAAGGCCGGAGCCAGGCTTCGCGGCGCCCCGTTCTCGGCGCCGCGCTGAGTCCTGCGGCTTGCTGGCGGGGCGGGGGCCTGTGCCCCCTTCCCTCACCCTGCGTGATCAGGCGAAGTTCGCCTCGGCGAAGCCCCAGTTCACCAGCTTGTCGAGGAAGGTCTCGACGAACTTCTGGCGCAGGTTGCGGTAATCGATGTAGTAGGCGTGCTCCCACACGTCCACCGTCAGCAGCGCCTTGTCGGCGGTGGTCAGCGGCGTGCCGGCGGCGCCCGTGTTGACGATGTCCACCGAGCCGTCGGGCTTCTTCACGAGCCAGGTCCAGCCCGAGCCGAAATTGCCCACGGCCGACTTGACGAAGGCCTCCCGGAAAGCCGCGTAGGAGCCCCAGCGTGCCTGGATCGCCGCGGCGAGCGCGCCGCCAGGCTCGCCGCCGCCGCTGGGCTTCATGCAGCTCCAGAAGAAGGTGTGGTTCCAGATCTGGGCAGCGTTGTTGTAGACCCCGCCGGAAGACTTGCGCACGATGTCCTCGAGCGACATCGACTCGAACTCGGTGCCCTTCTGCAGGTTGTTGAGGTTCACCACGTAGGCGTTGTGGTGCTTGCCGTGGTGGAACTCCAGCGTCTCGCGGCTGTAGTGCGGGGCCAGGGCGTCGATGGGGTAAGGCAGCGCGGGCAGGGTGTGTTCCATGGTCGATCCTGTCAGGGTGAGGGGTGTGGGGCGTGCTGGCCGCAGGGCCCGCACGGGATGGGCGGCATTGTAGGGAACGCCGGTCAGGGCAAGGGAGTCAGCTCATCCACCCTCATCCTGGCCCGCCCGTCGGACATCACGGCCTGCACGGACTGCCCGGTCTCCAGCGCCGAGACCCCGGCGATCGCCTGGCCCTGCTCGTCCTCCAGCCACGCAAAGCCGCGCTGCAGGACGTGCTGCGGGTGCGCCGCCTCGAGGCGAGCCTGCAGGGCCTGCAGCCGCTCGCCCGCCCGTCGCTGCCCGGCCTGGGCCGCACGCTGCAGTGCGCGTGCCCGCAGTGTCAGCGCTTCCTGGTCGCGCCCGAGGCGGCTTGCCAGGGCACGCGGCAGGCGTGCGCCCCAACCCTCCAGGCGCTCGCGTTCCACCGACAGGCGTGCGGCCGGCCTCGAGACGCGGTGGCCGAGCAGATCCAGCCCCTGCGCCCACCGATCCAGCCGCGTACGCCCGGCGCGCACAAGCCTGGCGGCGAGCGCCTCCACATGGCCCAGCCGCTCGAGGCGCGCAGGCGCGGCGAGCTCGGCCGCTGCGGTTGGCGTTGGCGCGCGCAGGTCGGCAGCCAGGTCGCACAGGGTCACGTCCGTCTCGTGCCCCACCCCGCAGACGACCGGGATGGGACAGGCCGCGACGGCACGCACCACGCGCTCGTCGTTGAAGCTCCAGAGATCCTCCAGGGAGCCTCCTCCCCGCACCAGCAGCAGCACGTCCACCTCGCGTCGCTGCGCCGCCTGGCCCAAGGCCTCCACGAGCGCAGGCGGAGCCTCGCTGCCCTGGACCAGGCTCGGGTAGACGATCGCGCGCACGTGGGGCGCGCGGCGCGCGAGCGTGGCCAGCACGTCGCGCAGCGCGGCAGCGCCGAGCGACGTGACGATTCCCAGGGTCGTCGGGTCCGCAGGCAGAGCCCGCTTGCGCGAAGGGTCGAACAGCCCCTGGCCCTCGAGCCGCGCGCGCAGCCGAAGGAACTCCTCGTAGAGCGAGCCCGCTCCGACGCGCTCGAGCGACTCGACCACGAACTGCAGGTCGCCGCGCGGCTCGTAGATCGCCAGGCGGCCGCGCGCCTGAACCTGCTGTCCATCAGCGGGCGCGAAGGCGACCATCCCGAGCGCTCGCTTGAACATCACGCAGCGCAGCGTCGCGGCGGCTCCCGAGGCGTCCTTCAGCGTGAAGTAACCGTGCCCGCTCGCCGGCCGGCTCAGCCCCGAGATCTCGCCCCGGACCGTGACCGCGCCAAGCCTGGCCGCCAGCGCATCCGATACCGCCAGCAGCAGCGCCCCGACGCTCCAGGCCATGGCGCCCGCCGCGGTGCCCTCCCGAGCTTCCAAGACCCACCTCCCTGTGGTGCCCGGACGTGCCGGGGCGATGGCCGATAATCCAGCACAGCCGTCGCCATACCCGCGCGCGGCGATGCAGCAGCACACCCTTGATTTCGATCATACAAGCCGCCGGCTGGCCCATCTGGCCACTCCTGGCCGCCTCCGTGGTGGCGCTTGCGCTCGTCATCGAGCGTGCACTCGCGCTGCGCGACCGCGTCGTGGCACCCGCCGGGCTCGTGGACGAGGTGATGTCGATCACGCGCGACGCCCTGCCCGCCCAGGCCGTGGTCGACGCGCTGGCGGCCAGCTCGGTGCAGGGCCGGGTGCTGGCCGCCGGGCTGCGCGCGGTGGCCTCCGAACCCCGCATCAGCGCGGCCGACCTGGATCGAACCTTCGAGCAGGCCGGGCGCGAGGCGATGCACCACCTGGGCACCTACCTGACCGCGCTCGGCACCATTGCCACCGCCGCGCCGCTGATGGGGCTGCTCGGCACCGTGGTGGGCATGATCGAGATCTTCGCGGCCCAGGCCCCCGGCACGGTCGGTGCCAACCCGCAGCAGCTCGCGCACGGCATCTCGGTGGCTCTCTACAACACTGCCTTCGGGCTGCTCGTGGCCATCCCGGCCCTGCTCTTCCACCGCTACTTCCGGGGCCGGGTCGACACGTACCGGTTGGCCCTGGAACTGGGCGCCGAGCGAATGGCCGCGCAGCTGCGCCGCCTCCAGGCCCTGCGTGGAGTCTCGTCTTGAAGTTCGGCCCGGACGGTCCGCCCGCCGACGAGGCAGAGATCAACCTGATCCCCTTCATCGACGTGCTGCTGGTGATACTCATCTTCCTGATGTTGTCGACCACCTATGCGCGCTTTACCGAGCTGCAGCTCACGCTGCCATCGGCCCAGGCGGATGCGCTGCGCCAGACCCCGGCGGAGATCGTGGTCTCGGTGTCCGGCGACGGTCGCTTCGCCGTGGACCGTCAGCTTCTGGAGGGCCGCAGCGTCGAGGCGCTTTCCGCGGCGCTGCGCGCCGCCGCGGCGGGCCGCCCGGATGCCGTGGTGATCGTGTCGGCAGACGCACTTGCAGCCCACCAGTCGGTGATCAACGTGCTCGAGGCCGCGCGACGCGCCGGACTGGGGCGCCTCACCTTCGCCGCGCAGCGCAGCGCTCCGGCGAACTGACGTGCGCCTGCGCGGCCTGCTGGAGGCCCGCTGGTGGCGCGGGCAGCACGCCTGGCTCGGCGCCCTGCTGGCTCCCGTGGCGGCCGTCTACGCCCTGCTGCTGCGTGCGCGTGTCGGCGCTTACCGCTTCGGCCTCCTGCGTGCCAGGCGGTCGCCCGTGCCGGTGGTGGTGGTAGGCAATCTCGTGGTGGGCGGAGCTGGGAAGACGCCCACCACGATCGCCCTGGTGCAGGCCCTGAAGTCCGCAGGCTGGACGCCAGCGGTCATCTCGCGCGGCTACGGCAGTGCCCGGCACGACCCCCGCCCGGTGTCCCTCTCCGACGATTCCCGCACGTGCGGCGACGAGCCGCTGCTCATTCGTCGCCGCACCGGATCACCCGTCTGGGTGGGCGTGGACCGGGTGGCTGCTGCGCGCGCGCTGTGTGCCGCCCATCCTGACGTGGACTTGCTCGTGGCCGACGACGGCCTGCAGCACCTGCGCCTGGCCCGGGACGTGGAGGTGGTCGTGTTCGACGAGCGCGGCCTGGGCAACGGGTGGCTGCTGCCCGCCGGCCCCCTGCGCGAGCGGCCGCCCGTGATGCCGCCTGCCCAGGCAGTCGTGGTCTACAACGCCCCAGCGCCGACCACCGCCTGGCCCGGCGCCATCCTGAAGAGGAACCTGCGCCCACCCATCCCGCTTCGTTCATGGTGGCGCGGCGAATTCGGGCCCGGCCACGAGCCCTGGCCGGCGATCGGTGAGCCCATTCCAGCCGCCGCGGGCATCGCCGAGCCCGAACGGTTCTTCCGCATGCTCGAGGCCACCGGCGTGCGGATCCTGCGACTGCCGCTGCCTGACCACGCGACCTGGGACACCGTCCCCTGGCCGCGCGGCCAGGCGATGGTGCTGGTGACCGAGAAGGACGCCGTGAAGCTCCCCCCGACCCACCCTGATTCCGGGCGCATCCACGTCGTGCCGCTAGACTTCGAGTTCCCGCAAGAGGCGTTGGCCCAGGTGCTGGCTCGGCTGCCTGCCCGGGGCCCTGCGGGCCGATGAGGCCGCCCTGCCTGAGCGCATTGGATTGCGAACGATGACCCTCGACTCCCGCCTGCTGCAACTGCTCGTGTGCCCGGTATGCAAGGGCCCGCTGCAGGCCTTGCACGACGAGGCCGGGCATCTTGCGGAGCTGGCCTGCCCTGCCGACCGCCTTGCCTTTCCCATCCGCGACGGCATCCCCACGCTGCTCGAGGGCGAGGCCCGCAGCCTGGACGCAGCCGCGCCGACTCCTTCCGGCACATGAGCCGGCCGGCCTTCAGCATCCTGATTCCGGCACGGCTGGCCTCGACGCGGCTGCCCGGCAAGCCGCTGGCCGACATCTGCGGCCTGCCGATGGTGGTCCGGGTGGCACGCCAGGCCGAGCGAGCGGGAGCGTTGCGCGTGGTCGTCGCAGCCGACGACCCCCAGGTCGTGCAGGCCTGCGAGCGCCACGGCGTGCAGGCCCTGATGACGCGCGTCGACCACGCCAGTGGCAGCGACCGCCTGGCCGAAGCCTGCAGCCTGCTGGGACTGGACGGCTCGGACATCGTCGTGAACCTGCAGGGAGACGAGCCCCTGATGCCGCCTGCGCTGCTCGCGCGCTGTGCATCCCTCCTGGACGAGCACCCCGACTGCGTGATGGGTACGGTCGCACATCCGATCCACGATGTCGGGGACTACCGCAACCCGAACGTCGTGAAAGTGGTGCTCGATGCCCACGGTCGCGCCCTCCTCTTCAGCCGGTCGCCCCTGCCGCTCTGGCGCGATGCCCCCTCGGCCGAGGCCCTTCCCGCAGACCCCCAGCCCCTGCGTCATCTCGGCCTGTACAGCTACCGGGCGGGGTTCCTGCGCGGCTTTCCCCAGCTGCCGGCGGCACCCCTGGAGCGCGTGGAGGCCCTGGAGCAGCTGCGCGTGCTGTGGCACGGCGAACGCATCGCCGTGCACGTGGCCGACGCAGCGCCCGCGGCCGGCGTGGATACGCCGGAGGACCTGGCCCGCGTCCGGGCCCTGCTGTCACAGGAGCCGGGGCCTGAGCGGGAAGCACAGGGCTGAAAGCTTCGTGCCGACCCAGCGGGTCATAATTGACCCGACCGGCGCACGCACACCGACGAAGGCCGGGAGGAGACACCGATGCGACTGATTCTTCTGGGCCCCCCGGGGGCCGGCAAGGGCACGCAGGCTGCTTACCTGTGCAAGCGCTTCGGCATCCCGCAGATCTCCACCGGAGACATGCTGCGCGCCGCGGTAAAGGCCGGCACGCCGCTCGGGCTGGCCGCCAAGCAGGTGATGGATGCCGGCGGCCTCGTGAGCGATGACCTCATCATCGGCCTGGTGCGGGAGCGCATCGCCCAGAGCGACTGTGCCGCGGGCTTTCTGTTCGACGGCTTCCCGCGCACCCTCCCGCAGGCCGACGCCCTGAAGGCTGCAGGCGTGCACCTCGACGCCGTCCTCGAGATCGACGTGCCCAGCAGCGAGATCGTGGAACGCATGAGCGGGCGCCGCTCCCACCTGCCTTCCGGCCGCACCTACCACGTCAAGTTCAACCCGCCCAAGGTGGCGGGGCTCGACGACGTCACGGGCGAGCCGCTGATCCAGCGCGACGACGACCGCGAGGAGACGGTGCTCAAGCGGCTTTCCGTGTACCACAGCCAGACGCGCCCGCTGGTGGACTACTACTCGTCCTGGGCGGCTTCGGGCGACGCTTCCGCCCCGCGCTACGCGCGCATCTCGGGCCTCGGCAGCGTCGAGGACATCACGGCACGGGCGCTGGCCGCCCTGGGGAGCTGATCGCCATGGATATTGCAGGCAAGGTCTTCATCGTCACCGGAGGCGCCTCGGGGCTTGGCGAGGGCGCGGCACGGATGCTTGCCTCCCAGGGCGGGCGCGTGGTCATCGCGGACCTGCAGCAGGAGCGGGGCGAGGCACTGGCCGCAGAGATCGGTGGCCGCTTCGTGCGCTGTGACGTGACCCAGGAAGCGGACGGCCAGGCGGCGGTGGCAGCCGCCCTGGCGATGGGCAAGCTGATGGGGCTCGTGAACTGCGCGGGCATCGCCACCGCCTCCAAGACGGTGGGCAAGGACGGGGCCCACCCGCTGGCCCTTTTCGCCAGGACGGTCACGGTGAACCTGATCGGCAGCTTCAACATGATCCGCCTGGCCGCCGAGGCCATGTGCCGCAACGAGCCCGAGCCGACAGGCGAGCGCGGCGTGCTGATCTCGACGGCCAGCGTGGCCGCCTACGACGGCCAGATCGGACAGGCTGCCTATTCAGCCAGCAAAGGCGGCGTGGTGGGCATGACGCTGCCGATTGCCCGCGACCTGGCGCGCAACGGGATCCGCAACATGACGATCGCCCCCGGCATCTTCGGCACGCCCATGCTGTTCGGCATGCCGCAGGAGGTGCAGGACGCCTTGGCGGCGAGCGTGCCGTTCCCGAGCCGCCTGGGCACCCCGCTGGACTACGCCAAGCTGGTGCGCCACATCGTCGAGAACGACATGCTCAATGGCGAGGTGATCCGGCTGGACGGGGCGATCCGCCTGGCACCTCGCTGAGGGATCGGTCCCCCTCCGATCCGTCCCATCCCGCCGCGAGAGCGTCGCGCCCCTGCCTGAGGGCAGCTTGGACGGGGCGGATGCTCGCACCGATTTGGTGCCAAGCACCCCTGGGGATGTTGCCAATTGCAGACAGATAAGTGGAAACCCTTGTGTGTCAATTGGCGTGGGCGGCGAGACACTCATCTCGTCTGAAAAAGGCTGATGAGCGTGCGCGCTCGGAAGCAAGATTTCCCGCCCCTCAGTGGGCGTTGCACTCGGAAGGAAACCATGGCCACCACTCGAAAGATTCAGCCCTCCACCATCGCCAAGGCCGTCGCCCTGGCCTTCGGTGGCCTGGCGCTGCTGCCGGCCGCGCAGGCCCAGCAAAGCGGCGCGCAAGCTGACCAGCGCATCGAAGTCACCGGCTCGCGCCTGAAGCGCGCCGAGACCGAAGGCGCCCTGCCCATCACCGTGATCGACCGCGCCGCCATCGAGGCCAGCGGCAAGAACTCGGTGGCCGAGCTGATGCGAGACATCACCTTCTCGTCCTTCGGCAACTTCAAGCCCCAGTCGGGCAGCTCGGCGCAGGCGCTGGCTGACATCGACCTGCGTGGCCTGGGCTCGGACCGCACGCTGGTGCTGGTCGACGGCCGCCGGATCTCCAAGGCGCCGTTCGCCGCCTCCTCGCAGGACCTGAACCAGATCCCGCTCGCGGCCATCGAGCGCGTCGAAATCCTCTCCGACGGTGCCTCGGCCGTGTACGGCTCGGACGCCATCGGCGGCGTGATCAACTTCATCACGCGCAAGAACTTCAACGGCCTGCAAGCGACCTACGGCGAGGGCAACCCCGAGGTGACGGGCGGCGACACGAAGGAAGGCTCCCTGCTGATGGGCGCCTCGGGCGCCAAGGGCCGCCTGTTTGCCGGCGTCTCGGTCAACAAGCGCGACATGATCTACACGCGCAACCAGATTGGCGGCGGCACGGTGGGCCTTTCGACCTTCGGCAACAACTACTTCCGCCCCGGCGTCGGCTTCCAGGCCGTCCCGGGCTTCGACTGCACGAAGAACGATTTCTGGGTGTCCGGCGCCATTTGCTCGTTCAACTTCAATGCCAGCGCGGCCAACGAGGCGCAGTACGGTAACCGGTCGGTGTTCGCCAATGGCGAGTTCAACATCAACGACGACTGGTCGGCCTACGCCTCCACGACGATTTCCAACGTCAACACCTTCGGTCGCTACGCCGCCACGCCAGTATCTGTCCTGCTGCGTCCGACGAGCCCGGCCTACCTGGCCATCACGGCCGCTGTGCCGGGTCTGGCTGCGGCCGCCCCGACCGGCCTGACGCTGCGCCATCGCATGGCCGCTGCGGGCCCGCGCGACAGCACATCGGACGCCACGATCTCTTCAGGTCTGGTAGGCGTGAAGGGCCGCCTCTTCAAGACGGTCGACATCGATGTCGGTTTCCGCTCGGAGAAGTACCGCTATCAGGAGATGGGCCAGAACTACATCGTGCGCCCGCTGCTGGAAGCCGCGATCACCAACGGCAGCTACAACATCTTCAACCCCTTTGGCAACCCCGCCTCCGTGCTCAACGGCGTGAAGTCGACGATCTCGCGTAACAGCACTTGGGATTCCAAGGAGATGTACGCGATGGCCACCATGGATCTCTTCAAGATCCAGGGCCGCACCGTCACCGGTGCCGTGGGCTTCGAGAGCCGCTCGGAAACCTACGCCGACCTCTACGATCCACAGTCCGAAGCGGGCATCATCGAAGGATCTGCCGGCAACTCGGCAGCCGGCTCGCGCGATGTGAACTCGGTGTTCTTCGAGGTCGGTGTGCCGGTCACGAAGGATCTCGAGCTGTCGCTGGCAGGCCGTCAGGACGAGTACATCAATGGCCCCGGTGGTAACGGCAAGTCCTTCTCGCCGAAGATCGCCGCCAAGTGGCGTCCGATGAAGAACCTGACGCTGCGCGGCTCGATGGGTGAGGGCTTCCGTGCCCCGTCGCTGGATCAGCTCACGCAGAAGCCTTCCTTCTCGGCCGACTCGGTCGTCGACTTCCGCACCTGCCGTGCCTTTGGCGGCACGCCGGTGCAGTGTGGCGACACCAACGGCGACGGCGTGCCGGATTCGCGCCAGCTCGTGTCGATCCAGGTGGATGCCACGGTCATCGCCAACCCCGGCCTGCAGCCCGAAACCTCCAAGCAAAGCAGCTTCGGGGTGGTGTTCGATCCGACGAACTGGCTGAGCCTGACGCTGGACGCCTACAACATCCAGATCAACGGCCGCATCACCACGATGGGTGCCCAGACGATTCTGAACCGTCTGGCCAATCCGTCGCTTGGCCCCGTTCCTGCAGCCTTCTCCGTGACGCGTGATCCGGCCAACGGTCAGATCACGAACATCACGCGCGGCTCGATCAACGAAGGCAACATCGAGACGGCCGGCTACGATCTCTCCGCCAAGACCGACTTCAAGCTGGGCACCTTCGGCCGCTTGCAGAACAACCTGACGGTGAGCATGGTCGAGAAGTACACGATCAACGACGGGGACAACCTGGTGGGCACCCAGGGCTCGCCCAAGATGCGCCTCAACCTGTCCAACACCTGGACGTACGGCCGCTTCTCGACGAATCTGGCGATCAACCATATTGACAAGAACGGCGAAGGGACGTCCCTGACGAAGGCCTACACGACAGCCAATCTGGCAGTCACCTATCGGCACCCGACGAGGACGACTCTCTCCGTAGGCGTGGTCAACCTCGAGGGCAAGATGCCGGAGCTGATCGGCTACGACGGTCGTCCCTGGAACTTCTATCTGTACGACGCACTGGGCCGCCAGGTCTACTTCCGCGTCCAGCAAGCGTTCTGACGTCTACTGGATCGGCAGTACGTACGACCACCCCACGCTTCAGCCCAGACCGGGCTGGAGCGTGAGGTCAGCCAGGGGCTCTTCGGAGCCCTTGTTTTTTGGTCGGGCGGACGCGTAGGCACCCTCGCACTGTTCCATGACAACCCCAAACCATCCGCCAACCGAGGTCCTGACGACTCAGCTGCTCGCGCGGGGTACCGATGGATCCGGGGCGGCAGCTAAAACGCCTGCAGCCCGCAGCGAGGCGCTGCGAACGTTGCGCGCGCGTGCCCTGGCGTCCCCGAGTGAGCGCGACCTGATCGTGGGTGCGCTTGCCGATGCCCTCGTTCGCGAACGTGACGGTCCCGCCGAGGCTTGGATGCTGTTGGCCCAGTTGTCCGAGCAAGCCGGCCGTCGGCTGGATACGCTTCACGCTTGGCACCAAGCCTCGCGACGGGTGACGGCTGGCGTCGATGCCGAAGCACTCCAAGCTTTGGATCTCGGCGGTGCCGAACAGTGGTCGGCCCGGGTCGCCGCGATGAGCGAACTGCGCGCGGAATACCTGCAGGACGCCTATTCGGAGATCCGCCGCGCACACGATCCAAAGGCTCTCTTGCGCATCGATCGTGCGCTGGCGGGCTATCTCGGCAAGGCGAGCGTTTTTTCCAGTCACCCGACGCAGCGTCCGAAGCTCATGTTCATCCCGGGGCTGCGCAGCGGCGGCTTCCTGGAGCCGGCCGTGCATCCGCTTGTGGCACCGCTCCTGGAGGCCTATCCCCAGATGCGCGCTGAGTTCCAGTCCGCCATGGCAGACGAGCAGGGAATCGAGCCCTTCCTGGGCATGGCTCACGAGCCCGGCAACGATGGTTACGTGTCTGGCCCTGCTGGCTCTTCCTGGGATGCCCTGTTCTTCTTCCGCCACGGGCGCCGATATGACCTCAATCACCGGCGCTTCCCGTATACGAGCGCCGTGCTCGACTCGCTGGACCTGTGCCGCATCGACGGCCAGGCGCCTGAGGTGTGCTTCTCGATATTGCGCCCGCACACCCGCATCGAGCCTCACCACGGCGTGACCAACGCGCGCGTTGTCATCCACATCCCGTTTCAGGTGCCGCCTGGCTGCCACCTGGAACTCACGGGCGTCGGCCGTCATCACTGGCGCGAGGGCGAGCCACTCGTCTTCGACGACACCTTCGAGCACTCTGCCGAGAATCCAGCCGACCGGCCGCGGGGCATCCTCCTGATGGACGCCTGGCATCCCGAGCTCACGCCGCCCGAGCGCGCGGCCTTTCGCGCAATCATCGAGGCCATCACCCGGATGGAGGCCCTGCCTGAAGACTGATCCCTGGTCCACGCTGTGGGCCCAAAGCGACCGCGGAGCCATCGACCTTGAGGCCGACGACCCCGTGGCAGAAGTCCTGCGTGCACACTGGCTCGAGCAGCTGCCCTGGCTCACGGGCTGCGTCACGGTTGCAGACGTCGGAAGCGGGCCCGCCGTGCTGCCGCGCATGCTGACAGCCCGCGCCCGGGAGGCGCTGGCAGGCGTGCACTGGATCGGCATCGACTCCGCGGACTGGCCGGCGGGCAGGCAGAGCCTGCCCGGCGTTCGCCTGACGCTGCGCACGGGCGAGGACTTCGCCGACGCGATGCCTCCCGCGGGCGGCGTGGACGCCGTGCTGGGCAACTTCGGCCTCGAGTACGTGGCGCAGGAGGCGGCAGCCGAAGCCTGCTGGTCCTGGCTTGCCGGAGGAGCGCGGCTGCACGCAGTCGTCCACGCACGCGACTCGGTGATCGATCGCGCCGCGTCAGCCCACCTTGCCGACATCAGCCACGCATTGGGCGAAGTCCGGCTGTTCGAGCGCGCGGCTGCCATGCTTCAGGCCATGGCCAGCGCCCCCGCCGACCCACTCGAGCGCATGATGCACGGGATCGATGTGCGCGACGCGTACAACCAGGCGGTCAACGCCCTCAAGGCCCGGATGGAGGCCGCCCGGGCGCGCAGCGCGCCGCTGGTGGACATGCTGCAAGGCATCACCGCCTTGACCGGACTGGTTCGCGAGGGCCGCCTCGACGAGGCGCTGGCGATCCTGGCACAGCGCGCAGGCGCGTACGAGGCCGAGTGCACGCGCCTGCGGGCCATGCGCTCAGCCGCCCTCGACGAGGCGGGCCTGACGGGATTTGCAGCCGGGCTCACTCGGGCCGGCTTGCGCCAGGTCCTGGTGAGCAGGCTCGACTCGCCGCTTGGCCAGGTGGCTTGGGTACTCTCCGGCCGAAAGCCCTGACACGACCCGGCAGGTCGCGCCCGGGTGGGCGCCACTCATCCACGCAGGATGCCGTCCGCGCTGCAGAGCAGGCCGTTCGTCGCGGAAGATTTAACGACCGCGGGGCCGGGCGGGTAACGTGACGGCTGCTCCGCCCCTCTGATGAACCACAACGCGATACGGGCCTGCCAAGGGGACCTACACTGCGCACCATGAAAGTCACACCCTCCTCCTCGATCCTGCGGGCGTTTGCCGCCTCGATTCTGGCCGCCCTGGTGGCCTGGCTGCCGGCCCAGGCTGGCGCCCAGGCCGCTGCAGCCCCCTCCACTGGCCCTGTCCCCCTGGCCGACTTCTTCAAGCGTGCGGCCCTGACCGATATGGCCGCTTCGCCCAACGGCCGGTACCTGGCCACGACCTCGTCGATCTCGGGCCGCCTGAACCTGGTTGTCATCGACCTCGAGGATCGCAAGGCCACCGCGCTGACCAACTACAACAACATCGACGTGGGCAGCCTGCGTTGGGTGGGCAATGACAGGATCCTCTTCCGGGCGATCCAGCTCAACGCCCCCAGCGGACAGGAGTCCCCGCAATCGGGCGGGCTGTTCGTCGTGTCTCGCGACGGCAAGGAGCAGTTCCAGTTGGCCAAGACGGCGCGCCAGATGAACCGCGCCGGCACCGGTGGGTTCTTCCTCATGGATCCCGTGGCCACCATCCCCGGCACGACCGAGGAGATCATCGTCGCGGCCGTCGTCAGCAACGACGACTCCTTCGACCTCTACCGCATCAACCTGCTGAACGGCCGCTACCGCCTGATCACCGCCGGGCGCCCGAGCGACCGGATCCAGCGCTGGCTCCTCGACGGCAAGCTCGTGCCACGCGTGGCGGTGGCAAGGGCACGCGGCGCGAGCATCGAGCAAGTCATCTTCTACCGTGCCGGCGCCGACGCACCCTGGCGGGAGATCGCCCGCTACGACGCGTCCAAGCCACCAGCCTTCGTGCCGCTGAGCTTCGACCCCGACAACAAGCACCTGTACATCGCGAGCAACGAAGGCCGCAGGAACATGGCCATCTTCAAGTACGACCCGGACCAGGGCAAGGTCGTCGAGATGATCGCCCAGCACCCGCAGTACGACCTCGGCGCAGCGCCCAACGGCGAATTGCTCAACAGCCTCGTGTTCGGCGGCGAGGAAGGCACGGGCAAGCTCGTGGGCATCCGGGTGGACGGCGACAAGCAGGAGACCGTGTGGCTCGACGAAGGCTACGCCAAGATCCAGGCGACGCTGGATGCCACGCTTCCCAACCGCACCAACGTCTTCTACGGCACGGGCCGCTCCAAGCGTTTCCTGGTCAGCTCCTATTCGGACACCTCCCCGGGCCGCTTCCTGCTGTTCGACTCCGAGAAACGTGCGCTGGAGGACATCGGCTTTGCGCGCCCCTGGCTCGAGGGCAAGCTGGCGCCGGTCCGCCCGTTCAGGCTCAAGACCCGCGACGGCCTGGAGATCCCCTCCTACTACGTGCTGCCACGCGACTACAAGCCAGGCACCCGCCTGCCCACGGTCATCCACATCCACGGCGGCCCGTTCGCCCGTGACGTCGTGGAGGGTGGTCGCTTCGGTTCCTCGTTTGGCACGCGAGAGGCGCAGATCCTGGCCTCCCGTGGCTATGCCGTGGTGCTGCCGAACTTCCGCATCACCCCGCAGCTGGGCGCGGACATCTACTACGCCGGCTTCGGCACCTATGGCAAGCAGATGGTGGACGACCATGAGGATGCGGCCAAGTGGGCGGTCGACCAGGGCTTCGCGGATCCGGCACGGATGTGCATCTCGGGCGCCAGCTACGGCGGCTACGCGGCCCTGCACGCCCCGTCACGCCCCACGAGCCCCTTTGCCTGTGCGATCTCCGGCCTGCCGGTGACGGACCTCAAGTTCCAGCGCAACGAGGCCGACTACGCGGCCAACCCGGCATCCGTCGAGTACTGGCGCAGGGTGCAGGGCGTGAAGGACTTCGACGATCCGCTGGTGCGTGAAATGTCACCCGTCTTCAATGCCGAGCGCATCAAGGTGCCCGTGTTCATGTACGTCGGGGAGGAAGACACCCGCACTCCCCCGGCCCAGGCCAAGCGGATGGCCGACGCCCTGCAGAAAGCCGGCAACCCCGTGAAGCACTACTTCGTGGGCAAGGAGGAGGGGCACGGCTTCAGGGTGGAGGCGACGAGCATCGCGCTGTACGAGCAGATGCTGAAGTTCCTGGACGAAGCGCTCAAGCGCTGAGTCCGTGCCGTCGATGCGCCACCTCCGGGTGGCGCATCGACGGCCAGGCTCAACGCCCCCAGGCCACGAAGGCGTCGCGTGCGCTCACGGCCATCGTGACCCGGCGCCCCACGGGGAGCGTCACCCGCGTGCGCACGTGCCCGAAGGGCAGTCCGGTGAGGATCGGCACGCGCGTGCGGGCGCGCAGGGTCTCGATGGCCTGCTTCAGGCCATAGCCGCGGTCATTGGGGGCCTTCTCCCACTCGGTGAAACTGCCCAGCAGCACCGCCTTCTGCCGCTCGATCACGCCGGCCTGGTGCAGCTGCAGCAGCATCCGCTCGATGCGGTAAGGGTGCTCGCCCACGTCCTCGAGGAAGAGGATGCCCGATCGCACGACCGGCCAGTGGCGCGTGCCGAGCAGAGCGCACACGATGGCCAGGTTGCCGCCCCACAGCGTGCCCCTGGCCTCCATGCCGTCGAACCCCTCCGGGACCCGGAATCCCACCGCCTCGAGCTCGCCCGACATCGCCTCTCGGAAACAGTCCACTGTCACGTCGTCCAGGCCGCCATCGGCCTGCGCACGTCCGAAGTCGCCCGTAGCCATGGGGCCGGCCCAGCTCACCGCGCCCGTGTGCGCCAGCAGCCCCAGGTGCAGCGCGGTCACGTCGCTGTACCCCACCCAGCGGGTGCCGCGTTCGCAGCTCAGGCCCATGCGCTTCCAGTCCACGCCGTCCAGGAGCCGGGTCATGCCGTAGCCGCCTCGCAGGGCCATGGCGATCGAAGGCGCCTCCTGTGCGACGCGGTGCAGCGCGCCCAGGCGGCTGTCGTCGTCACCTGCGAAGCGCTGGTGGCGCTTCAGAGCGGCTTCGTCCAGGCGCGCCTCGAAGCCCAGCGCTCGAAGCCTGCGCACGGCCAGGTGCGCGGGGCGCGTGCTGGAGGGAGCGCCGGAGGGCGCAAAGATCGTGAGGGTGGTCATGTGGGCTCTTCGTCTGTCGTGGGGCGCCGTGCGAGCCGCTGCTCGGCGCGGCGTCGTGCAAAGAACGTTCGCAGCAACTCGCCGCAGTCCGCAGCGAGCACGCCGCCTTGCAACTGCGTCTGGTGATTCAGGCCGCCGTGCGCGTAGAGGTCGACCACCGAACCGGCCGCGCCCGTCTTCGGGTCGGGTGCGGCGAAGACGACCCTACGCAGCCGCGCGTGGAGCGTGGCCATCGCGCACATCGCGCAGGGCTCGAGCGTCACGAAGAGCTCGCAGTCAGGCAGCCGGTAATTGCCGATGCGGCGAGCCGCCTCGCGCAGCGCCACGATCTCGGCGTGTGCGGTGGGATCGTGCGCGCCCACGGGTTGGTTGTAGCCCGTTGCCACCACCTGCCAGCCGGTGGCCGAGGCAGGGTCCCGCACCAGGACGACGGCACCCACCGGCACCTCGCCTGCCTGCTCGGCCAGGCGGGCTTGCTGGAGAGCCAGCTGCATGGCGCACTCGTCGGTGGCGGCCAAGCTCGTCGGCTCCATGTCTCCCATGGCCACGCCTCACTCCCACTCAAACACCAACGGTGCCGGCAATCCCTCGGAAAGACTGGATGCGGCGCGCCGAAGCGCGGTTTGTACCGTCAGGACTACCGACACTTTGAGGAGGTCCAGCATTGGCGCGGGTTTCCGGGCGATCGGCGCGGGATGCACCTTTCGGGATCTATCGAGGACTATCGGGTCTTTCGAGGTCATCCAAGCACCGCATCCGCCCTACTCTCTCGACCCTCCGACCAGCTTGCATCGTACCGTCATCGAACGAGCTAAGCCCTTGTCTGACATTGATTTTCACGCGATTTCCTTACCGTCAACAGCCCATCTTCACTGTCCGCGTCACGGCTGAGCGCCCCGATCGAGCGAGTAAGTCAACGCGATCCGGCCGATCACGTCCTTCAGGGAACTGCGCACTCCTACGCTCGCTGGTGTGATCGACGGATCGGCTTCGATAGCGTCGAGGAAGCGGCTCAAGTCCTGAGCGATCCGGGGCACCAGCGGCACGCGAACCTCGGGTGCGAGCAGTTGGGACAGTCGAAGGATGTCGTTCGCGTGTTTGCGGACATTGCGCGAGT
>JBBAPJ010000005.1:0-74178 GCA_040400855.1 Rubrivivax sp.
GGCTTCACCGGGATGGTCGGGGCGATCGCCGCCTCGGAGGGCCTGTTCGGCCTGGACGAGCCGGTGGCGCAGCGCGCACTCGTCGAGTGGCAGGGCGATGCTGCGAAGTCGAAGATCACCTACCGCCACCTGCTGACGATGAGCAGCGGGCTGCAGGAGCTCAACGACCTCTCGGGTTGGCTGGACTACCTGCGCGCACCCGTGCTGTACCCCGCGGGCAGCACCTTCATCTACAGCGGCGACCCCAACATCTTCGGCCTGGCGCTGGAGCGGCGCCTGGGTGGCGAGTCGGTGCAGGCCTACTTCGAGCGCAGGCTCTTCGCACCGCTGGGCATGGGCTCGATCCGATGGGCCACCAACTTCGCCGACGGCCGGCCACAGCTCTCGGGCGGCGCCTACGTGACGGCGCGGGACTGGGCGAAGTTCGGGGAGTTCGTGCGCCTCACGATGAGTGCCCGCTGGAGCGGGCAGGCGCTGCTGTCGCGCACCCACTTCGACCAGGTGTTCGCCAGCTCGGCCGCGCACCCGGCCTATGGCTTCTACTGGTGGCTCAAGAAGCCCGTGCCAGCCGATCTGGCCCAGGTGATCGATGCCAACAACAAGAACCAGTACAGCCGCGAGATCAAGCCGATCTTCGACGATCCCCGCATTCCGGCCGACACCGTGATGGCCGCAGGCGCTTACGACCAACGGCTCTACGTCATTCCCTCGCGCGGGCTGACTGTGGTGAGGAACGGCCCGACGGGCAGCAATGCCTTCGAAGACGTGGCCTTCCTGGGGCGCCTGCTGGGTACCCCCTGAGCCCCGGAGGGAACGCGTCAGGTCCCCCCGGGGACCGCGTGCACCTGAACCCGATCGTGCCCGCCTGAAGGCCCGAAGCTCGCCGGACATGACTGACCGTTGACAGGGCAAAGTGACAGCATATATGCTGTCATTGCATGCTCGAGATAGTCATCGACACCAGCGTCTTCGTGGCCGCCTTGCGCTCTGACGGCGGCGCGGCGAGGGCGGTGTTGCGCAAGGCACTGCTCGGCCACTACCGCCCCCTGTTCGGTAACGCCTTGTGGCTGGAATACGAGGACCTGCTTGGGAGGGCGGATGTGTGGACCTCGGTCACCACCTGCGCCGAGAGAATGGATGTGCTGGCGGCCTTGGCAGCGCGCGGCAGGTGGGTGACGGTCCACTATGGTTGGCGTCCCAATCTCCCGGACGAGGCCGACAACCATCTCATCGAGTTGGCCGTTGCAGCCAACGCCTGTGCCATCGTCACGCACAACGTGCGAGACGTGGCGCGAGGAGAGTTGATCTGGAAGGATCTGCGGGTGCTGACGCCCGCCCAATGCCTGGAGTTGTACCCATGAGCACTTTGACCATCCGACTCCCAGACAGCACCGCCGAACGCCTGAAGTCGTTGGCCAGGAGCCGGGGGCTGAGCGTGAACAAGCTGATGGAGGAACTCAGCGCTCAAGCCTTGGCCAGCTTTGATGCCGAAACCCGTTTCAAGGCCATGGCAGCACGAGGCGACCCCGGGGCTGCCTTGAAGATCCTGGACCGCCTGGAACAAGCCGGTTCCGGGCACCGCTGACCCGACAGCGACCCACCATCGATGGGGAACCAGAAGCCCAGCGGCCAGGCGATCGCGATCCAGGCGTGGCGCTCCCCGGCCACGAACGGTCCGCGGGCGATCACGACGATGGCCACCATCCAGCCTGCCATCACCGCACCGATGATGCCGTGGGCGAAGTGCACGTAATCGCGGGCCGCCGGCAGCAGCCTGGCTGAGGCGCGCCCACAGCAGCAATTCGGGGCGGTTCACGTTCGGCTTGGTGCTGCGCCAGTGGCGGTGACCGGCAATCGGGCCGATGCAGCGGCGCTCAGCGCCGCTCGAACACGAGCCCGCCGGGCCCCTGGCCGCTCGTCAGCACCAGGCGCCCCATGCGATAGCTGAAACTGCCCACCGCCCCGAGCGCCGTGAGAAAGCGGGTCTCCGCCTGCATCACCTCGCCCTCGCAGGCCATGCGCGTGGAGCCGGGCGGCGACACACGCACCACGCCGGGCGCGTCGCCTTCGGCCCCGAACGAGGCGAAGAAGCGGTTGCAGCCTGCGCTGCCGTTGATGCGGCCGCCTTCGAACTGAATCTCGATGGGGCGCGGCAGGCTGGCGGCCTCGCCGGGAGCCCACTGCACGAGCGCCCAGCGCGTGCCGTCCAGCACGGCGGGGCTCAGGCGACCGGCCGGCGCGATGGAGGCGCTGGGCACGAGGCGGCGGCGCTGCACCGTCCAGGCCAGCGTGGCGAGTTCGCCCGGGCAGCAGGCGGCGTCGCTCGGGCCGGTGCGAACCACCTGGAGCACGATCTCCCGCCCGCGCAGGGCCAGGCTGCGCACCTGCACCCGGTCGCCCACCAGGCGCGAGGCGGCCATCACCACCCGGCCTTCGCGGCGCGTGAGCACGGCCACGTACAGGAAGCGACCACTGCCGCCGGGGTCGTGCTCGAGCAACACCACGGCTTCCTCGGCACCGTCGCCGTCGAGGTCGCCGCGGGCCACCAGGTCGGTGTGGACCTGCGCGCGGGGCACGGTGGCCGAGCCGGGCGCCGCGGGCGGGCCTTCCCAGCGACCGCCGCGCATGCGCAGGCGCTCCGTCTCGCCCTCGATGCGGTAGGTGGCGCGGGCAATCTCCTCCGCGCTGATCGATGCCAAGGCCGGTGCGGTGGCCGCACTGAGGACTATCGACACGATGGCCGCGATGCCCAGGCGGGCAGCCAGACCCTGGCAGCGGGTGACAGCCGAGGCATTCGCGGCCGCGGCTTGGCCGGCACGGGGGATGGGCATGGCAGTCTCCTGTATCGGGCTCAGCCGGGCTCTTGCGCCGGTTCGCCCAGGTTGTGCATCAGCCGGTTGGCCCAGCCGAAGATGGCGCAGGCGTGCAGCAGGTCGATGATGTCTTCGTCACCCATGCCGTGGGCCTGCAGCGGGGCCAGGTCGGCGGGCTGCAGGCCTTCGGGCCGCAGCGTGAGGGCGCGGGCGAAGCGCGCGATGGCCTGCTCGCGCGGCGTGCTGCCGGCGGTGGCGGGATCGGTGAAGACCTGCTCGACGGTGTCGGTGCGGCGCGCGAGCTGCGCGTAGCGCTGCGCGTGCACCGAGGTGCAGTAGACGCAGCCGTTGGTGACGGATACCACCATCGCCCCGAGCTCGCGCTCCGCGCGCGGCAGGCCGCCTGCCGCGTACATGATCGCGTTGTAGGCGATGGAGCGGTGCTGCAGCATGCGCGGCTGGTGCACGAGCGTGAGGTAGTAGGCCGAGGTGCGGGCCTGCGGGTGGCTCTCGTCGAGCACGGCCAACTGCTCGGGTGTGGCCTGGCCCACGTCCAGCGGCTGCAGCCACGAGTGCCATTGCAGGGTCTCGTTGGTGAAGCCGTTGATGCGGATGGGGCCGGCGGCGGGGGCGGTGGAGGGTGGCGCAGCCGCAGGGGCGCGCACAGGCTCGGGTGCAGCGGTGGCTGCGGCTGCGGGTGCAGTTGCCGGCACCTGCTCCAGCGCGCGAAGCCCGGCCACCACACGCGTCTGGTACGACAGGAAGGCCACGAGCTGGGCCAGTGCCACGATCGCAGGATCGCCGAGCCCCGCCTCGCGCAGGCGTTGCAGCGCCGCGCGGTCGCCGCGGCGCGGGTCGAGGGTGAGCAGGCGGGCCCAGTCGAGGGCGGCTGCGAGGGCTTGCGCCGAGGCGGCGCCAGCCGGGTCGGGTGCAGCATTCGCCAGCAGCAAGCGGTAGTGCGCCAGCAGGCTCTGCGCAGCGGCTGCCTCGCACACGGCCACCGCCACGCGCAGCCGGTCGGCACTCGTCAGGCCCTCCACGGGGTCGAAGAGCAGCGCGTCGTGGCTGGCCTGGGTGTGCGTGAGGGCCGTGCTGCGGAAGCGCCGCGCGGCGTGCACGCGCGAGCCGGGCACGAGGCCGGCGGCGAGGTCGATGACATCCGTCACTTGGCGGGCTCCAGTTGCGCGGGCAGCGGCGAGGCCACCCATTCGTCGCCGAACACCTCCGGCTCGGCGAAGGCCTGCATGCGGGCGTAGTGGTGCTCGATGTCCTCGGCCCACAGCAGCCCGATGATCGAGGTGGCCAGGCGCAGCGCGCCGTCGCTGATGGCCGGGATGTCGCCGGTGATCACGCCCAGCGACAGCGCGGCGGGGTAGGTGAAGCAGTGGATGCGATCCAGCCCCGGGCACGTGTGCCCGGCCTTGGGCTGGAACTCGAAGTCGGGGCCGAGGTCGGGGCTGGCGCGCAGTTCGGCGTCCTCCAGCCCGGGCGGCGGCTCGAAGCGCTCGCCCCAGGTGCGCACGTGCGGCGCGAGGTGGCGCAGCATCGGGCGCTGGGCCCAGTCCACGGCAAAGCCGGTGGCGAAGACCAGGAAGTCGAGCTCGATCGGGCCGGCGCTCGTGCGAACCTGCAGCGCGTGACCGTCCGCGTGCGCGCCTTGCACGGCGCAGCCCAGGTGGAAGAAGGCGTTGGGGTGGCGCGACACGCGCAGCGTGCTGTTGCGCGGCGGGGGCACCTGCTGGGCGTGGATGTAGCGCCGCACGCGCCACTTCCAGGCGTCGCTCAGGCGGGCGTGGCCGTGCACGAAGCCGGGGCTGCCGGCACCCTTGCCCTTGTTGATGCGCGGGATGTCCGCGCGGCGCACGAGCAGGTGCACGCGCGCCGCGCCGCACTCGAGCGCCGTGGCGGCGCTGTCCATGGCCGAGGCGCCGGCGCCCACCACGCCCACGCGCAGGCCGCGCAGCCGGGTGTGGTCGAGCTCGTCGGCGGAGTGGGCCCAGTGCGTGCGGGGCAGGGCGTGCGCCCACTCGGGCACCCAGCTGCCACCCAGCCCGGCGCGGCCGGTGGCCAGCACGAGGCGGCGAGCGTGGCGCACCAGGGTGCGGCCGTCGGGGGCCCGAACGTGCAGCCGCACGAGGGCGTCGGGTTGCGGCCGGATGTCGGTGACGAGGTGGCCGTTGTGCACCTGCAGGCCCAGCACCCGGCGGTACCAGCGCAGGTAGTCCATCCACTGCAGGCGCGGGATCTTGTCCAGGGCCTCCCATTCGGCCGCCCCGAACTGGGCCTCGAACCAGGCGCGGAAGGTCAGCGACGGGATGCCCAGCGCCGGGCCTGCGAGCTGCTTGGGCGAGCGCAGGGTTTCCATCCGGGCCGTGGTGGCCCACGGCCCCTCGAAGCCTTCGGGCGCGGCGTCGTAGACGGCCACGGCCAGGCCGCGGTGCTGCATCGCCGCCTGCAGGGCCAGGCCCGACATGCCGGCGCCGATGATGGCCACATCGGCCACCGGCTCGCCGTCGCGCTCGAGCGCGGGTGTCCAGCGCGGGGCGGGCAGCTGCAGCGCGGCCAGCTCCCAGGCCAGGCGCCGCTCCAGGGCGGCCAGCCCCGGCTCGAGGCCGGGCGCAGAGCCCGGCCCGGGGCTCGGATGCGTGCTCACGCGGGCCTCACTTCACCTCGATGTTGGCGTCCTTGACGATGCGGCCCCACTTGACGATCTCGGCGGCGAGGTGGTCGGCCAGTTGCCTGGGCGTGCCGCCCAGGGTGCTCGCGCCGATGTCGGTCAGGCGCTTGCGCACGGCCGCATCGGCGATCACCTCGTTGGCCGCGGCGTTCATGCGCTCGATGACGGGTGCGGGCGTGCCCTTGGGTGCGAGCAGCGCGAACCAGGTGGTGGACATCAGCTTGGGCGCGCCGAGCTCGGCCATCGTGGGCACGTCGGGCAGGGCGGGCGAGCGCTGCGGCGCCATCACGCCGATGGCGCGCACGCGCCCGGCCTTGACCTGCGCGGCAATGCCGGGGATGAGCTGGAACATCAGCTGCAGCTCGCCGCTGATGAGGTTGGTGGTGGCGTTGCCGGGGTTGGAGAAGGGCACGTGCACCATCTGCGCGCCGTACTCGCGCGAGTAGAGCTCGCCGGCCAGGTGCATGCTGCTGCCGATGCCGGTGGAGCCGTAGCTGAGCTTGCCCGGGTTGCTCTTCACGTAGGCGTTGAACTGCGCGAGGTCACGCACGGGCAGGTCGTTCGTGACGACGAGGATGTTGGGCACTTCGGCCAGCAGCGCGATGGGCAGGAAGTCGCGCTGCGAGTCGTAGCCCATCTGCTTGTACATCGCCTGGTTCACGGCCAGGGTGCCGGCCCAGGAGAAGAGGAAGTTGTAGCCGTCGCCCGGCGCCTGCGCCGCGGCCGTGGCACCCACGTTGCCGTTGGCCCCGGGCTTGTTGTCCACGACGAAGGTCGTCTTCAGCCGCTTGGCGAGCTCCTCCGCGAAGATGCGCGCGATCGTGTCGCCCGTGCCGCTGCCGCCGGGCGAGGGCACGATGAGGCGGACGGTGCGCCCGGCCGCAGGCCAGTCGGCCTGGGCCGCAGCGGGAGTGGCGAGGAGCGCGCCGGCAAGGGTGGCGAGGGTGGCCGCCCCGAGGGTGGCCAGGCAATGGCGGCGCGAGCGGCCGGCGGGGTGGGAAGCAGGATGGGCAGACATGGCGATTCGCAGGAGGTTGGGCGAGTCGATCCCGGGGCGCCTGGCGCTGCCGGGTGCGTGCAAGGTCGATCTTGACATGGACGGCGCCCGGGGCGGCGCGTGCGCCGCAGCCACCGTGCCCACGGTGGGCGCAGGCGTTCGGGGGGAAAATGCGTGTCGAGGAGAGTTTCCGGGCATGAAGACACAGGTCTGCATCATCGGCGGCGGCCCTTCCGGGCTGCTGCTGTCGCAACTGCTGCACCGCAAGGGCATCGACACGGTGGTGCTGGAAAAGCACAGCCGCGAGTACGTGCTCGCGCGCATCCGTGCCGGCGTGCTCGAGCAGGGTTTCGCGCGGCTGCTGCACGAGGCGGGCTGCGGCGAGCGCATGGACCGCGAGGGCCAGGTGCACGAGGCCTTCTTCATCTCCGACCAGGGCCGGCTGCACCGGGTGGACCTGAAGCGCCACACGGGCGGCCAGTCGGTGGTGGTGTACGGGCAGACGGAGGTGACGCGTGACCTGTACGCCGCGCGCGACCGCATGAACGGCGTCGTGGTGCATGAGGCCGAGGACGTGCAGCCGCACGACCTCACGGGCGACCGCCCCCACGTGACCTATCGCCAGGCGGGCCAGGAACACCGCGTGGAGTGCGACTTCGTCGTGGGTGCGGACGGCTTTCACGGCGTGAGCCGCAAGTCGATCCCGAAGGACGTGCTGCGCGAGTACGAGAAGGTGTATCCCTTCGGCTGGCTCGGCGTGCTCTCGCGCACGCCACCGGTCTCGCACGAGCTCATCTACGCACGCCACGAGCGGGGCTTTGCGCTGTGCTCGCTGCGCTCGCCGGTGCTCAGCCGCTACTACATCCAGGTGCCGCTGACGGACCGGGTGGAGGACTGGTCCGACGAGGCCTTCTGGGAGGAGCTCAAGCGGCGGCTGCCCGCGGAGGTCGCGGCCCGGCTGGTGACCGGGCCCTCCATCGAGAAGTCGATCGCGCCGCTGCGCTCCTACGTGGCCGAGCCGATGCGCCACGGCCGGCTCTTCCTGGCCGGCGACGCCGCGCACATCGTGCCGCCCACCGGGGCGCGAGGCCTGAACACGGCCGGCTCGGACGTGCACTACCTCTACCAGGGCCTCGTGGCGCACTACCTGCAGGGCGACTCCTCGGGCCTGGAGCAGTACTCCGAGCGGGCGCTGGCGCGGGTGTGGAAGGCGCAGCGCTTTTCCTGGTTCCTCACGACGCTGCTGCACACCTTCCCGCACAGCGCCGAGTACGACCGCAAGCTGCAGGAGGTGGAGCTTGCCTACCTGTACTCCTCCGAGGCGGCGCAGCGCTCGCTGGCGGAGAACTACGTGGGGCTGCCCTTCTGAAGCGGCACGCGGGCGGCCCGGGCTTGCGCCGCAGGGCTGGCCTACACTAGGCCCCATGCCAGTCCGGCCGGAGTTCTCGCCTGCCATGCGTGCGCCGAAGAGCCGCCTCGCCCTTGCGGCCTTTGCGGCTTGCCTCGGGCTCGTGTCGGCCGGCTGCACGACCCGCTCGGTCGATGTGCGCCCGGTGCGCACGAACCCGGCCGACTTCGCGGGCTGGGACTGCGAGCGGCTCGATGCCGAGGCGCTGCTGGTGCAGCGCCGTGCGGCCGAGGTGGCCTACGCCGTGGACGAGCGCGGAGGCACCAACATCATCGCCCTCGGGGTGGGCCTGACGGTCTTCTGGCCAGCACTGCTGACGATGCGCCAGCCCGGCGTGGAGTCCGAGGAGCTCGCCCGGCTCAAGGGGCGCTTCGATGTGCTGCAGGCCGTGGCCGTGGGGCGCCAGTGCCCGTCTGCGGGTCCCGATCTTTCCGCGCGCCAGGCGCTGCAACTGCCGGTGGCGCTGGGTGAGCGGCTCGTCTACGAGGAGCGCGGCGACCCGCGGCGCGCAGGGCGCGAGTTCGGGCTGCGGCTGGAGGCGCTGCGGCGCGAGGTGCTGGAGTTCTCGGTAGACGGCCCGGGCGAAGCCGCAGGCGGTCGCTGGATCCAGGATTTCGCCGGCAACGTGACCGGCGCACCGCCCGGCACGCTGCACTGGCCGCACCTGCTGCGGCTCGATCTGGCGCTGGGCCAGGTGGTGGCGGGCGACCTCACGCTCCCGGAGGACCCGGGCCTTCGTGCGCGCGTGCGCGGGCAGGTGGTGGCGGTGGGGCCGCAGACGATTGCCACGCGCCGCTTCGACGCGGCCGTGATCGAGCTCTTCGGCGACGCGCAGTTCGGCGAGCGCAGCACCCGGGTGGACGGCGTGCTGGTGGTGGACCGCGCCAGCGGGGTGCTGCTGCGGCTGGAGCTGGCCAGCGCCCAGGCGGGCTTCAACCTGCAGCGCCGCCTGGTGCGGGTGGATCCGGCTGCGCGTTGAGCGTGCGCAACGTCTGCGCCGCGCCGAAAAGCTTCTTTACCCGGGCTGCATGAGGTCGACACGGGGGCGGCGCAGCATCACGCTCATCCCAAACCCTGCTCCACCAGGAGAACCGACATGAACACGATCCATCGTCCCTCGAGACTTCACGGCGGCTGGACCGCCGGGCTGGCCGCGCTCGCGCTGGCAGCCGCGGCGGCTTGCGCACCTGCCTGGGCGCAGCCTGCCAGTGGGCCGGGCGCCGGCATGGGCCCCGGGCCCGGCGGTCAGCGCGGCATGGGCCACCACGGCATGGGCCACCACGGGGGGCCGCGTGGCGGCGAAGGCATGATGGGCCCGGGCATGATGCTCTCGCCTCGCATGCTCGATGCCGTCAAGGCCACCCCCGAGCAGCGCGCGCAGATCCAGCAGATCATGGGTGCGGCCAAGCGTGACCTGGCCACCCAGCGCGATGCCCGCCGCGCCCTGCGCGACGAGGCACAGCGCGTGTTCACGCAGCCCAACGTGGACGCGACCGCGGCCGAGGCGCTGCGCCAGAAGATGCTGGCCCAGCACGATCAGGCGAGCCGGCGCCACCTGCAGGCGATGGTGGAGGCCTCGCGCGTGCTCACGCCCGACCAGCGCAAGCAGATGGCCGACCTGGCCAGGCGCCGCGGCGAGATGATGGAGCGGCATCGCCGGGAGCGCGAGTCGCTCGCGCCGAAGTCCTGAGCGGGCGCCAGGCCTGCGTGCGCCGCCCATGGGGAGCCGCCTGCTGCTGATCGACGATGACCAGCGCCTGGTCGCGATGGTGGGCGACTACCTGCGCGGCCACGGCTTCACGGTGGAGGCGGCCGCCTCGCTGCGCGACGGGCGCGAGCGGCTGCGGCGCGAGGCGGTGGACGCGCTGATCCTGGACCTGATGCTGCCCGACGGCGACGGCCTGGATCTGGCGCGCGAGCTGCGATCCGATCCGCGCACGCGGCGGCTGCCGCTGCTGATGCTCAGTGCCCGTGGCGAGCCGATGGACCGCATCGTCGGGCTGGAGATCGGCGCCGACGACTACCTGGCCAAGCCCTTCGAGCCCCGGGAGCTGCTGGCGCGGGTGAAGGCGCTGATGCGCCGCTCGGCGCCCGATCCGGCCGGCGACGAGGTGCTGGAGTTCGGGCGCCTGTCGATCGACCTGGGCGCGCGCCAGGCGCGCCTGGACGGCAGGCCTTGCGAGCTCACGAGCCACCAGTTCGAGCTGCTCGTGGTGCTGGCGCGTGCCAGCGGGCGCGTGCTCTCGCGCGACCAGATCATGGACGCGCTCAAGGGCCATCCGATGGAGGCCTTCGACCGCAGCATCGACGTGCACGTCTCGCGCATCCGCTCCGTCATCGAGGACGACCCCAAGACGCCGCGCCGGCTGCTGACGGTGCGCGGCAGCGGCTACGTCTTCGCGCGGCGCCAGGACCAGATCGACAGCGACCAAGATCGGGACGCTGCACACGCCGGCACCGCCCCGGCCTGAGAGCGCGAAGGCCAGGGCCCGTGCGATCGCTGTACCTGCGCATCTGGCTCACGGTCGTGGCCGTGATGGCGCTGTTTGCGCTGGCCTCGGGCTGGCTGTGGCAGCGCCACGTGGAGCAGGAGCGCGTGCGCCTGGAGACGGCCGCGCAGGGCCGCGCCGAGGCCTGGGCCGACCTGCTCGAGCGCTCGCTGCCCCCGGCCACTGCGGCGCGCGAGGAGCAGGCGGCGGCGCTGCGCGAATGGTCGCAGCGGCTGCGGCTGCCGATGGCCCTGGACGACGACAAGGGCGAGCGCATCGCCGCCTCGGATGCGTGGCTGCGGCGCGAGGCCGAGGCGCCTGCGGGCGCCAGGCGCGGCCTGGCGATGCGCCTGTCCGACGGCCGCACGCTGTGGCTGGCGCGAGGCGGGGCGATGCGGCGCGGACCCGCAATGGGGCCCGGGATGGGCGCCGGGCCGGACGGGCCCATGCGGCCGATCGAGCGGCCGCTCGCCTTCGGGCCGCCAGGCCTGCTGCCCGGTGGCGGCCTGGGCATCGTGCTGCTGCTGGCCAGCCTCTTCCTGGCCGTGGCGCTGGGCGCCTGGCCAGTCGTGCGCCGCCTCACCCGCCGGCTCGAGGCGCTCAAGCTCGGCGTGCAGGCCTTCGGCGCCGGGGCGCTGCACCACCGCGTGCCCGAGGACGGGCGTGACGAGGTGGCCGAGGTGGCGGTGGCCTTCAACCAGGCCGCCGCGCGCGTGCAGGACCTGCTGCGCTCGCACCAGAGCCTGCTGGCCAATGCGAGCCACGAGCTGCGCTCGCCGCTGGCGCGCCTGAAGATGGCCGTCTCGCTCCTGGACGAGGCCGCACCCGCGCAGCGCGAGACGCTCAAGCGCGAGATCCACGCCAACATCACCGAGCTCGATGCGCTCGTGGAGGAGGTGCTGCTGGCCAGCCGGCTCGATGCCGGCGAGGACGTGCTGCGCCGCGAGCCGGTGGCGCTGCCGGCGGTGCTGGCCGAGGAGTGCGCGCGCGTGGGCGCGCAGCTCGAGGCGGGCCAGGCCGGTGCGACGTTGGCGGCGGTGGTGCAGGGCGACGAGCGGCTGCTGCGGCGGGCCGTGCGCAACCTGCTGGAGAACGCGCGCCGCTACGGCGGCGGCGACACGCTCGTGCAGCTGCGCGCGGCTGCCGCGCCCGGTCCCGCCTGCGTCGAGGTGCGGGTCTGCGACCGCGGCCCCGGCGTGCCCGAGGCCTGGCGCGAGCGCATCTTCGAGCCCTTCTTCCGCCTGCCCGGCCACGCCGAGCACGAGGGCGGCGTGGGCCTGGGCCTGTCGCTCGTGCGCCAGATCGCGCAGCGCCACGGCGGGCGCGTGCGCTGCGAGCCACGCGAGGGCGGGGGCAGCTGCTTCGTGCTGGAGCTGCCCGCCTAGCTTGTCCGCCTAGCGTGCCCGCCTGGCTTGTCCGCCTTCAGGCCGCCGGCTTGCGGTTCAGCGTCGTGGCCATGTAGCTGTCGAAGGCGCCGTCGGAGAAGCGCGACCACATGATCGCGTCCTTGCAGAAGCGCGCGTAGCTGCCGTGGATCTTGCGCCAGCGCGGGTTCTTCTCCGCGAGCTCGGCATAGAGCTCCTCGGCGGCACTGAAGGCCGCATCGGCCATCGCCTTCGGAAAGGGGCGCAGCTGCACGCCGCCGGCCACCAGGCGCTTGAGCGCAGCCGGGTTACGCGCGTCGTACTTGGCCTGCATGTCCACGTGCGCCTCGGCGCATGCGGCCTCGAAGATCGCCTGGTACTCCTTGGGCAGGGCCTCCCAGGCCTTGGCGCCCACGTACATCGTGATCTGGCCGCAGCCGTCCCAGTAGCTGGGGTAGTGGTAGAAGCGCGCCACCTTGTGCAGGCCCAGCTTCTCGTCGTCGTAGGGGCCGATGAATTCGGCCGCGTCGATGGTGCCGCGCTCCAGGGCCGTGTAGATCTCCCCGCCCGGGATGTTCTGCGAGATCACGCCGATGCGCTGCAGCACCACGCCGCCGAAGCCGCCGATGCGGAACTTCAGGCCCTTGATGTCGGCCAGGCTCTTGATCTCCTTGCGGAAGAAGCCGCCCATCTGCGTGCCGGTGTTGCCGCAGGGGAAGTTGACGATGCCGTAGTCGCGGTAGAACTCCCGCAGCAGCGGCAGGCCCTCGCCGTCCTTCATCCAGGCCGTCATCTGGCGCGAGTTCATGCCGAAGGGGATCTGCCCGTCCAGCGCGAAGGTGGGGTCCTTGCCGAAGAAGAAGACCGAGGCCGTGTGCGCGCACTCGACCGTGCCGTTCTGCACGGCGTCCAGCACGCCGAAGGCGGGCACGATCTCGCCTGGGGCGTGCACGCTGATCTCGAAGCCCCCGCCGGTGGCCTCGCGCACCCGCTTGGCGACCTGCTCGGCCGCTGCGTAGATGGTGTCGAGGTTCTTGGGCCAGCTCGAGGCCAGGCGCCAGCGGATGCGGGGCTGCGACTGGGCCTGCGCGGGCAGGGCCAGGGCCGCGGTGGTGCCGGCCAGGCCGGCGGCGGTGAAGGAACGGCGCTTCATCGGGGTCTCCTCGTGCGCGGGTTGGAAAGGCCGGCAGCCGGGGTGTGCCGGGCCAGGAAGGCCGAGATCTCGGCCAGGGTCTCGGTGGGCGCCTCCTCGGCGGCGAAGTGGCCGCACTCGAGCGCGCGCCCGCTGACGTGCCGGGCCACCTCGCGCCAGGCCGCCAGGCAGTCGAACTGGCGCCCCACCGTGCCGCGGCTGCCCCACAGCACGAGCATCGGCACGTCGCTCTTGCGGCCCAGGTCGGCGCGGTCGTGGTCCAGGTCGATGCCGCCGGCGGCGCGGTAGTCCTCGCAGGTGGCGTGCACGGTGCGCGCGTCGGCGAAGGTGCGCACGTACTCGGCCAGGGCAGCCTTGGAGAAGACCCTCAGCCCCTGTCCGCCCAGCGCGCTGCCGGCCAGGATGGCTTGCGGCAGCAGCGGGCCGAGCATCTGCTCGGGCAGCGGTGCGGGCTGCAGCATCAGGAACCAGTGGTAGTAGGCCCGCGCGAAGGCCATGTCGGTCGACTCGAAGGCGTGCAGCGTGGGCACGATGTCGATGGCCGTGAAGCTGCGCACCACGGCGCGGCCGTGGTCACGCACGAGGCGGTGCCCCACGCGCGCGCCGCGGTCGTGCCCCACGAGGTGGAAGGAGCCGTGGCCGAGCTTGCGCATGAGCTCCACCACGTCCAGCGCCATCACGCGCTTGGAGTAGTTGGAGTGGTCGGGCAGCCCGCGCGGCTTGGACGAGTCGCCGTAGCCGCGCAGGTCGGGGCACACGACGGTGTGGTGGCGCGCCAGGCGCGGGGCCACGCGGTGCCACATGGCGTGGCTCTGCGGGTAGCCGTGCAGCATCGCCACGGGCGGGCCCGAGCCGCCCACCACGACATTCAACGTCACGCCGTTGGCGCGCACGCGCCGGCTCTCGAAGCCTGGAAAGAGCCCCATCTCCTGCCTCCCTCGGGCTGTGCCGCCGGGCCGGCGGACGTGTCTGCCCTGGCGGTCGATTCTGTGGGTGAGGGTGCTTCACAGGCCAGCCGTGGCGATCGATTTGAAATCGAAAGGGTGTGATCTGGATTCACACCTTCCAGCGCATGGGAGAGGTGATTTGCCGGGGAACGGGCTGTTTGCAGCGGTTTTTGCGTGAGCTTTTCTCACGTCCACCGGAAATCATGTCCATTGCCGCGACAGGTTCGCCTGCCTACGATGGCCGCCATTGCACTCAAGGGCAGGAGGCCCGGCGATGCTCAAGACGGAAGTGCTGCGCGGGCCCGGTGGGGTCGTGCTGATCATGGACTCGATCACCAAGGTGGCGCCCGAGGATGCGGGGGCGATCGTGGTGTCGGCCTCCCACGGTGGCGCAAGCTCGGGCGAGTTCGCCCTGGAAGTGCCGCTGAAGGCGGCCTTCTTCAACGACGCCGGCGGCGGCAAGGACGGCGCGGGCATTGCCGCGCTGTCCATGCTGCAGGCGCGCGGTGTGGCCGGCGGGACGGTGGCGCACACGAGTGCGCGCATCGGCGACTCGCTGGACACCTGGGAGTGCGGCGTCATCTCCCACCTCAACGATTCCGCGCGCCAGCTTGGCCTGGCCGTGGGCGAGTCGCTGCGCGGGGCGCTGCAGCGGCTGGTGGCCGGCTGACGCGCCGGCGCACCGCGATTGCGTCCCTCACCCCTGCCCTAGAACCTGGAGACCCTCATGTCCTTCACACTCGTCCGCCGCCTCGTCGCCCTGGCCGCCTGCGCCGCCTTCGTGGCTGGCGCATCCGCCCAGACGGGCGACATCAAGGAACGCAACATCAAGCTGAGCTACGTCACGGCCAAGGACAGCCCCTATGGGCTGGGCGTGAACAAGCTCGCCGAGATCGTGGCCGCGCGCAGCGGCGGCAAGATGAAGCTTCGCGGCTACTCCGACGGCCAGCTCGGTGCCGAGGTGCAATCCATCTCTGCCGCGCAAGGCGGGGTGCTCGAGATGGCGCTCGTCTCCACCGCCGCGGTGGCGGGAAACGTCAAGGAGTTCGCGCTCTTCGACTTCCCCTTCCTCTTCGGCGACGACCGCGAGGCCTACGCCGTGCTCGACGGGGCGGTGGGCACGCAGCTGCTGGGCAAGCTGCAGGACCGCGGCCTCGTGGGCCTGTGCTACTGGGAGGTGGGCTTTCGCCACGTCACCAACAGCCGCCGTCCGGTGACCCGCCTGGAGGACTTCAAGGGCCTGAAGATCCGCACGATCCAGAACCCGGTGTTCGTGGATGTGTTCAACACGCTGGGCGCCAACGCCACGCCGATGGCCTTCACCGAGGTGTACACGGCGCTGGAGAGCAAGGCGCTGGACGGCCAGGAGACGCCCTACAACATCATCTACACGAGCCGCTTCCACGAGGTGCAGAAGTTCCTCAGCGCCACGCGCCACATCTACGGGCCGGGCGTGGTGCTCGTGGGCCGCAAGTTCTGGGACCAGCTCAGCGCCGACGAGCGCAAGATCCTGCAGGACGGTTGCGCCGAGGCGCGCGAGTTCGAGCGCAAGGCCAGCCGTGACCTGGACGCGCGCGTGCTCGGCGAGATGAGGGCCAAGGGCCTGGTGGTCAACGAGATCTCGCCCGAGGAGCGGGCCCGCATGCGCGAGCAGGTCAAGCCCGTGATCGAGAAGTACACCGCGACGGTCGGCCCCGACCTCGTCAAGCAGGCCTACGCCGAGATCGAGCGGGTGCGCCGCCTGCCGCGCTGACGGGCACCGCCCCCCGCGCCGGCCGCATGCGCTGGCCGGGCGGGGGCACCTCGCTGGCGCGCATCTCGGCTCCGAGCCACGCCGCCAGCGTCTCCACGTCGGCCCGCCCGTCCAGGTGCGGGGCGATCCACAGCACCAGCTTGCGCGGGCTGGGCACGAAGCCCAAGGGCGCCACGAGCTTGCCCGACTGCAGGTCGTCGAGCACGAGCATGCGCGGCACCACCGCCACGCCCAGGCCGCACACCGCCGCCTGTATCTGCAGGTAGAAGTGCTCGTAGCGCGCCGCCACTTCGAGGGGCGGTCCGGTGTAGCCGGCGGCCTCCGTCCATTCGTCCCAGGCCTCCAGGCGCGTCTTGGTGGCCAGCAGCCGCGCCTCGACCAGCGCAGTCGGGTCCTCCAGGCTCACCGCCTGCTGGTACTCCGGCGCGCACACCGGGCCCACCCACTCGACGAGCAGGTCACGCTGCCGCGCATCCGGCGGCGGCGTGATGGAGGAGTTGCGGATCGCCAGGCCGATGTTGTCGCGCACGAAGTCGATGCGGTCGTAGTTCAGGTTGAACTGCAGCTCGACATCGGGGTGGCGCTGGTGGAAGCCGCCGATGCGCGGCAGCAGCCAGTGCATCATGATCGACGACGAGCACGACAGGGTCAGCGGCCCGGGGCGCAGCTGCTCGACGCTGGCCTGGATCAGGCGGAAGGCCGTGGCCAGCCCCTCGGCCAGCCGCAGCCCCTCGGGCGTGGGCCGTGTGGAGCCGCCGCCGCGCTCGAGCAGCACCAGGCCGAGCTGCTCCTCGAGGGAGCGGATGTGCCGGCTCACGGCGCCGTGGGTGACGAAGAGCTCCTCGGCTGCCGCGCTCATGCTGCCCAGGCGCGTCGTGGCCTCGAACGCGCGCAGCGCGTTCAGCGAGGGGCGTGGCGTGCTGCGGGGCAGGGGCACGGTGTGAGCTTTCGTCGCAGGCTGCCGAGATCATATCGCTTGGCGATGCCAGGTGCCACCTCTACGATTCCTCGCATGACTCCAGACCACGAGCACACCACGCCGGCCTGGGATGCAGGGGTGGCTGCGCAGCCCGCCATGCAGCCCGGCGTGGCCGCACGCACCGAGCTTCGGGCCACCTACCTGCTGGAGAGCTGCGAGCCCATCGAGCGCGTGGCCGAGGTGATCGCCGGCGAGCAGTCCAGCGGCACCTTCCTGCGCCTGGCCGGCGAGACCGACGAGCTCAAGGAACGCGCCCGCGCGCGCATCGCACGCATCGAGCATCTGCCCGGCGTGAAGCGGCCTGCGCTGCACAGTGCCTATGCGCAGCGGCGCGGCCTGCGCGGCCCGGTGCACCGCGGCCGCATCGAGCTGGCCTTCCCGGTGGCCAACATCGGCGCCAACCTGCCCACGCTGATGGCCACCGTCGCCGGCAACCTGTTCGAGCTGGGCGAGGTCACGGGGCTGCGCCTGCTGGACCTGGACTTCCCCCAGGCGTTTGCGGCCCGCTTCCCGGGGCCGCGCTTCGGCGTGCCGGGCACCCGCTCGCACGCCGGCGTGCACGGCCGTGCCCTGATCGGCAGCATCATCAAGCCCAGCATCGGCATGCTGCCGCAGCAGACGGCCGCCGTCGTGGACGAGCTGTGCGCCGCCGGCATCGACTTCATCAAGGACGACGAGCTGCACGCCGACCCCGACTACGCGCCCTTCGAGGCGCGGTTGCGGGCCGTGATGCCGGTGCTGCACCGGCACGCCGACCGGCTCGGACGCATGCCGATGTACGCGGTGAACATCTCCGGCAGCGTGGACGACATGCGCCGGCGCCACGACAGGGTGGTGGCCGCCGGCGGCAGCTGCGTGATGGTGTGCATCCACGGCGTGGGCCTGGCGGGCGTGGAGCACCTGCGCAGCTACAGCGAGCTGCCCATCCACGCCCATCGCCACGGCTGGGGCGCCTGGTCGCGCCACCCCTGGCTGGGCTTCGAGTTCACCGCGATGCAGAAGATCTGGCGCCTGGCCGGCGTCGATCAGCTTCACGTCAACGGGCTGCGCAGCAAGTTCTGGGAGCCCGACGAATCCGTGACGCGCTCGGCCCGCGCGCTGCTGGCGCCGTTTTCCGGGGTGCAGCCGGCGATGCCCGTGTTCACCTCGGGGCAGTGGGCCGGGCAGGCGCCGGACATGTACGCGGCGCTGGGCTGCTCGGACGTGCTGCACGTGGCCGGCGGCGGCATCATCGGGCATCCGCTGGGGATTGCAGCCGGAGTGACCAGCATGCGGGAAGCCTGGGAGGCGGCGCGCGAAGGGGTGGCACTGGAGGTCTACGCCAGGAGCCGGCCGGCCCTGCGCGCGGCGCTCGAGACTTTCGGGGAGCGCGGGTGAGCGGGCACGCCACGGCCGGGGCCCGCCGCGCGCGGCTGGCCTTCTATGGCGACGACTTCACCGGGTCGACCGACGCGCTGGAGGCGCTGGCCGGCGCAGGGCTGAGCTGCGCGCTCTTCCTGCAGCCCCCGCAGCCGGGCAGCCTGGAGGCCTTCGGCGAGCTCGACGCGATCGGCCTGGCCGGCCACGGGCGGGCGATGACGCCTGCGGAGATGGACGAGGCGCTGCCGCCGCTGCTGCAGGCGCTGGCGCAGGTGGCCCCGATCGTGCATTACAAGGTCTGCTCGACCTTCGACAGCGCGCCGCACGTGGGCAGCATCGGCCGCGTCATCGAGATCGCCCGGCGCACGCTGGGCTGCGGGCCCGTGCCGATCGTGGCCGGCAACCCGGCGCTCGGGCGCTACTGCCTCTTCGGCCACCTCTACGCGCGTTCGGGCACCGACGGGCGCGTGTACCGGATCGACCGGCACCCGATCATGCGCGTGCACCCGGTCACGCCCATGGACGAATCGGACCTGGCGGTGCATATCGCGCGCCAGGCGCCGCTGCGCTTTGCCGGCGTGACGCTGGCCGACCTGGACCGCGGCCCCGACGCGGCCGAGGCGGCGTGGCGGGCCGCCCTGGAGACGGGTTCCGAGGCCGTGCTGATCGACTCGGCGAGCCCCGCCCACCTCACCGAGGTGGGGCGGCTGCTGCAGGCGCAGGCGCAGGCGCAGGCCTCCCCGCTCTTCGTCGTGGGCTCCTCCGGGCTGCAGTACGCGCTCACGCAGTGGTGGCGCGCAAGCGGGCAGGCCGGCTCATCCGGCGGCGTCGCGCTCGGCCCGGTCGAGCCCGTGGACCAGGTGCTGGCCGTGAGCGGCAGCGCCTCGGCGCTGACGGCGCTGCAGATCGAGGCGGGCCTGGCTGCCGGCCTGGTGGAGGTGGCGGTGCAGGCGCACGAGCTGCTCGACGAGGTCACGTGGCCCGCCGCGCGCGAGGCGCTCGTGGCGCGCGCCGTGGCCGTGCTCGCCCAGGGTCGCAGCCCGCTGCTGCACACCGCACGCGGGCCGGACGACCCGCGCATCGGCCGCATGGTGGAGGCGCTCGTGGCCGCCGGGCGAACGCCCGGCGCGGCACGCCTGGAAGGCGGGCGGCTGCTCGGGCAGCGGCTGGCGGAGCTGACACGCGCGATCCTGCAGCGCGCAAGCGTGCCGCGGCTGCTGCTGGCCGGGGGCGACACCTCCAGCCTCGTGATGCAGGCGCTGGGCCCGCAGGCGCTGACCGTGGCCGCCAGGCTCTCCCCGGGCGCACCCCTGTGCCGGCTGCACGGGGGCGACGCGCTGGCGCACGGCATGCAGGCTGCGCTCAAGGGCGGGCAGATGGGCGGCCCGGACTTCTTCGAGCGGGCCTGGCGCGGCGCACCCTGAGCGCCCTCGGGCGCACGCTTCACACCGGCTCCACCCGATCGGCCCGACAGGCTCCACCCGAACCCGACACACCCCCCTTCCGCGATGGCCCCCCGGCCGAGCGGATCACCTTCGAAGAGGTCAAGACATGGCGAAGAAGATCGTAATCCTGGGCGCAGGCGGCAAGATGGGCCTGCGCGTGTCGACCAACCTGCTGCACACCCCCTACGAGGTGGCGCACGTGGAGGTCAGCGAGGTGGGCCGGCAGCGGCTGGCCGGCATCGGCTGCACGGCGCGCCCGGCCTCGGAGGTGCTGCCGCAGGCCGACGTGGTGATCCTGGCCATCCCCGACAGCGCCATCGGGCGCGTGACGCACGACCTCGTCTCGCAGTTCAAGACGGGGGCGATGCTGGTGGCGCTGGACGCGGCGGCGCCCTTCGCGGGCGAGCTGCCCGCGCGCGAGGACCTCACTGTGTTCGTCGCCCATCCCTGCCACCCCTCGGTCTTCAACGACGAATCCGACCCCGAGGCGCGGCGCGACTACTTCGGCGGCCTGAAGGCCGGGCAGGCGATCGTGTGCGCGCTCATGCGCGGGCCGGAATCGCACTACGAGCTCGGTGCGGACATCGCCGCGCGCATGTACGCGCCGGTGCTGCGCACGCACCGCGTGACGGTCGAGCAGATGGCCATCCTCGAGCCGGCGCTGTCCGAGACGGTGACGGCCACCTGCCTGACCGTGATCCGCGAGGCCACCGACGAGGCCGTGCGCCGCGGCGTGCCCGAGCAGGCCGCGCGCGACTTCGTGCTCGGCCACATCAACGTGGAGCTGGCGATCATCTTCGACCAGCTGCCCGGGGTGCGCATGTCCGATGCCGCCAACCGCGCGGTGGAGCGGGCCAAGACGGAGATCTTCGCGCCGGACTGGAAGAAGGTCTTCGAGCCTGCTGCCATCGCCGAGAGCATCCACGCCATCACGCGCGGGCACTGAGCGCGGCGCCGTCGCCCATCACCCGGGAGTGCACGAGATGACTACACCTGTCTGGCTCGAGGTGGCCCTCAACGGGCCGTGGTCGCGCACGCGCCAGCCGCGCATCCCCGTGCAGGTCGAGGAGATCGTGGAGGAGGCGCTGCGCTGCGCCGACGAAGGCGCCTCGATCCTGCACTTCCACGCCTACGACCCCGTCACCGGGCGGCAGCGCGACGACTACGACATCTACGCCCCCATCATCGAGCGCATCCGCTCGCGGCGCGACGTGATCTGCTACCCGACGCTGCCCTTTGCCGGCAGCGTGGATGCACCCGCGCCGCTCACGCCGGCGCAGCGCTTCGCGGCGGTGGAGAAGCTGCTGCAGGCCGGGCTCATCGAGTGGGCGGTGGTGGACCCGGGCTCGGTCAACCTCACGCACCTGGGCGACATCGCCTCGGGCCACGAGGGCTTCGTCTACGCCAACCCCGAGTCGCATATCCGCCACGGCCTGGCGCTCGCGCAGCGCCACGGCATCACGCCTTCCTACGCCATCTACGAGCCGGGCTTCATCCGGCTCGGGGCGGCGCTGCACCGTGCCTACCCGGGAGCACCCGTGCCCATCTACCGGCTGATGTTCTCCGACGGCCTGGCCTTCGGCTTCCCGCCGCAAGAGTGGGCGCTGCAGGCCTACCGGCAGCTGCTGGCGCAGCAGGCCCCGGGTGCGGCCTGGATGGTGGCGGGGCTGGCGGTGCAGATCGAGCCGCTCATCGAGGCCGCAGTGGCCGCCGGCGGCCACGTGCGCGTGGGCCTGGAGGACGCCCCCATGGGCTGCGAGCTCGGCAACCCCACGCTGGCGCAGCGCGCGCGCGCACGCATCGAGGCCGCAGGCGGGCGCCTGGCCAGCACGGCCGAGGTGCGTGCGGCCTTGCGCGCGGCGCGCCCGTGAAGCCGCAGGCCAGCCCGGCCCTGCCCCCGGACGCCCGCCCCGCGCCCACTCCCCGGCCCACCCGGAGTTCGCCATGAACCGCTTCGTCAACTTCGGGATGCGCCTGCTTGAAGGCCTGATCGCCCTCATGCTCGCCGTGATGGTGGTGCTGGTGTTCGGCAACGTGGTGCTGCGCTACGGCTTCGACTCGGGCATCACCGTGTCCGAGGAGATCGCGCGCTGGCTCTTCGTGTGGCTCACCTTCATGGGGGCGCTGGTCGCGTTGCAGCGCGAGGAGCACCTGGGCAGCGACTTCCTCGTCTCGCGCCTGGGGCCACGGGGCCGGCAGGCCTGCCGCGTGCTGGGGCAGCTGGCCATGCTCGGGGTGTGCGGCGTGCTGCTGCACGGGGCGCTCACCCAGATGCGCATCAACGCCGACGTGCGCGCACCCGTCACCGGGGCCTCGGTGGGCATCTTCTATGCCGCCGGGGTGGTCTTCGCGGTCGGGGCCGCCGTGCTGCTCGCGGCCCAGCTGTTGCGCACGCTGCGCAACCCTGCCCACGCCGAGGCGGGCTCGCCATGACGCTGGTCGTCTTCCTCGCCTCCCTGCTGGGCGCCATGGCGCTGGGCATGCCCATCGCCTTCGCGCTGCTGGTGTCGGGCGTGGCGCTGATGCTGCACCTGGACATGTTCGATGCGCAGATCCTGGCGCAGAACGTGATCAACGGCGCCGACAGCTTCCCGCTGCTGGCCGTGCCCTTCTTCATGCTGGCCGGCGAGATCATGAACGCGGGTGGGCTGTCGCGGCGCATCGTGCAGCTGGCGATGACGCTGGTGGGTCATTTCCGCGGCGGCCTGGGCTACGTGGCGATCCTGGCCGGCTGCATGCTCGCCGCGCTGTCGGGCTCGGCGGTGGCAGACACCGCCGCGCTGGCCGCGCTGCTGCTTCCCATGATGGTCAAGGCCGGTCACGACCGGGCCCTGTCGGGCGGGCTGATCGCCAGCGCCGGCATCATCGCCCCGATCATTCCCCCCTCGATCGCCTTCGTGATCTTCGGGGTGGCGGGCAACGTCTCCATCGGCAAGCTCTTCCTGGCCGGCATCGTGCCCGGGCTGCTGATGGGCGCGGCCATCGCGCTGGCCTGGTGGTGGGTGGCGCGGCGCGAGGCGGTGCCGCCGCCGCCGCGTGCCAGCCTGGCCGAGCGGCTGCGCGCACTGCGCGAATCCTTCTGGGCGCTGCTGCTGCCGGTGCTGGTGGTGATGGGGCTGAAGATGGGCGTGTTCACGCCCACCGAGGCCGGGGTGGTGGCGGCGGTGTACGCGCTGCTGGTGGCCACGCTCGTCTACCGCGAGCTCGCGTGGCGCCAGCTGGCCAAGGTCTTCGTCGATGCCGCGCGCACCACGGCCGTGATCATGTTCCTCGTGGCCGCGGCCATGGTCAGCGCCTGGCTGATCACGGTGGCGGACATCCCGCGCATGCTCATCGGGGTGCTCGAGCCGCTGCTGGACAACCCGACGCTGCTGCTGCTGGGGATCATGCTGCTGGTCATCGTCGTGGGCACGGCCATGGACATGACCCCCACGATCCTGATCCTCACCCCGGTGCTGATGCCGCTGGTCAAGGCCGCCGGCATCGATCCCGTCTACTTCGGGGTGCTCTTCGTGATGAACAACGCCATCGGGCTGGTCACGCCGCCCGTGGGCACCGTGCTCAACGTGGTGGCGGGCGTGGGGCGGATGAAGCTCGACGAGGTCACGCGCGGGGTCGTGCCCTTCATGTGCGCGCAGTTCGCCGTGCTGCTGCTGCTGGTGCTGTTCCCGTCCATCGTGATGGTGCCGCTGCGCTGGCTGCAGGGCTGAGCGCAGGCGGCGCCTCGCGGGCTCAGCCGGGCAGGGCGCGCGCCTCGCGGGCCAGCCGCTGGAGCAGCCTTGCCAGCACGGCGCCCAGCCCGATCGCCGCCAGCACCAGGCCCGCGGTGCCCGCGGCCCAGAAGCCCGGCGCGCCGCGCAGCCCGGCGGGCGTGCCGCCGGGCCACAGGTCGAAGGCGAGCGCGTAGCCGCCCACCAGACCCACGCCCCACATCGCCGCGGCATTCACGACGAAGGTGACGGTGGCGATGCGCCAGGCGCGCAGCACCACGCCGGCGTAGGTCTGGGAGGCGTCGGCCAGGTGGAACACGGCCACCCATGCCAGCAGCGGCACGGCGGCCGCCGCCACGAGCGGGTTGGAGGTGTACAGCCCCACCAGCGGCACGCGCAGCAGCGCCACCCCGATGCCGCCCACCAGGGCAAGCGCCAGCGTCAGCACCGCGCCATGCCGCGCCAGGCGCCAGGCGTCGGCGGAGTCGCGCGCGCCCAGGCGTTGCGCCACGAGCGTGCCCGTGGCGTTGGCCAGCGACATCGGCACCATGAAGAGCAGGATGACCAGGTTGACCGCGATCTGGTGCCCGGCCACCGCCTCGGTGCCCAGGCGCGCGATGAAGATCGTCATGAAGGTGAAGCCCGTGACCTCCACGAGCGTCGTGGCACCCATCGGCAAGCCCAGCCGCAGGTGCGCGCCCAGCGCACGCCGGTCGGGTGCATCCAGGCCACGGCCGAAGATCTCGAAGGGCGCGTAGAAGGGGTCGCGCCGCAGCACGAAGGCGGCGCAGCCCACCTGCGCCCACATCACGATCGCGGTGGCGATGCCGCAGCCCACCACGCCCAGGTCCGGCACCCCCAGCGCCGGCACGCCGAAGACGAGCGCCGCCGACAGCGGCAGCTTCAGCGCGAGCCCGGCCAGTTGCAGCACCATCACCGCCTTGGGCCGCGAGACGGCGGTGTTGAAGCCGCGGTAGACCGTGAACAGCAGCGACGCCGGCAGCGAGAAGGCCAGCGCCAGCAGGTAGCCGCGCACCTTCTCGCCCACGGAAGGCGAGGCTTGCGACAGCGCCAGGAAGAGCTGCGGGAAGACCAGCAGCGCGCTGCCCACGAGCGCGGTGGCCAGTGCCACCCACACGGCCTGGTGGAGCTGCCGGCCCGCCTGCGCGTGCTGCCCGGCGCCATAGAGCTGCCCGGCGATCGGCCCGAGCGCCAGCACGATGCTCATGAAGCCCACGAAGACCGTGATGTAGGCCGCCGATCCGACCGCCAGTGCCGCCAGGTCGGCCGCCGAGTGCCGCGCGGCCAGCACCGTGTCGATGGTGCCGAAGGCCAGCACCGACACCTGGCCGACGAGCACGGGCCAGGCGAGCGAGCCGATGCGCCGGGCGTCCGCCCGCCACGACCCGGGTGCGCTCACGCGGGTGGCGCCGGGCGTTCGGGCGCGGGAGCCGCGCTGGCCGCCACGGCTGCACCGGCCCCGGCGCGCTCGGCGTAGCGGTTGAAGCGCCAGGCGCGCGCCTCGAGCGTGATGCGGCGCCACACCGCACGCTTCTGTGCCGGGGTGTAGGCGGTCCAGTCCTGCACCTCGTCGAAGCTGCGCCCGCAGCCCTTGCACTCGGCGTCACCCTGGCTCGTGGAGCAGATGGCGATGCACGGGGCGTCGGGGGTGCTCGCGTACCACGCGAGCCAGGCCTGGGCGGCTGTTCGCGGCATCGTCGCCTCGTCGCACTCGGTCTCGCGGTAGTAGACCATCAGCGCATAGACCTCGGCGAGCGCACGCACCTCGGCGCAGGCGGTGATGCCGTCGGGCGAGGGCGAGCGTTCGCGCCACCAGTTGATGGCGCTTTCGATGTCGCTGATGTTCAGGGCGGCCATGGTGCGAGGGGGCGCAGCATACCGTGGCGGGGCGTGGGCCCCGCGGCTCAGCCGCGCCGGCCGCCCGGCCAGCGGGCCCGCATCAGCGCTGCGCTGGCCAGCCCGAGCACGATCGCCCACTCCAGCGACAGCATGACGGTGGCCAAGAAGGTCACCGCCAGCGGCCCCCACTGGGCCACGCCGCTGCGCAGCAGCCGCCCGATTTCGGGGCGGTCCACCAGGCCCCAGGCCACGGCCACGAGCAGCCCGGCGATCACCGCCAGCGGCAGGTGGTGCGACAGCGGCGCGACGAAGGCCAGCAGCACGAGCAGGAAGACGGCGGCGCACGCGGCCGCCAGCGGCGTGCGTGCCCCGGACTCGACGTTGACGCCGGAGCGGTTGAAGGATCCGCTGCAGGGGAACCCCGAGGTGAAGGCGGCGGCAAAGTTCGCCAGACCCTGGCCGATGAACTCCTGGTTGCCGTCCAGGCGGTCTCCTTGGCGGCGCGCGACGGCGCGCGCGATGGCCGAGGCCTCGGTGAGGGCCAGCAGCGTCATCACGAGCGTGGCGCCGAACAGGCTGCGCACCGTCTCGACGCTGAGGTCGGGCAGCGAGAGGGTGGGCAGCGGGCTGGGCAGCGCGCCCACGGTGCGAAGCGCCGGCCATTGCGGCGCCACGTGCGGCAGCGCTGCTGCGAACAGCGAGCCGCCGAGCACGGCCAGCAGCATCGAGGGCACCCAGCGGTTGAAGCGCCGTGCGCCCAGGGCGATGGCACAGGTCAGCGTGCTGACGATCCACGCGCCGGGCTGGGCCTGCCCGAGCTGCGCCCAGGCCGCCTGCAGGTTGGCCACCACGCTGCCGCCGGGCAGGGACAGGCCCAGCAGCACGCCGAGCTGGGCGTTGACGATCAGCAGCGCCGCGCCGGCCGTGAACCCGACGACCACGGCCTGCGGGACGTGCTCCACGAGCCGTCCCACGCGGGCCAGGCCCAGCAGCACCTGCATCATCCCGACCAGGAAGGCCAGCGTGATCGCCAGCTCCACGTAGCGCGGCGTGAAGGGTGCGGCCAGCGGTGCGAGCAGCGCCAGCGTGGACAGCGAGATCGCGTTGGCCGGGCCCGTGACCATCAACCGGCTCGAGCCGAAGAGTGCGGCGACGATGCACGGCAGCATCGCCGCCCACAGCCCGTGCTGCGGGGGCAGGCCCGCCAGGGTGGCGAAGGCCACGCCCTGGGGCAGCACGACGATGGCGCCGGTCAGGCCAGCCAGCGCGTCGGCGCGCAGCGTGCCGGGTTGGCGCCAATCGTCGCGCCAGCGCAGGAAGGGCCAGTTCATGCGCGGCCGGCCTCGCGCCGCGCCAGCCACAGCGTGGCGGCACTGATGACGAGGCCGCCTGCCAGCGTGCTGGCGCTGGGCACTTCGGCGAACAGCGCCCAGCCCAGCAGCGCGGCCCAGATCAGCTCGAGGAACTTGGGGGCCTGCGTGGCCGAGAGCTCGGCCTCGCGGATGCCGCGTGTCAGGCAGTAGTGGCCCAGGCTGCCCAGCAGGCCGCACACGAGGAAGCCCAGCAGCTGCCACGCGCTCACCGGCTGCCACACGGCCCAGGCCAGAGGCGCGCTCATGAGCGAGATCGTCAGGCACTGCCACAGCACGATGGTGCCGGTGCTCTCGTAGCGCGTGAGCGCCTTGGTCACCAGGAAGGAGGCGGCGAACACGGGCGCCGAGGCGAGCATCACGAGGTGGTACAGGCCTGGCCCGGCCCCGGCCCAGTCCACGCGCGGGCCGACCACGACGAGCACCCCCACGAAGCCCGCCACGGTGGCCAGCCAGCGCTCCCAGCGCATGGGCTCGCGAAAGAAGAGCCACGCGCCCACCATGATGAACAGCGGCGTGGTGAAGCCCAGGGCCGTGGTGTCGGCCAGCGGAATGCGCGGCAGCGCCACGAACCACAGGCACAGGCCGGCGGTGTGCAGCGCGCCGCGCACGAACTGCCCGCCCACGGCCTGCGGCCGGTAGGCGCCGGGCCCGTGCCAGGCCACCATCGGCAGCAGCACCAGCAGCCCGCACAGGTAGCGCAGGAACTGGGCCTGGAAGGGGGGCACGTGCAGGGTCAGCTCGCGCACGCCGGCGTTGAGCAGGCTGAAGGCGAGGCCCGCGCACACCGTCCACAGGATGGCCTGCGCCACGGGCGAGAGATGGGCGGTGCGGCGCTCGACGGCCAGGCGGGCAAGGTGCCAGGCGCGTCGAGGCAGGCGAAGGCGGACGTCGGACACGAAGAGTAGAGTATCCGTCCAAGCGCCCGCACCCGAAGGCGTCCTCAGGAGGTTGCCTTGCCGTCGACGTCTCCCGATTCGAGCAGCCCGTGCGTGGTCGGGGTCGGCCACGCCTGCATCGACCACGTCTTCGAGGTCCAGGCCCTGCCCACGGCAGCGGTGAAGGTGCCGGCGCAGGCCTACCGCGTGCAGGTGGGCGGCATGACGGCCAACGCCGCGGTGGCCGCCGCGCGGCTCGGCGCGCGCGCGCGCATCGTGGCCCCCATCGGCGACGACGGCTGGGTGGACGCCTTTCGCGTGCACTTCATGCGCCAGGGCGTGGACGCGCACGGCCTGGTGGTGGTGCCGGGCGCGCAGTCCTCGGTGGCGGCGGTGGTGGTCGATGCCTCGGGGCAGCGGCTGATCATCGGCCACCGGGGCGACGCGACCTTGCGCCCGCCCGCCCTGGCCGACGATGCGCTGGACGGCGCCGACGTGCTGCTCACCGACCCGCGCTGCCCGGCCTGGTGCCGCAGCGCGCTGGGCCTGGCGCGCGCGCGCGGCATCACGAGCGTGCTCGACGCCGACGTGGCCCCGCCCGAGGACCTGCGCGCGGCGGTGTCGCTGGCAGACTGGGCGGTGTTCTCCGAGCCCGGGCTGCAGGCCTTCGCCGGCGAGGGCCGCACGCACGACGAGGGCCTGCAGGCCGCCATCGAGGGCGGAGCGCGGCACGCCGTGGTGACGCTGGGCGAGCGCGGGCTGCTGTGGCTGCCGGGTCGCGGTGCATTGCAGCTCATCCCGGCCTTCCCCGTGCAGCGGGTGGTGGACACCACTTCCGCGGGCGACGTGTTCCACGCCGCCCTGGCCTGCGCGCTCGCGCGCGAGCTGCCGTCGGCCGAGGCGCTGCGCTTTGCCGCGGCGGCCGCAGCGCTCAAGTGCGAGAAGCCCGGCGGGGTGCTGGCCGCGCCCACGCTCGAGCAGGTGCAGGCGCGCCTGGGCCGCGCCTAGCGGCCCCGGGCCGGGCCTCAGCCGGGCTCGCCCACCCCGAGGCGCGCGCCGATGGCCCTGAACATCTCCAGCAGCGCGGGCTCCACCGGGATGCCGTCGCGCTCGCGCTGAGCGGCCACCTCGTACTCCGGGTCCCCCGGCATGCGCGGCGAGCCGGGCTCGGCGGCGAGCTCGCGCGCCATCGCCTCCACCTGCGCGGCCAGCGCCGGTCCGCCGGCAAAGCGCGCCGGGTCGATGACGATGAAGAAGGCGCCGATGGCCTGCGGGCGCTCGATCTGGCCGAACATCGAGGTGAGGTGCGGCCCGAAGCCGTTGCCCACGAGCGGCCCGCACAGCAGGTCGATGACGAGGGCCATCGCGTAGCCCTTGTAGCCGAAGTCGCGGCCGCCCAGGGGCATCACGGCCGTGGCTTGCTGCGCATCGGTGGTGGGCGTGCCTTGCGCGTCCACCGCCGTGTCGGGCGGCAGCGGATGGCCCTCGCGCTGCGCGTTGCGCACGCGGTTCCATGGGATCGAGGTGGTGGCCATGTCCAGGCACACCGGCTCGCCGTGGGTGCGGGGGAAGGCAATCGAGATCGGGTTCGTGCCGAAGAAGGGGCGCTGCCCGCCGTGCGGCACGGCGATGCTGTTGGCGTGCGTGAAGGACACGCCCACCAGGCCCTCGCGCGCTGCCACGCGGGAATACAGGCCCACGGCGCCGCAGTGCGAGGCGTTGCGCACGCCCACGGCCGCGACACCCTGCTCGCGCGCAATCGCGATGGCCTCGCGCACCGCCCGGTGCGCCACCACGATGCCCTGGCCCTGGTCGGCCTCGATCACGGCGGTGGCCGCTGCGTTGCGCAGGATGCGGATGTCCGGCCGTGCGCGCACGGTGCCGTTGAGCAGCCGGTCCAGGTAGTGCGGCAGCAGTGACACGCCGTGCGAATCGATGCCCCACAGGCTCGTCTGCACGAGGCTCTCGGCCAGGAGCCGTGCATCGGCCTCGGTCATGCCGCTGGCGGCGAAGCAGCGCGTGGCCCAGCGGCGCATGGCCTCGGGCGGGAAGAGCGTGGAGTCGGCGTGGGTGGGTTGCAGGCTCATCGTCGGGCAGGGGGTGTCACATCACGGCGCCGAGCTGCCACGGCACGAATTCGTTCTGGCCGTAGCCATGCAGCTCGCTCTTGGTCTTGCGGCCCGAGGCGGTGTCGAGCATCAGCTGGAAGATGCGCTCGCCGCAGGCCTGCACGGTGTCGGTGCCCTCGACGATGGCGCCGCAGTCCAGGTCGATGTCCTCGGCCTGGCGCTGCCACAGGGCGGTGTTGGTGGAGAACTTCAGCGACGGGCTCGGGGCGCAGCCGTAGGCCGACCCGCGCCCGGTGGTGAAGCAGATGAGGTTGGCGCCGCCGGCCACCTGGCCCGTGGCCGAGACGGGGTCGTAGCCGGGCGTGTCCATGAAGACGAGGCCCTTGGTGGTGACGGCCTGGGCGAACTCGAACACGTCGGTGAGGTTCGTGGTGCCGCTCTTGGCAATCGCCCCGAGGCTCTTCTCGAGGATCGTCGTCAGGCCCCCGGCCTTGTTGCCGGCCGAGGGGTTGTTGTCCATCTTCATGCCGTGGCGCGCGGTGTAGGCCTCCCACCAGCGGATGCGCGCGAGCAGCTTGGCCGCGACCTCGGGGCTCGCGGCGCGGCGCGCAAGCAGGTGCTCGCCGCCGTACACCTCGGGCGTCTCGGACAGGATGGCGGTGCCGCCGTGGCGCACGAGCAGGTCCACCGCGGCGCCCAGGGCCGGGTTGGCGCTGATGCCCGAGTAGCCGTCGCTGCCGCCGCACTGCAGGCCCACCGTGAGGTGGCTGGCCGGCACGGGGCGGCGCTGCACGCGGTTGGCCTCGGGCAGCAGGGCCTGGATGAGCTCGATGCCGCGCGCCACCGTGCGCGCGGTGCCGCCGGTGTCCTGGATGTTGAAGGTCACCAGGCGTGCCCCCTCCTGCAGGCCCTCCTGTGCCACGAGGCCCTGGATCTGGTTCGTCTCGCAGCCCAGCCCGACGACGAGCACGGCCGAGAAGTTGGCGTGGCGCGCGTAGCCGCCCAGCGTGCGCCGCAGCACCAGCAGTTCCTCCCCGTCGCTGGCCGTGGCGCAGCCCATGCCGTGCGTGAGGGCCACCACCCCGTCCACGTTCGGGTAGGGGGCCAGGCGCTCGGGGTGCACGTCGCGCCGGAAGGCGTCGGCGATGGCACGCGCGGCGGTGGCCGAGCAGTTCACGCTCGTGAGCACGCCGATGTAGTTGCGCGTGGCGATGCGGCCGTCGGCACGCACGATGCCCTCGAAGGTGGCGGGCGTGTGGACGTAGGCCGTGGGCGTGGCGCCTGCGCCGGGCTCGTGGTGGCGCGCGAAGTCGGCGTAGGCGAGGTTGTGCACGTGCACGTGCTGGCCAGGTGCGATGGGCTGCGTGGCGTGCCCGATGACCTGGTCGTAGCGGCGCACGGGTTCGCCCGCGGCGATGGGCCGCGTGGCCACCTTGTGGCCGGGTGGCACGAGCCCGGCCACCGTCACGCCCTCGCCGGGCAGCAGCGTGCCGCCCAGCAGCTGGGCGCGGGCGATGACGACGTTGTCGCGGGGGTGGATGCGGATGACGGGCGGCGGGGCACTCATGGGGGGGAAGTTTCCCATGCGCGCGGCACACCCCTACCTGGGCTTTGCCCGGCTTGCTTCGTCTCAACGGCGCCGCCTGGGCGCCGGGCCAGGATCGGGTTCGATCGACATGCCCGCCAAGCTCCTCATCTTCCACGACGAAGCCCGCGAGTGCGTGCGCCGCGGCGTGCGCCAGCTCGCCGAGGCGGTGGGCGTCACGCTCGGCCCGCGCGGGCGCACCGTGATCCTGGAGCGCGAGTGGGGCGGCCCGCAGATCGTCAATTCGGGCGTGCTCGTGGCACGCGCGGTGGAGCTGCCCGATCGCTTCGAGAACCTGGGCGCACAGCTGCTGCGCGAGGTGGCGGCGCGCACCAGCGAGATGGCCGGCGACGGCACGACCACCGCCACCGTGCTCGCCCACGCGATGATCGAGGAGGGGCAGCGCTTCCTGGCCGCGGGCATGAACCCGGTGGCGCTCAAGCGCGGCATCGAGCGCGCGGTGGAGGCGGCGGTGGCCGAGCTCAGGCGCGTGGCGAGGCCCTGCACCACCTCGCAGGAGATCGCCCACGTGGCGGCGATCTCGGCCAACAACGACCGCTCGATCGGGGCGCTGCTGGCGCAGGCGATGGACAAGGTCGGCCGCGAGGGCGCGGTGACGATCGAGGACGGCTCGGGCATGGCCAGCGAGCTCTCGGTGGTGGAGGGGCTGCAGTTCGACCGCGGGTTCCTCTCGCCCTACTTCATCAACGATGCGGAGCGCCAGGCGGCGGTGCTGGAGGACTGCGCAGTCCTGCTGCACGACCGGCGGCTGTCCTCGCTGAAGGACCTGCTGCCGCTGCTGGAGGAGGTGGTCAAGGCCGGGCGGCCGCTGCTTGTCGTGGCCGAGGAGGTGGACAGCGACGCGCTGGCCACCCTCGTGGTCAACACCATCCGCGGCACGATCAAGACGTGTGCCGTGAAGGCCCCGGGCTTCGGCGAGCGGCGCCACGCCATGCTGCAGGACCTGGCGGTGCTCACCGGTGCGCAGGTGATCAGCGACGAGGCGGGGCTGGCGCTGTCCAAGGCCAAGCTGGCCGACCTCGGGCGCGCGCGCCGCGTCGAGGTGGACAAGGACCTCACCACGCTCATCGGCGGGGCCGGCAGCGCCGCGGCGATCGCCGAGCGCGTCTCGGCGCTCAAGCGCGAGCGCGAGCGCGCCGCGAGCGACTACGAGCGCGAGCAGCTCGACGCGCGCATGGCCAAGCTCGCCGGCGGCGTGGCGGTGATCAAGGTGGGAGCGGCCACCGAGACCGAGCTCAAGGAGCGCAAGGTGCGGGTGGAGGACGCCCTGCACGCCACCCGCGCCGCGGTGGAGGAGGGGATCGTGCCCGGCGGCGGCGTGACGCTGCTGCGGCTGCGACGCACGCTGGCTGCGCTGCGCGGCGAGGATCTGGACGAGGAGTCGGGCATGCGCATCGTGCAGCGCGCGCTGGAGGAGCCGCTGCGCCGGCTCGTGGCCAACGCGGGCCTGGAGTCCTCGGTGATCGTCCAGCGCATCGATGCGCAGGACGAGGCCGCCTTCGGCTTCAACGCCGCCACCGGCGCCTACGGCGACTTGCTGCAGATGGGGGTGATCGACCCGGCCAAGGTGACGCGCCTGGCGCTGCGCAACGCCGCCTCGGTGGCCGCACTCGTGCTGACGATCGACTGCCTGATCGCCACGGCTCCCGCGGCCGCACCCGCAGCCGCCGGCGGGGCGCTGGCCGGCGCGGGGCTCGGTGCCGCGCCCGGGGAGGCGCTGTGAGGGTCGGGCGATGAGCCGCGTCTACGCCAACCGGGAGGAGGCTGGCCGAGAGCTCGCGGCCGAACTGCGCAAGCGGCTGGGGCGTGGAAGCGCGGCACCCGCCACGGCGGCGCAGGCGCCGCCCGCCGGCGCGGCGCCGGCTGCGGCCTCGCGCGTCGTCGTCTACGGCCTGCCGCGCGGCGGCGTGCCGGTGGCCGCCGAGGTGGCGCGTGTGCTGCGCGCGCCGCTGGACCTGCTGATCGTGCGCAAGGTGGGGGCCCCGGGGCAGCCCGAGCTCGCGGTGGGGGCGGTGGCCGAGGGTGACCCGCCCGAGGTGGTGCTCGACGAGCAGAGCATGGCCTGGACGGGGACTTCCGAGAAGTGGGTGCGCGATCAGGCCCGCATCGCATACGGGGAGGTGCTGCGCCGCCACCGGACCTACCTGGCCGGGCGCGTTGCGCCTGCGGTGCAGGGTGCCACGGCGGTGGTGGTCGACGACGGCGTGGCCACGGGCACGACGGTGCGCGCGGCGGTGCAGGCGCTGCGCCGGCGCGCGCCTGCGCGCATCGTGCTGGCGCTGCCGGTGGCCCCGACCGAGGTCATCGAGCAGCTTCGGCCGCTCGTGGACGAGGTGGTGTGCCTGGCCGAGCCGGTGCCCTTTCGCGCCGTGGGCCTGCACTATGGCGACTTCCACCAGGTCAGCGACGAGGAGGTGGTGCGGGCGCTGCAGGAGGCCGAGCCCGCCACGCGCCCGGCCGGCGCTCGCGGCTGAAGTCGCCACTGCCGCTCCGCCCACGCGGCCGTGCGGGTCTGCCTGCGGGTGGCGGGCCTACTGGTCGAACAGCGGCAACGTGCGCGGCTCGGGGCCGACCCCGTCGGGTCCGTCCATGCCCTGGTCCAGGCCGTAGCGGATCAGCGCGGCCATCGTGGGCAGCTGCAGCTTCTCCTGGATGCGCGTCTTGTGCGTGCTCACCGTCTTGACCGACAGGTGCAGCGCCTCGGCGATCTCGGTGAGGCGCTGGCCGGCCACGAGGCGCCGCAGCACGTCGAGCTCGCGGTCGGAGAGCTGCGTGTGGCGCGGCACGTCCATGGCACCGTTGAGCTGCAGCACCACGCGCTCGGCCAGCGTCGAGGTGACGTAGGCACCACCACCCGAGACCTTGCGCACGGCGGTGACGAGCTCCGCGGCGGCGCGATCCTTCGTGACGTAGCCGTTCGCGCCGGCCTTGAACACGCGCAGCGCGTACTGCTCCTCGGCGTGCATGCTCAGCACCAGCACGCGCTGGGAGGGGAACTCTGTCTTGATGCGGCGCAGCAGGTCCAGCCCCGGCATGCCGGGCATGGACAGGTCGATGATGGCCAGGTCCACCGACTGGGTGCGCAGGATCTGCAGCGCCTCGAAGCCGGTCTCGGCCTGCAGCGCGACCCAGCGCTCGGGTGTGGACTCGAGGATGCGCTGCAGGCCCTCGCGCACGATGGCGTGGTCGTCCACGAGCAGGATGCGCAGCGAGGCGCTGGTGACGGGCTGGAGCATCACGGGTGGGCCGCGCGGGACGGCTGGGGGGGCGGCCGAAGCGGGAGCCTGGCGCAGACGCAGGTGCCGCCACCGCGTCGCCGGCTGAAGTCGAGCTCGCCGCCCAGCGCCGCCACGCGCTCGCGCATGCCTCGCAGGCCGAAGCAGCCGCGGCGCGCCAGCGCGTCGGCGGGCAGGCCCACGCCGTCGTCCTCGAGCACGAGGGTCACGTGCTCGGACTCCCAGCGCAGCCGCATGCGCACCACTTCGGCACGCGCATGGCGGGCGATGTTGGTGAGCGCCTCCTGGGCGACCCGGTACAGCGCCAGGGCCAGTGCATCGGACACGGGGGGCTCGCTGCCGAAGACCCGGACGGACAGGTTCAGGCCCAGGTTGCGCGAGCTGTCCTGGCCGATCGCGCGCAGGGCGGCCGTCGCGCCCCGGCCGTCGAGCAAGGGGGGGCGCTGGTCGCCGAGCACGCGGCGCAGCGCCGCCACGGTCCTGTCGACCAGCGCGGCGACCTGCTGCAGCGGCCCCTGCAGCGGCCCGTTCTGGCACTCCTTCAGCAGCGGCACGAGCATGAGCTGCACGGCCGTGAGGTGCTGGCCGAGTTCGTCGTGCAACTCGCGCAGGATGCGCCGCCGCTCCACGGCTCGCTCCAGGCGCAGCCGGTGCTGCAGGCGCGCGGCGGGGTGCAGGATGTCGTGATGAGCCATCGAAGCTGCTGGCGAGCCAGGCTCAACGGACCACCGGGGCCGGGATGAACCCAGATATTCGGGAAAACAAGCGATCTTATGGGTAACCGGCTGCACCATCGTGGCATTCCTCGCACTGTTTTCGTGCCCGGCGGCGCGTGAGACGGGCGCGTAACGCACCCCCGGACAGCACGGGGCCCCCGCGCCTGCGTGACCCGGGTGGGCCGTCCGGATGGCCGGCCCCGAGGCATGCAGCGACGCGGCCGTGGATGGTGGCCGGGTGGCGCCGCGCCGGCCTTGCCCGGGCACAACGCGGCCTCACGCCGCGCGCGAATCGCTGCGGCGGCGGCCGGGCAGGGTCGGAATCTTCCTAACGGGGTTCGGAGTCGGGAAGGCTCTTTCGCGGCTTCCTGCCCGCCCTCGTCGCGGCGCGCGCCGATTGCCGTTGATCGCAGGCCGGCGGAAGCTTTGCGCGTGCACCAGTTGCGGTGCCCACCCACCACCAACCACGACACAAGAGAGGGAACATGGACATGATGCTGCACGGGCAAAGCCCGATGGATGCACGGAGAATGGGTGAGCGCCCGGGCTGGTTCCGCCGGCCGATCGCGCCGGCGGGTGCAAACGGCCAGGGCAAGCTCTCCGACCTGCTGCAGGTCATGGGCGTCGAATCCGACGAGCGACCCTCCGGCGAGCCCTATGCCATCCCGGTGCGGCGGCTGCGCACGGGCGCGTCGCTGTTCCATGAAGGGGCACCGGCTGACCACCTCTACGTGATCCAGCTGGGCAACTTCAAGACCCTGCGCATGGCCGAGGACGGCTACGAGCAGGTGCTTGGGTTTGCCGGCATGGGCGAGATCCTGGGCTTCGACGGGCTGTCCAAGGGCCAGTACCAGACGGCTGCCGCGGCGCTCGAGGACAGCCGCGTGTACGCGGTGCCCGTGCGCGGCCTGGACGCGTTGCGCCAGCGCGTGCCCGCCTTCGACCGCGCGCTGCAGGCGGCGGTGAGCCGCGAGCTGCGCCGGGCCTGCGAGATCGCCGATGTGATGTCCGCCGTGGCGGCCGAGGTGCGCCTGGCGCGCTTCCTGGTGCAGGTCTCCAGCCAGATGGCCGAGCGCGGCCAGTCGCCGCGCCGGCTGCTGCTGCGCATGAACCGCCGCGACATCGCGAGCTACCTGGGCGTGGCGCACGCCACGGCCAGCCGCTCCTTCGGGGCGCTGGCCGATGCGGGCTACCTGAAGGTGGACAACCGCTCGGTCGAGATCGTCGACCTGGACGGGCTGAAGGTGTGCGCGCGCAACACGCGCGGCACCCTCGAGGACCTGGCTGCACGGGCCTGAGGGCCCGCTGCCCGGCGGCGGCCACGAGCCCCCGTGGCCGCCGCCGGCTCCTCTCAGCGACGCGCGCGGCGCTCCTGCAGCTGCTCCGTCTCGATGGCCAGCGACATGGCGCGCAGCTGCTCGGACAGCAGCGCCAGCACGTCATCCAGCGTCACCAGCCCGATGAGCACGCGCTGGGGCGTGGTGACCGGCAGGCGCCGCACCCCTTTGCGGCGCATGGCGCGCACGAGGTCGGTGACGGAGTCCGCCTCCAGCGCCGTCACGACATCGGACGTCATCACGTCCTCCACCGTCAGCGTGGCCGGGTCCACCTCGGCGGCCACCACGGCCGTGACGATGTCGCGGTCGGTGAGGATGCCGCTCACGAGCCGCCCCTGCTGCGCCTCGTCGACAACGACCACGCAGCCCACGTGCTCGGTGCGCATGAGCTGGGCGGCTTCCACCAGCGGCGTCTGGCGGCCGACGATCGCGACGATGCGCGAGCAGATCTGGCCGGCGTCGGTGCGTTCCATGGGTGCAGCTCCTAGCGGGTGACGGACAGGTCGTTGACGACGCGCGTGATGCCGGGTGCCGCCCAGCAGGCGCCCTCGGCGGCGGTGCGCTCGGGCCAGGAGTCCACCCGGCCCTTGAGGGTGACGGTGGCGCCGTTGACGTCCACCACGATGTGGCGCGCCTCGCGCTCGGCGTGACGCGCCAGCGCGTCGCGGATGCGCTCGGCGATGTTGGCCGGCGTGGTCTGCGGCTTGAGCGTGATGCCGTTGGTCACGCCCACCACCCCCGTGAGCGGACGCACGGCCTTGACCGCCGCCACCCGCTGGTACTCCCAGTCGACTTCGCCCGACAGCGTGATCCAACCCTTCTCCACCTGCACGCGCACGCGGTCCTCGGGCACCAGCGCGTGCCACCTCAGCGCCGACTCGGCGGCCGTGGCGATCTCGGAGTCGCTGCGGCGGTGCCCGGGCTCGAGCTTGACGTCGATCTCCACGGCCACCGCATGCACCCCCTCCACGCGCTGCACGGCGCGCTGCACGGCGTACTTCTCGGCGTAGGTGTCCAGGTGCCCGGTGAGCGTGACCACGCCTTCGCGCACCGCCACGCCCACGTGCGTGGGGTCGATCGCGGGGTCCCACTCGAGTTCGGCCAGCACGTCCTTGCGGATGTCCGCATCGCTCTTCCCATCCTTCATCGCAGCCCTCCAGATGTGGTCGGATGCACGATCCTCGGACGGGCACGGGTGCTCGGACTTGCGTGCGAGCAATCGCCGGCGCGGGCGAGTAAAGTGACCGGGTGCCGCCACCCGCCCCGACCGAAGCCGACATCGAGCCGGTGCTGAAGTACCTGCACGCCTGCGGGCACCCGGACTTCCGCTCCTACAAGCCCACGACGCTGCGTCGGCGCATCGAGCGCCGGGCCGGCCTGCACGGGCTGACGGGCCCGCAGGCCTACCTGGAGCTGCTGCGCGCCAGCCCCCAGGAAGTGGCGCTGCTGGCACGCGAGCTGCTCATCGGCGTGACGGCCTTCTTCCGCGACGAGGCCGTGTGGCGGGCCCTGCAGGCGCAGGTGCTGCCTGCTTTGCTGCGGCAGCGCCCGGCGGGCAAACCCTTCCGGGCCTGGGTGGCAGGCTGCTCCACCGGGGAGGAGGCGTACTCGCTGGCCATGGTGCTCGACGAGGTGATGTCTCGGCTGGAGCCCGAGCAGCGGGTGCCGGTGCAGATCTTTGCCACCGACCTCAACGCCGAGGCCGTTGCCGTTGCCCGCCGGGCGGAGTACCCCGCCCGCATCGCCGAGGAACTGGGCCCCGAGCGGCTGCAGCGGCATTTCGTCAGCACCGACACGGGCTGGCGCATCGCGCAGCCGCTGCGCGAGCGGGTCGTCTTCGCCATCCACGACGTGCTGACGGCGCCCCCCTTCATCAGGCTGGACTTCCTGAGCTGCCGCAACCTGCTGATCTATTTCGGGGCGGCGTTGCAGCGCCAGCTCGTGCCGCTGTTTCGCTACTGCCTGCGCCCGGGCGGCCTGCTGCTGCTCGGGCAGGGAGAGACGGTGACGGGTTTCGAAGACAGCTTCGAGGTGGTCGATGCCAGGTTGCGGCTGTACGGCCGGCCCGACGGCGACCGCGTCGCCGACCCCTTTCCCCCCTCCCCGGGCATGCGCGACGATGCCGGGGAACGACCCCGCGAGGAGCGTGCGATTACCAACATGCCCGCCCTGGCCGGCCAGCTGCAGGCGGCGGCCGACCGGCTGCTGCTGCAGGAGTTCGCGCCCCCGCTGGTGCTGGCGGACGCGCAGGGCAACGTCCTCTACACCAGCGGCCACATCGGCCCGTACCTGGAAGCGCCGGCCGGTCGCACCGACTGGAACCTGCACGCCATGGCGCGCGCAGGGCTGCGCGAGGCGCTGGCCGATGCGCTGGCGCTGACGGTTGCGCGCGGCGGGGCGATGGAGCTGGCCGAGGTGCCCCTGGAGGGGGCCCGGATGCCGCGGCGCGTGCATGTGACGGTGCGAGCGCTGGCCACGCCGGTGGCGCTGGCCGGAACCGTGCTCGTGACCTTCCGCGACGTGGTGGTGGACGGCGTGGCGGCGCCGCGGCGGCGCGGACGCCGCTCCAGCGACCGCACGCTGGAGGGAGAGCTCACGCTGGCCCGGCAGGAGATGCATTCGCTGCGCGAGGAGATGGGCGCCTCCCAGGAGGAGCTGCGTGCCGCCAACGAGGAGCTGCAGTCGACCAACGAGCAGCTGCAGTCGACCAACGACGAGCTCCACGCCTCGCGCGAGGAGCTGCTGGCCGCCAACGAGGAGCTGCAGGCCGTCAACCTCGAGCTGCAGTCCCGGCTGGCCGAGCTCGTGCTGGCGCGCAGCGACCTGCGCAACCTGCAGACCGTGAGCGACCAGGCGGTGGTGTTCCTCGATGCGTCGCTGGGCCTGCGCGGCTTCACCGAGCGCGCACGCACCCTGCTGGGGCTGCGCGACGAGGACATGGGCTTGCCGCTGGCGGACCTGGCGCACCGGCTCGGACACCCGGGCCTGGAGCAACAGGTGCGCGACACCCTGCGCACCCTGGCGCCCGGCACGGGCCTGTGCGCCGGCCCCGGTGGGCGCGTGCTGGGCGTGCAGGTGCAGCCCTACCTGCGCGTGGACAACGTGATCAGCGGTGCGGTGCTGGCCTTCCGCGACGGGCCTGCCGCTTGACCGCCCCGGCCGCGTGCGCGCCCTCGCCGAGCGCGCCCCAGGCCTGGCGCACCACCGACAGCCGGGTGAGCTGCGTGGCCACGCGGTGGTTCACGCTGCCCACCGGCACCTGCCCCTTCGCATCGGGGCTGCCCGCGGCAACGCCCGTGAGCAGCTCGATGGCCTGGTCGGCCTCCTCCACCGCCCACACGTGGAAGGCGCCCGTGCGCACCGCCTCCACCACGTCCTCGCGCAGCATCAGGTGCTGCACGTTGGCCTGCGGGATCACCACGCCCTGGCCCTCCTGCAGCCCGCGCGAGCGGCACAGGTCGAAGAAGCCCTCCACCTTCTCGTTGATGCCTCCTACCGCCTGCACCCGGCCGAACTGGTTCACCGAGCCGGTGACGGCCACCGTCTGGCGCACCGGCAGCACGGCCAGCACCGACAGCAGCGCGCACAGCTCGGCCAGCGACGCGCTGTCGCCCTCCACCGGGCCGTAGGACTGCTCGAAGACGAGGCTGGCGGCCAGCGACAGCGGCAGCTCCTGCGCGTAGCGCGAGGCGAGGAAGGCCGCGAGGATCATCACGCCCTTGCTGTGCACCGGCCCGCCGAGCGCCGACTCGCGCTCGATGTCCAGCAGCTCGCCGTCGCCCAGCCGCGCAGTGGCCGTCACGCGCATGGGGTAGGCAAAGCGCAGCTCGCCGAGCTCGGTGTAGGCCAGGCCGTTGACCTGCCCGACCTGCTGGCCGCTCGTGGAGATCAGCAGCAGGCCGCGGCGCAGCGCCTCGTGCAGCCCGTCGCGCAGCCGGTCGATGCGGTGCATGCGCGCGGCCAGGGCCTGTGTCACGTCCTCGCGCGCCACGGTGGCGCGCCCGGCGCGGCGCGCGCAGGCGTCGGCCTCGTGCAACAGCTCCAGGTAGCTGCCCGTGCGGGTGGACAGGCGCCCCGCGTCCTCGGCCAGGCGCGCGCCGTGCTCGACCAGGCGGGCCACGGCGTCGCGACCCAGCGGCCGCAGGCCGTTCGAGGCGGCCATCGCGCCCAGCATCCCCGCAAGCTGCGCGGTGTGCGTGGCGTTGCGCTCGACGTCGTCCTCGAAGTCGGCCGCCACGCGGAAGAGCTCGCTGAACTCCGGGTCCAGCGACTGCAGCAGGTAGTAGTGCTCGCGCTCGCCCACCATCACGACCTTGAGCGTCAGCGGGATCGGCTCGGGCTCCAGCGGCACCGTGCCGAGCCAGCCCAGCATCTGCGGCAGAGACTCGATGCGCACCTCGCTCGCGCGCAGCGCCCGCTTGAGCGCCGGCCAGGCCCAGGGCTCGGCCAGCACCTTGAGCGCATCGAGCACGAGGGCGCCTCCATTGGCGCGGTGCAGCGCGCCTGCGCGCACGAGCGTGAAGTCGGTCAGCAGCGTGCCCAGGTGGGCGGTGTGGTCCACGCGGCCGATGAGGTTGACCAGCGTCGGGTGGTCGCAGCTCACCACCGGTGCGTGGCCGTCGGGCTCGCGCCCCACGAGCAGGTTCACGCGGTAGCGGTGCAGGGCCAGGCTGCCACTCAGCCCCACCGGGCCGATCCACCCGGAAAGCGTCACGGGCGAGGCCGCACTGTCGTCGTCCTCGGCGCGGGGCTGCTCGCGCAGCTGGTCGCCCGCCTCCAGGATGTCCTGCAGCACCTCCCCCAGGAAGGCCGTGACGGGCGGCAGGTGCGCGAAGCGCTCGCGCAGCTCGTCGATGAGGTGGCCCGCGGCCAGGCCCATCGTGTCGCGCGTGGCCTCGCGCAGCCGCAGCTGCATCTGCCGGCGCGTGCGCGGCAGCTCGTGCAGCAGCTCGCGCAGCTCGTCGCGCAGGCCCTCGATGGCGCGTGCCAGACGCTCGCGTTCCTCGGGGGACAGGGCGTCGAAGGCCTGCGCAGGCAGCGGCTCGCCGTCCTTCATCGGCGCGAAGGCGAAGCCCTGCGGGGTGCGCAGCAGCGCCACCGCCTGCGCGGCGGCGCGGCTGCCCAGGGCCTGCAGCGCCTGCTCCTCGTGCTGCTTGGTCTCCGCCTGGATGGCGTCCAGGCGCGAGCGGTACTCGTCGCCCTCGAAGGCGGTGGCCAGCGCGCGGCCGAGCTCGAGCACGAAGCCCTGCATCGCGGCGCGCAGCTTCGTGCCCTCGCCCGGCGGCAGGCTCAGCGCGCGCGGCCGGTTGGGATCCTCGAAGTTGTTGAGGTAGACCCAGTCAGGAGGCGTCTGGCGCGTGGCCGCGTGGGCCTGCAGCAGCCGGCGCACGAGCTCGTGTCGGCCGCTGCCCGGCTCACCGAGCACGAAGACGTTGTAGCCCGCACCCGGCACCTCCAGCGCGAGCTGCAGCGCCTGCACCGCACGCGCCTGGCCGAAGGGCTCGGTGGGCGGGGCCAGGGTGGCGGTGGTCTCGAAGTCCAGGCTGGCCGGGTCGCAGGCGCGGTACACGGCCTCGGCCGGCTGGGCCAGGGGGTGAGCCGGCACGTGCGGCGCCGCCTCGCCCGCCACGGCGGGCGCGTGGGTGGCCGAGCCTTTCAGTGGGCGCCCTCCGCGCCCGGCGCCTGCAGCCGTGCCGTGGGACGGCCCGTCAGGTGCGCGAGCTCGGCCTCGGCCTGGAGCCAGTCTTCCATCGCGTGCCCGTCGCTGCGGCCGCGCCGCTCCCACAGCGTGTAGGCGTGCAGGCGGATCACGGCTTCGCGCGCAAGGTCATCGGCAGCAGGGGACGGATCGGCCGAGTTGCCCGCCCTGGCGGGGCCGGAGGCGCGGGCGGCCCGTGGTGGCGAGGCCGAACGCGCGGTCGCAAGGGACGAAGAGGCGGCTGCGGCGCCGGGGCTGCGGGCGTTGCCGGTGGGGCGGGTGGCCGAGTTGAGCGGGCTTTTGGGTGGCGTCGTGGGCATGGGGACTCCTGTGCATGAAGCGGCCCCGCGGCGCGGTGCCGCACGGGGCTGGGTGGCAGCGATGGTGCGGGTGCGTGGCGGGCGCCCGTTGAGCGCGTGCAAGGCCGGGCCAACGGGGCGGCGCGGCGTCAGTCCATCGTCACCGGCCCGGTGCGTGCGCGTGCCGGAAAACTCATCGACCAGGCGAGCCAGTGCCAGGCTCCCGGGTTGTCGCGCGCAAAGCGCATCCAGCCCGCCACCTGCACCTGCGTGAAGCGCCGGTACGACGACCCGTCGTCCACGCCATGGGCGTGGTGCAGCGCGTGCGTGAGCTCGTGCAGCGCGACGATGGGCAGGTGGCAGCCCGCCAGCCCCGTGCACAGCTGCACCTCGCGCCGGTGGCCGTCGTACCAGCCGAAGGCCTGTCCGCTGGCCGCCCGCGAGATCACCCGCACCCGCACCGGCCGGCCGGCCACGAGCACGCGCCGCGGCAGGGACGGCTCGGTGGCGAGCGCGCCGCGCACGGCACGGTCGTGGCGGCGCCGGCCCGGCAGCACCTGGCTGAGCAGCAGGTTGAACCACAGCCAGGCGCGCGGATTGCGCTGCGCGAACTCCATCAGTCCGGTGGCCAGGCTGTGGGTGTAGGCCTCCTCGATGCAGCCATCCTGGCAGCCCTTGCTGAAGTGCGCCAGGCGCACCACGCTCTCGAGAAAGGCCTCGGCCAGGGCCACGCCCTGGAGATCCTGGCGCAGCTCCACGCGGTGAGCCTCCAGGTTCAGGCACACGCGCCGACGGCCGTCCTCCATGGCCCGGCGCGGTCGCATCTCGAAGGCCACACGGTACGGCCCGAGCACGATGTCGAAGGGCAGCCGCGCGGCCCATGGGCGATGTGGCGGCTCGGCGGTGGCGGGTGTGGCAAGGGGTGTACGCGCGGTCGTCTCGGGCATGTCGGTGTCGTCCTCCTGCGGCCGCACGATAGGCAGCACCCGGTCCCGGCGGTTGCGCGCACGCAATGCCTGCCGGACCGCCGTGCCTACCCTTGCGCGCCTTCGTTGAACAAACCCGGCGGCGCCCCGCCCGAACCCCGCATGAGAGCTCCCACTGCCCCGATCGTCGATGCCGTCGACGCCGAAGTTGTCGATGTCGTCGATGCTGTCGATGTCGTCGAAGCCGACGCAGACGACCCAGACGACGTGCTGCGGGCACGCACGGACTTCCTGGAAGCCTCGCGCCGCTACCTGTTCGAGATGGTCCTGCCAGCTGCGCGCCAGGCGCAGTGGCTGGCCGCGCAGCCGCAGCCGCCGCGGCCCTGGTTCAGTAGCCGTGCCGCCCGGCGCTCACGCGCCTGGCCTGTGGCTTCGGGGCCATGGGATCGGCGATGAACTGCACGGGCGTGCCCACGGCCAGGTGCTCGAAGGGGGGATCGGCCACGCTGTCGCGCGAGAACCAGTACTCGCTGCCATCGGGGGTGCGGATGAAGCCGTAGCCGCGCAGCTCGGGCGAGTCGTCGAACAGGCGCACGACTTGACCGTGCAGCGGCAGCGGGTGCAGCTTCTCGTTGCCGCGCGTGCGCGCGAGTGATTGCTCGAGCTGGCGGCGCATGTCGGCGAAGGCCTCGCGCAGGGCGATGTACGGGTCCTCGTCCTGCACGCGGTCCACCGTGAACTCGTGGCCGGGCACGGTCAGGTGCAGCCGCACGCCGAAGGGCCGGCCCTGCTGGCGGTGCTTGTGCAGCAGCGCCACGTCGACGCGGCAGCCGATGATGTCCTGCCGGAAACGCTCGAGATGGCGCACCTTGCGGCGCGCCTGTGCCTCCAGGGCCGCGGAGGCCGCCATGTCGTGGAAGACGACCTGCAGGGGCAGCTTCATCGTGGCAGCCTCCCGCGGGTTCAATGCACGGCCAGCCGCTTGGTCTCGGCCGCCCCCTTCTTGGGCAGCGTCAGCTCGAGCACGCCGTTCTCGTAGCGCGCATCGGCCTTGGACTCGTCCACCGCGCTGGAAAGCGTGAAGGCCCGGCTCGCATAGCCGTACTGGCGCTCGTGGCGCAGCACGCGGCCGCCCTCGCGCGCCTCGCGCTCCTTCTTCAACTCGGCGCTGATGGTCACCATGTTGCCGTCGATGCGCACGTCGATGTCCTCCTTGCGCACGCCGGGGATGTCGGCCTTGACGACGTAGTTGCCGTTCACCTCCGAGAGGTCCACGCGGATGCGCGGGGCGGGCTCGGAACCTTCCCAGCGCCAGGGTCGCATCATGCTGCGCATGGCGTCGTCGAAGAAGTCGGGGGCAAGCGGGTCGAACAGACGCAGTTCGTTCATGGTCGTGGCTCCTGTGAGAGGCGGAAGGACGCCCGCTGCCAGCTCGCGCGGGCGAGCGGTGGCAGCAGGGTGGAGCCGAGATGGTGGAAGCCGCCTGCGGCCGGGCATTGAGCGGGCTCAGCGCGTGGCGGTGCCGAATCGGGGGGTCAGGCCGGCACCGGTGCACGGCTCCACTGCAGCAGCCAGCTGCCGTCGCGCTGCGCCACGAGCTCGGTTCCCAGGTCGCGCCCGCCCTCGTTGAAGAGCGTGCGCACCCAGTCGCGCGCCTGCCGGTCGGCGTGCACGAGGCGCATCCCGAAGCGCTGCATCGGCACCACCTCGAGCCGCCGCAGCAGCCCGCGGGCGCGGTCCAGCCGCACGAGGTACAGGCAGGCCACGTCGCTGCGCAGGTCGCCGGGCGGGGCAATGCCTTCGTAGTCGTTGATGAGGTCGCCGCAGCCGTAGAGGATGAGCTTGCCGCGGTAGACCTCCATGGGCAGCGGGTGGTGCGAGGAGTGTCCGTGCACCACGTCGGCCGCACCCAGGTCGATGAGGCGCCGCGCGAAATGGCGGTGCGCGCGCGGCACCTCCCGGCCCCAGTTGGCCCCCCAGTGAATCGACATGACCACGATGCCGTTGCCGCGGCGGTGGCGCGCGGCGTCGGCGGCGAGGTCGCGCGCGGTGCCGTCCGACAGGTCGGGCAGCCGCGCAATGCCGCTCTGGCGCGGCCCGGCCGTCCAGCCGCCAGGCACGCCGCTGTCGGTGGTGGCGCAGGAGAAGACGAGCAGGCGCCGGCCTTCGCCCAGCGGCATCGACGCAGGCGCCCAGGCGGCCTCGCCGTCCTCGCCCGCACCCGCGGTGGCAATGCCCGCCGCGTGCAGCGTCTGCAGCGTCTGCTGCAGGCCCGGGCGGCCCCAGTCGAGCACGTGGTTGTTGGCCAGCGTGCAGCAGTTCAGGGCGCCGGCCGCCAGCACGCCGACGTTGGCCGGGTTCATCCGGTAGTGCACGGCCTTGCCGGGCCAGGCCTCGTCGCTCGTGGTCACGGCCGTCTCGAGGTTGACGATGCGGATCTGCGCGCCGGCGCGCTCGATGGCCTCCAGGGCATCGCCCCAGACGTAGCGGTTCGAGACCGCGCGCGGCAGGGCGCCGCCGCTGTGCCGCTCGGCCAGCTGCAGGTACTCGCGCGCGTCGCGCACGCCGGCCTCGTGCAGGGCGGGCGAGCCCGGGTGCGGCAGCAGCTGGTCGATGCCGCGGCCGGTCATGACGTCGCCGGCCAGCAGCAGCGTCAGCGTCTCGGAGGGTGCGCGCGTGACGTCCAGCATGGGTGCTCCCTTCCTCAGCCCTTGATGCACACGAGCGGTTCGAGCCGTGCGACCTTGCGCGCGAGGCCGGCTTCCTGGGTGGCGTCCACGACTGCGCCCACGTCCTTGTAGGCGCCGGGCGCCTCCTCGGCGATGCCGCGCGAGGTCGGGCTGCGCACGAGGATCCCGCGCGCGGCGAGCTCGTCCACGACCTGTCGGGCGTGCCAGGTGCCCAGCGCCTGGTGCCGGCTCATCGCCCGGCCGGCGCCGTGGCAGGCCGAGGAGAAGGCCAGGGCTTCGCTGGCGCCGGTTCCGGCCATGATCCAGGAGGCCGTGCCCATCGAGCCGCCCACGAGCACGGGCTGCCCGGCTGCGCGCAGCGCCTCGGGCAGCTCCGGGTGCCCGGGCCCCCAGGCGCGGGTGGCGCCCTTGCGGTGGACATGCAGCGTGCGCAGCCGTCCGTCCACCTCGTGCTCCTCGAGCTTGCAGGTGTTGTGCGAGACGTCGTAGAGCAGCGGCAGCCGCGCCTGCGGCAGCACGCGCGCGAACACCTGGCGCACGAGGTGGGTGAGGATCTGCCGGTTGGCCAGGGCGCAGTTGATCGCCGCGCGCATGGCGCCCAGGTACTCCTGGCCGAGCGCGGAGTGGATCGGCGCGCAGGCGAGCTCACGGTCGGGCAGCCGCAGCCCGTGGCGCGGCGCCTCCTCGGCCATGCGCAGCAGGAACTCGCTGCCCACCTGGTGCCCCAGGCCGCGCGAGCCGCAGTGGATGGACACCGTCACGTCGCCCAGGGCGAGCCCGTAGGCGCGCGCGGCGGCCTCGTCGCAGATCTCGCCCACCGCCTGCACCTCCAGGTAGTGGTTGCCGCTGCCCAGCGTGCCCATCTCCTCGCGTTGGCGGCGTCGTGCCTGGGCCGACACGAAGACGGGCTTGGCATGCATCACCTGGCCGTGCTCCTCGATGCGCTCCAGGTCCTCGGCGTGGCCCCAGCCGCGGCGCACGGCCCAGCGCGCGCCGCCGGTCAGCATCTCGTCGAGCTGTTCGTCCGAGAGCCGGATCTGCCCGGTGCTGCCCACGCCGGCGGGGATGTGGGCGAGAAGCTCGTCGGCAAGCGTGCGCTGCACCGCCACCACGTCCTCGCGCCGGAGGCCCGTGAGCAGGCAGCGCACGCCGCAGGAGATGTCGAAGCCCACGCCACCTGCGGAGACCACCCCGCCCGCATCGGCGTCGAAGGCAGCCACGCCCCCGATCGGAAAGCCGTAGCCCCAGTGCGCATCGGGCATGGCGTAGCTCGCGCCCACGATGCCCGGCAGCTCGGCCACATGGCGCGCCTGCTCGAGCACCTTGTCGTCCATGGCCGACACGAGCGCGGCGCTGCCGTAGAGCACCACCGGCACCTGCATGGCCTCGGTGCGCGCGAGCGTCCAGCGCGAGGGGCCCTGTTGCGTGAGCGCTTGCAGCTGCATGGTCGGGGTCTGTCGGTGTGGCCGGCGCTCAGACGTCGACGACCGTCTGCGCCACCCAGCCGCCCTGCGGCTCGGGGCCCACGCGCAAGGCGGTGCAGGTCGCACCCTTGACCTCCACGCGTGGCGCGTGGCGTGTGGCCGACAGCGGCTCGCCGAAGGCCCGTGCCCGCAGCCTCTGGCCCTCCAGGCGCACCTCGTAGCGCCCGAAGAGCATGTGGCGCTGGCCCATCTCGCTGGCCACCGCGTTGAGCCAGCGCGCCAGCAGCAGCTCGTCGTCGGCGGCCTCGCAGGCAATCGGCACGGCATTCGTGCCGGCCACGCGGTCCGGGTCGGTGACCACGCCCGTCAAGGCAAGGGCAGCCTGCTCGAAGGCTGCGGCCCGCGTGGGCCCGTAGCCCCGCACGCCGACGTCGGCGCCGTGCGCGAAGTGCTCCCAGTGCGTCTGCATCGTGCCTGCAGTTGTGCCCGAGCCCCCATGCGCCGCCGTTGAGCACGGGCAACGGGGCGTGCGCGCCGTTGCCTAAGGTGCCGTGGCACGCCCAAGCCAAAGCAACGCACCATGCGACCCCGCCACGCACCACCCGCCCCGAAGCCCGCGGAAGCGCCTGCACCGCGCGGCGCCGCAGCCGTCATCGCGGAGCGCCCGGGCCCGGTGGACGAGACCCCACCCATCGTGTCGCACCCGGACGGCTGGTACTGGGTCGCGCCGGACGGGCACCAGCAGTTCGGCCCCTTCGAGACCTACGAGCACGCGCGCGCCGACCGCGATGCGTGGGACGAGGAGGCGCTCACGCCGGGCGCGACGCTGCAGGAGGCGGAGGACGATATCGGCATCGCCTCGTGGATCGACCCGGAGACCGGCGAGCCGGCCGAGGGGGCGTCCCCGCCGCACCTGGATGCCGAGGAGCGATGACACCGACCGAGGAGCCGAAGATGGAAGTCCCCCCGCAACCCTGGCTCGCGCACTACCCCGAGTCGATGCCCGCGCAGATCGACCCGGACAGCTACAGCTCGCTCAAGGAGTTGCTGCGCCAGGCCTTCACGCGCTTTGCCGAACGGCCGGCCTACTCGAGCCTGGGCCACACCATGACCTGGCGCGAGATGGACCTGGCCAGCCGTGACTTCGGCGCGGCGCTGCAGCACGTGCTGGGCCTCAAGCGCGGCGAGCGCCTGGCGGTGATGATGCCCAACCTGCTGCAGCACCCCGTGTGCACCTTCGCGGCGCTGCGCGCCGGGCTGGTGGTGGTGAACGTGAACCCGCTGTACACCCCGCGCGAGCTTGCGCACCAGCTGCTCGACTCCGGCGCGGCGGCCATCGTCGTGCTCGAGCACCATGCGCACGTGCTCGAGCAGGTGATGCTCGAGCACCCGGGCCTGAAGCTGCAGGTGGTGGTGACGGCCACGGGCGACCTGCTGCCGGCGGTGCGCGAGCTCGTGACGAACCTGGTGGTGCGCCACGTGCGCCACCAGGTGCCGGCGTGGCGGCTGCCCGGCGCCACCGCCTTCAAGGTGCTGATGGAGGAAGGCAGCCACCACCTGCTGGACGACCTGCCGCTCAAGGGCAGCGACACCGCCTTTCTGCAGTACACCGGCGGCACCACGGGCGTGGCCAAGGGCGCCGTGCTCACGCACCGCAACATCGTGGCCAACGTGCTGCAGCTGGCGGCCTGGATCGCGCGCGACCTGCGCGAGGGCGAGGAGCTGGCGCTGATGCCGCTGCCGCTGTACCACGCCTACGCCCTCACCTGCCACCTCGTGTTCACGCGCATCGGTGCGCACATGCTGCTGGTGGCCAACCCGCGCGACCCGGCCGAACTCGTGGGCACGATGCGCCGCCACGCCGTCACGGTGATGATCGGGGTGAATTCGCTCTACCGCTCGCTGCTGGACGCGCCGGGCTTCGATGCCGTGGACCTGCAGCACCTGAAGGTCTGCGCCGCCGGAGGCATGGCCGTGCAGCGCGCGGTGGCGCAGCGCTGGAAGGCGCGCGCCGGGGTGCCGCTGGTGGAGGGCTACGGCCTGACCGAGACCTCTCCGGTGGTCAGCTCCAACCGCCTGGACATCGACGACTGGACGGGCTCGGTGGGGCTGCCGCTGCCCTCCACCGAGGTGTCGGTGCTCGACGACGCGGGCCGGCCGCTGGCGGCCGGCGCGATCGGCGAAATCGCGGTGCGCGGCCCGCAGGTGATGCAGGGCTACTGGCGGCGCGCCGAGGAGACGCAGCAGGTCTTCGCGCCGGGCGGCTGGCTGCGCACGGGCGACATCGGCTTCCTGGATCCCGATGGGGCCCTGCACGTGACCGATCGCAAGAAGGACGTGATCGTCGTCTCGGGCTTCAAGGTCTATCCCAACGAGGTCGAGGACGTGGTGGCGATGCACCCGGACGTGGCGGAGGTGGCGGCCATCGGCGTGCCCGACGCCTCCGCCGGCGAGGTCGTCAAGCTCGTGGTGCTGCGGCGCGACCCGGCGCTCACGGCCGAGCAGCTCACCGAGCATTGCCGCAAGTACCTCACGGGCTACAAGGTGCCCCGGCGCATCGAGTTCCGCTCCGAGCCGCTGCCCAAGTCGCCCATCGGCAAGGTGCTGCGGCGCGAGCTGCGCGAGGCGCCTGACGCGGCTGCCCCGGGTGCACCGGTGGGCGAGGGCGGGCGCGGTCGCGAGCCAGTGACGGCCGACGTGGGCAACGGCTCCTGAGCGCGCGGCCCGCACCCATCCCGCCCCACCGACCGATGCAGCTCTACGCGCTGGACCCGGGCGACCCCATCGGGCCGGCGATCGCCGCCGCGCTGGAGGAACCGCTGGCGGCCTTCGAGGAGCGTCGCTTCGAGGACGGCGAAGGCAAGCTTCGCCCGCTGCACGACCCGCGCGGCCACGAGGCGGTGGTGGTGGCGGGGCTGCACGGCGCCGCGCTGCTCAGCCCGCACGACCGGCTGTGGCGGCTGATGCTGCTGGCCGCGACGCTGCGCGACCATGGGGCCGCACGCGTGACCGCCGTGATCCCCTACCTCGCCTACGCGCGCAAGGACCGGCGCACGCAGCCCTTCGACCCGCTGTCGCTGCGGGTGCTGGCGCAGGCGCTCGAGTCCACGGGGGTCGGCCAGGTCGTCGTGCTCGAGGCGCACGACGTGTCGGCCTTCGAGAACGCCTTTCGCGTGCCGGTGCTGCACCTGGAGGCCTGGCACGCCTTCGGCGCGCTTGCCCTGGCGCAGGCCGAGGCCGGGCCGCTGGCGGTGGCCTCGCCCGACCCCGGGGGCGCCAAGCGCGCGCTGCGCTGGCACGCGGCGCTCGTGGAGCACGTGGCGCATCCGGTGGGCTTCGCGATGGTGGACAAGCGGCGCAGCGGCGGGCTGCTCACCGGCGGGCACCTCGTGGCAGGCGATGTCGCGGGCCGCACGGTGCTGCTGCTGGACGACATCGTGGCCACCGGGCACACCCTCGTGCAGGCAGCCGCAGCACTCAAGCGCGCGGGCGCACGCCAGGTGATCGGCCTGGCGGCGCACGGCCTCTTCACCGAGGGCGCGGCGCACGTGCTGGCCGATCCGGCCCTGGACGCGATCGTCGTCACCGACAGCGTGCCGCCCCTGCGCCTGCCACCGGGCGGGCCCGTGGCGGCCAAGCTTCAGGTGGTCAGCGCCGCGCCGCTGCTGGCGCACGCACTGGCCTCGGTCACGAGCCGCAGGTAGGAGCGCGCACGCGGCACCCAGCGCGCGGGCGCGCGTGGCGCCGGCTCGTGCAGGTGGGCCAGCGCCAGGCGGGCGCGACGCAGCACCCGCAGCAGCCGGTACAGCGCCAGCAAGGCGGGGTCGGGCGGCCCGCCGATCACGTCCTCGCACCGGGCCAGCAGCCGCGGGCCGATCCACGGCGCCCCCAGGCGCTCGCACTCCAGCCCCAGGCCTGCGAGTTCGTCCAGGGGATCGAGCTCGCGCAGCGCCGCGTTGAACTCCAGCGCGTCGATCACCAGCGGACGCTCGACCAGGTACACGTGCTCGGGGCGCAGGTCGCCGTGGCCATCCACGACATGCCCCGCCTGCACGCGCGCACGCAGCAGCGGGGCGGCCCGGGCCAGCGCCCGCTCGGCCTGCTCGAGCAGCAAGGGTGCCTCGGGCAGCCGCGGCAGCGGCGCGGCAGCCGTGGTGGCCGCCCCGGGCGCCAGCACCTCGCGGTCGATCGCCAGCTCACGGCGCTGGCGGGCCAGGTGCGTGCGGGCGTCCACGGGGGCGCGCGGTGCCTGGCGGTAGAAGTCGACCAGGACCCGCCCGAGCGCGTCCACCGCCCGCCGGCCGGGGCCGTCGTCGGCCAGCACGTGCGAACGCAGCAGCCGCTCGAGCGCGCGTGCGTCGGGCAGGCGGCGCATGTGCACGGCCGCATCGACCAGGGTGCCCGCTGCCGCCCGTCCCGCTTCGCCGAGCTCCAGCCGCGCGCCGTCCCAGTGCAGCGTCCACACCCCCAGCACGACACCGGGAGCCAGGCGCGCGTTCAGGCGCTGCTCCTCCAGGCAGTCCTGCAACCTTGCCAGCGCAGTCGAGAAGTCCAGGAAGGCCGTGCGCACCGGCTTCTTCAGCTTCAGCACGTGCCCGGGCGCGCGCAGCACCCACGACATGTGCGTCTCCAGGCGCTGGACCGGCCCGGGCTCGGGGGCCCAGCGGGCACGCGCCTGCGGCGTGCACAGGAAGTCGAGCCTGTCCTGGGCGCTCGGCACGGCCGCAGGTTCCCAGGCGGGGCGTGGGGTGCGGGGAGGGGGGCGATCGGGGATCACGCAGGAAGCGCTCGGCCTGCGGCATTGCAGCCGATGGCCGGACGACGAGGTTGCGCAGGCACAAGGGCGGCTGCGGCGGCCGCGCGCAGGCTGCAGCCATGGACGAACGCAGCTCCAGGCGGGAACCCCGGGAGCAGCTCGCGCTGCGCCCGGGCGACACGCTGCTGCTGGTGGACCTTCAGCGCGACTTCCTGCCCGGCGGCAGCCTGCCGGTGGCGCAGGGCGAGGCCGCCCTGCAGTCCGCCTGCCGCGCGCTGGCCTGCTTCGTCCGCGCGGGCCGTCCCGTGGCCGCCTCGCGGGACTGGCACCCGCCCGACCACTGCTCCTTCCGGCATCGGGGCGGGCCGTGGCCCGCGCACGCCGTGGCGGGCTCGCCCGGCGCGGACTTCGGCCCCGGCCTGGAGCTGCCCGGCGATGCCTGCATCGTCTCCAAGGCCACCGAGGCCGCGCGCGAGGCCTACTCCGCCTTCGACGCAACGGACCTGCAGCGCCAGCTCGACGCGGTGGGCACGCACCGGCTCTTCGTCGCCGGCCTGGCCACCGACTGGTGCGTGCGCGCGACCGTGCTCGACGCCTGTGCCCTCGGCTACGAGGTGGTGGTGCTGGGCGATGCGGTGGCGCCGGTGGAAGCCCACCCGGGCGACGGGGCGCGCGCGCTGGCCGAGATGGTGGCCGCGGGTGCGCGGCTGGCCGAGACCTCCGAGCTCGAGCCCCCGGCGTCGCGCGCAGCCAGCGCGCGCAGCGCCACCGAGATGTCCACCGGGTAGGGGCGCTGCACGGGCGCGAGTGCACGCAGGTGCGCCGGCACCGCACGCATCGCCTGCGCATGGCGTTCACGCACCTGGGCCAGCCCCGGGTGGGGCTGCACCAGACGTCCGCCGCGCAGGCAGGGCTGCAGCAGCGCCTGCCATTGCGTGTGCAGGTCTTCGCGCGGCTCGGGTGCGTGCTCGTCGGCCGTGCACACCAGATCGCGCCGCAGCGCTCCGTCCTCCAAGGTCTCGCGCCACACCTGCCGGGCCCCGGGCCAGGTCGCCTTGCCTGGCGAGCGCTTGCGCCTGGGCACGCCCGCGTAGGCCTGCAGCTTGTAGACCATGTCCAGCGCCGGCACGTCGCTGGAGGTGGTCAGCGCCGTGCCCACGCCGAAGCCGTCCACCGGCGCGCCGGCGGCCACGAGTGCGGCCACGCGGTGCTCGTCGAGGTCGCCGCTGGCAAAGACGGTGACGGCTCCCAGCCCGGCTTCGTCGAGGGTGCGGCGCGCGGCCTGGGCGAGTGCGAGCAGGTCGCCGCTGTCCAGGCGCACGGCGGACACCTCCAGCCCGCTGCCGGCGAGCCGGCGCGCGACGGCGGCCACGCGTTCCACGCCGCGGGCCGTGTCGTAGGTGTCCACCAGCAGCGTCGGGCGCACGGGCCGCGCGCGCACGAAGGCCTCGAAGGCCGCCGACTCGTCGTCGTGCGCCTGCACGTAGCTGTGTGCCATCGTGCCGAACACCGGCAGCCCGAAGCGGCGTCCGGCCTCGGCGGTGGCCGTGCCGTCGAAGCCCGCGAGCCAGGCCGCGCGCGCGCCGAGCACGGCCGCCTCGGCACCGTGCGCGCGCCGCATGCCGAAGTCCACGAGCGTGCGCCCGCCCGCGGCCGCCACCACGCGCGCCGCCTTGGAGGCCACGAGGGTGGACAGGTGCACGAGGTTGAGCAGCCGGCTCTCGACGAGCTGCGCCTGCGGCAGCGGTGCCGTCACGCGCAGGATCGGCTCGTCGGCGAAGAAGGGGGTGCCCTCGGGCATGGCGTCCACATCGCCCGTGAAGCGGAAGTCCCGCAGCCACCGCACGGTGCGCGCATGCAGCCCCGCGTTGTGCGCCAGCCAGTCGACCTCCTCCTCGTCGAAGCGCAGGCCCTGCAGCCACTCCAGCGCAATCTGCAGCCCCGCGGCCACGAGCACGGGGCGCGCAGCGGGCAGCCGGCGCACGAAGAGCTCGAAGGTGGCCGGCTCCTCCAGGCCCTCGGCGAGGTAGGCGTCGAGCATCGTGAACTGGTAGAGGTCGGTTGCGAGCGCGAGCATGTGCGCACCGTTGCGCAGGCGCGCCTGGGGTGCGTTGCGCGCGCTCAGCGCCGCAAGGCATGGCTTAGCATCGATGGCGATGTCGCGCCTGGCCGTTGCTCTTGCTCCTGCACTTGCCGGTGCCGCCTGCGCCCTGGCCGGCTGCGCCGCCTACGGCCCGGGCGATCTGCGCGCGGGCGTGGCCCGCGAGGCGGTGACGGCCTCGATGGGCCCGCCCACGCTCGAGCTGCAGCGCCCCGAGGGCGGCAAGCGGCTCGTCTACGCGCGCGGCCCGATGGGGCGCGAGACCTACATGGTCGACCTGGACGCCTCCGGCCGCGTGCAGCGCTGGCACCAGGCGCTCGGGCCTGCGCAGTTCGCGCAGCTGCCCATCGGTGCCCCGCGCGAGGAGCTGCTCTATCGCCTCGGGCCGCCGGCCGAGGTCAGCCCGGCCGGCCGCCTGCCCGGCACGGTGTGGTCGTGGCGTTATGCGAACAACGACTGCCTGTGGTTCCAGGCGGGCGTGGACGAGGCCGGCCGCTACACCGGCGGCGGCTTCACCCAGGACCCGCGCTGCGACGTCAACGACCGGCAGCCCTGAGGCGCACCGGCAGCGTGCGCAGCCCCCGAAACCGCACCCGAGGGTCGCGCACGGCCGTCCCGGCGGCCTCGAGCCGCGGGAAGCGCGCCAGCAGCCGCCCGATGGCCACGCGCGCCTCCAGCCGCGCCACGTTCATGCCCGCGCAGGCGTGCGCGCCGTGGCCGAAGGCCACGTGCGGGTTGGGCCGGCGCGCCACGTCGAGGCGGTCCGGCTCGGGGAAGACGGCCGGGTCGCGGTTGGCCGCCCCCACGGCAAGGGTGACGAAGCTGCCCGCGGCCACCGTCCCGCTGGGCAGCTCCAGCGGCGCGGTGGCCAGCCGGTTGTTGAGCTGCAGCGGGCTCTCGTAGCGCAGCAGTTCCTCCACGGCCGTGGGCAGCAGCGAGGGGTCGGCCACGAGTCGCTCGAGCTCGGTGCGGTGGGTGAGCAGCGCGTGCATGCCGTTGCCGATCAGGTTCGTCGTCGTCTCGTGGCCGGCGTTGAGCAGGAAGATGCAGTTGTGCAGCAGCTCGTCCTCGGTGAGGCGCTCGCCGTCGTGCTCGCCTTGCAGCAGCCGGGTGAGCACGTCCACCTGCGGGTCGCCGGGGTGGGCGCGGCGCCGTGCCACCAGGCTGCGCAGGTAGTCCAGGAATCCCGTCACGGCCGCGTTCGCCGCCTCCAGCACCGGCGGCGCCGGCGCGGGCTCGAGCGCCGAGAGGATCTCCAGGGACCATTGCTGCAGCGGGCCGCGTTCGTCGGCCGGCACGTCCAGCAGGTTGCCGATCACCTCCACCGGGATGCGCGCGGCGAAGTCGCCGATCAGGTCCGCCGCCGGCAGGCCCGCCATGCGCTCGAGCAGCCCGTCCACGAGCGTGACGAGGCCGGGCTCCATGCGGGCGATCGCGCGCTGGTTCAGCGCGCCCATCATCATGCGCCGCACCCGCGTGTGCAGCGGCGGGTCGCTGAACACGAGGCTCGTCGTGTGGTGCGCGTAGGCGGGCGTGCCCACGCCGAGCTTGGGCGCGAATTCCTCGCGCTTGTCGGAGCTCGCGTGCGGGCTGCGGTAGACGGCCGAGACGTCGTCGTGGCGCGTGAGCAGCACCGAGCGCGGCCCGAGCGCATGCAGCGGGGCGTGGCGGCGCAGCTGTGCGTAGAAGGGGTAGGGGTCCTCGGCGAAGCCCGCAGGCGGCGACGTCAGCCGAAAGCCCTCGAGCCAGCCGGGTGGCGGCTCGGTCTGCGGGGCGTGGAGGGCAGGGCTGTCGGGCATGGCGGTCAGGGGGCGCGTGGCGCAGGGCGCGCGTGGCATCCGGCATCGGCTGCGCGCCGGTGGCGGAGCATACTCGCGGGATGTTCACCGGAATCGTCCAGGGCGTGGCCCGCGTGCACGCCCTCACCGACCGCCCCGGCCTGCGCAGCTTCCGGCTGCAGCTGCCCGCGGGCTTCGCCACCGAGCTGGCCGTGGGCGCGAGCGTGGCCGTGGATGGCGTGTGCCTGACGGTGACGGCCGTGCACCCGGGCGACGTCGCCGACTTCGACGTGATGCAGCAAAGCCTTTCGCTGACCACGCTGGGCGCCCTTGCGGTGGGCGGCGAGGTCAATGTCGAGCGCGCCGCGCGCGACGGTGCCGAGATCGGCGGCCACCCGCTGTCGGGCCATGTGGATTTCCTCGCCACCCTGGCCGAGGTGCGCGAGCCGCCCAACAACCGCGTGCTGCGCATCGCGGTGCCTGCACCCTGGATGCGCTACGTCTTCGCCAAGGGCTACATCGCCGTCAACGGCGCGAGCCTCACGGTGGCCGAAGCCTCGCGCGGGCCCGGCGGAGCCGGGTGGTTCGAGGTGTGGCTGATCCCGGAGACGCTGCGCATGACGACCTTCGCCGCCAAGCGCGCGGGCGACGCGCTGCACGTGGAGATCGACCGCTCCACGCAGGTGGTCGTCGACACCGTGCGCGACGCCATCGAGGAGCGCCTCGGGCCGCTGCTGCCGGCGCTGGAAGCCTTCGCGCGCGAGAGAGGTCTCGCGCTGGATGGGCTCGAGCCCCTCAGTCCGCCGCGATCTTGCGCTCTCGAATGATGGCGCCGAAGCGTTTCGAATCCTCGGCGGTGCGTGCGGCGAACTCGGCCGCGCTGAGCGTCAGCGCCTCGCCGCCGAGCGACACGGCGCGCTCGCGCAGAGCCGGCGTGGCCAGGATGCGGTTGATCTCGCGGTTCAGCCGCGCGATGACCTCCACCGGCGTGCCCGCTGGCGCGTAGAAGCCGAACACCGTATCGGCGTCGAAGCCCTTGAGGCCCACTTCGTCGAGCGTGGGCACCTCGGGGAAGAGCGGGGAGCGCTTCAGGCTGCCCACGGCCAGCAGCTTGAGCCGGCCGGCTCGCACCTGCGGCAGCCCGATGCCGGGGTCGAAGTGGAAGTCGAGCTGCCCGGCCAGCAGGTCCTGCAGCGCGGGGGCGGCGCCGCGGTAGGGGACGTGCACGGCGAAGAGCCCGGCCTGGCTCTTGAACATCTCGGCGGCCAGGTGCGGAGAGCTGCCGCTGCCGGGCGAGCCGAAGGAGAGCTGCCCCGGGCGCGCCTTCACGTAGGCGATGAAGCCCTTGGCGTCCTGCACGGGCAGTGAGGGCTTGACGAGCAGGTAGACGGCGATGCGGGCGGCGGCGGCCACCGGCACCAGGTCCTTGGCCGGGTCGAAGGTCATCCGCGTGTACAGGTGAGGGTTCACCGCGACCATGCCGCCGGAGCTCATCAGCAGGGTGTAGCCATCGGGGGCGCTGCGTGCTGCCGCCTCGCCGCCCAGGTTGCCGTTGGCGCCGGCGCGGTTCTCCACCACCACCGGCTGGCCGAGGGCCTCCTGCAGCGGCGGCGCGATCGCCCGCGCCAGGAGGTCGGCCGCGCCGCCGGGCGGGAAGTTCACGATCACGCGCACGGGCTTGCTGGGCCAGGCCGCCGGGGCCTGGGCGGCCGCCGGGCCCACCATGGCGCAGGCGGCAGCCAGCGCGGCCAGTGCCGCCCTGGCGACCCGTGCGGCCCGTACGGCCCGTACGGCCGGTGCGAGACGCCGGTGAATCGGATGGGGTTGGACAACGGGCATGGCGATCTCCTCGGGCAGGGGCCTGTGGGTCAGCGTGAGGGCTCGGGGCGCCGGCGCACGAAGCGTATCGGCTGTTCCTTCACCGGTCGTGGCGGGGCGCCCCGTGCCACGAGGGCCTGGTCGAGCGCGCGCCCGGTGTCGTCGGCCAGGGCGGCTTCGCGCGCGGCACGCACGGCGGCGGCCGCCGCTTCGGCGTCCGCGCCCTGCGACAGGTGCACGAGCACGTGCATCAGGTTGTCCTTGCCGCGCTCGTTCGTGCTGCCGTAGCCCTTGATCAGCCTGCCGCAGCGCGCGATCTCCAGGCCCAGGGCCCCGTGGCGCACCAGGCCGGCCTGGATACCCGCCAGCCAGCGCTCGATGAGCGCCTGCTCCAGGGCAAAGCGGCTGCCCAGCGGCCGCAGCCGCCTGAGCGCGGCCATCGCGCGCAGCGCCAGCAGGCCCGTCACCGTGTGGGTGCGAAGCTTCACCGGCAGGGCCCAGGGCGCGCGGCCGCGCGCCACACGCCGGGCGTCCCAGGCCAGCAGGCGGCGCGCCAGGCCCTGCGGCAGCAGGCCGGCGAGCTCGGGCAGGCCCGGCTTGAAGTGGTCGTAGACCTTGAGCACGTCCGACGGCCCGGCCTGCACCTCGCGCGTCACGCGCGCCCAGCGGCTGGCACGGCTCTTCAGGTCGGCCACGCGCACCACATCGTCGAAAGCCATCCACAGCGCCAGCCAGCGAGCCGTCTCGGCCGTCGTGGCGCCCGGTGCCTGCGCAGTCGCGTCATCCGCCCGGTCGGCCTGCGCCACCCGGGCCAGGCGCTGCAGGTACAGCTGCGCATAGGCTTCATCCTGGTACTCCCGCAGCCGCTGCACCCCCAGGGCTGCCAGCGCGTGCGCCGCCGCGGGCAGCTGCGTGCGCCAGGGCTCGGGCAGCGGTTGCGGTTGCAACAACGGCTCGGACCCGTGCGCGTGCCTGCCTGCGCCCGCCCCCGCTTCCCGCGCACGCTGCACGTGCTCGAAGGCCCGCGCAAAGCCGCGCAGGCTGGCCGTGGCGTCGGCTCCCTCGGCGCGCACCGCCGCCTCGTAGTGCGCGCGCGTGAACGGCAACAGGCCCGAGCCGGCCAGCGCGCCGAGCATCACCGCGCTCACCGCCGTGCCGCACTCGCGTGCCAGGCCCGCCATGTCCAGGAGGTGGTGCTCGCGGCTGGCCGAGGCGACGAGCCGCTCGAGGTGCGCGCCGTCGAGCCGTCCGTCGGCCGGCTGCATGCGCTCGATCGTCGTGAGGGTGCGCGACACCGAGCCCAGCACGAGCGTGCGCTCGGCCGATGCGTAGCCTTGCGCGATCGCGCGCGAGCCCTCCAGCAGCTCGGAGGCCAGCAGCCCGTCCAGTGCGCCCGGCACCGGGCTCAGGCAGAAGACAGGCTGGCGGGCCCCCAGCGAAGACTGCGGCTCGGGCCAGACCTCCACGTAGTAGGTGGTCGAGCCGGTGCGCTGTGCCACGCCCGGCACCGAGGTGGCCTGGGCCGGGTGGCCAGCCAGGCGCGCCGCCTCCACGATCCACTGCGTGAGCCGCCCGCCGCCTTCGCCGCCCAGGGCACAGATGAGCAGGTTCAGGGGCCCCGTGGCGACGCCGCCCGGGCCTGCAGGTGCCCCGGCCGGGCCCGGGTGGTCTGGGGTGTGGCCGACGCCCATGGCTGCGTGCCCTCAGGCCGGCTGCAGCGCGCGCGCCGCCGCACGCCGCAGCCCGTGCAGCAGCCGCTCGTGCCAGCGCGGGTGCTGCACCACCTCGGCACGGTAGAAGCTCGGGCACAGCGTGGCCGCATGCGCGTTCTCGCCGCACAGGCCGCAGCCCACGCAGCCGTCGATGACGGTGGCCACCGGGTCGACCTTCAGCGGGTCGGGGTTGTCCTTGAGCGTGAGCGTCGGGCAGCCCGACAGGCGGATGCAGGCGTGGTCGCCGTTGCACACGTCCTCGTCCACGCCGTAGCGCACGCGCTGCACGCGCTCGCGCCGCGCGCGCAGGGCGGCGAGCCAGGGCCGCAGCCGGCGCTGGCGCTCGAGCTGGCACTCGCCCTCGGCGACGATCACCTTCAGCCCCGCGAACTCGCTCGTGAAGGCCTCCACCAGGGTGCGGCGCATCGTCTCCACCTCGTAGGTGTGGACGGTGCGCATCCACTTCACGCCCAGACCCTGCAGCGCCTGCTCGATCGTCTGGTTGGTGTGCACGAGGCTGCTGCCCTTGTCCCCGGCGGCCTCGCGCAGGGCATCGGTGGGGGTGGAGATGAGCTCCTGCGTGCCCGTGGCGCTGGTGTAGCCGTTCTTGAAGATCAGCAGCACCGCGTCGTCGCCGTTGAACAGGGAGCTCTGCACGCCCGTGAGCAGCCCGTTGTGCCAGAAACCGCCGTCTCCCATGATGGCCAGCGTGCGCCGCTGCATCATCGGCGAGACGCCCGCGCGGCTGGCCAGGCTCATGCCGTAGCCGAGGATCGAGTGGCCCGAGGAGAAGGGCTCGAAGGTGGCGAAGGCGTGGCAGCCGATGTCCGCAGCGATGTGCACCGCACCCACCTGCTGCTGCGCGAGCTTGAGCGCGGAGAACACCGGGCGCTCCGGGCAGCCCACGCAGAAGTTGGGCGGCCGTGCCGGCAACGGTGCGCCCAGCAGCGCGGCTGCGGCCTCGCGCCGCTCGCGCAGCCCGGCCAGCCAGCGCCGCGGCGCCTCGCCCACCGCGCCGGGCAGGTGGCGCTCGGCCAGCGCCAGCAGCGCCTGCGCCAGCACCTCCACCGTCAGCTCTCCGCCTGCGGGCACGAGATCCTTGCCGTGCAGCGTCGTGGACGACTGCGCGCGCCGCAGGTGCAGCGCGATCTCCTGCTCGAGGTACTCGGGCTGCCCCTCCTCGACCACGAGCACGGCGCGCCGGCCGGCGCACCACTGCGTGATCTCCTCGGGCACGAGCGGGTAGGTGACGTTGAGCACGAGCACCGGCAGCTCCGCCTGCCCGAAGGCGTCGGCCAGCCCGAGCTGCTGCAGCGCGCGCGCCAGCGCCGGAAAGACCCCGCCTTGCACGATGAGCGCGACGTCCTCGCGCCGGCCGGGCCGCTTCTCGTTCAGGCCGTGCTCGGCGATGTAGCGGCGCGCCGCGGGCAGCCGCTGCTCGGCCTTGAGCTTCTCGTGCCGGAAGGTCACGGGCGGATGCGCCAGGCGCATGTAGTCGAAGCGCGCGGGCTCGCTCATGAGCGCGCGCGTGGACAGGCGCGGCGCCACGTTGTCGCGCGCCACGAAGCTGCCGCGCACGTGGCAGGCGCGGATGCGCAGCTCCAGCAGCACCGGCATGTTCGAGGCCTCCGACAGGGCGAAGCCGTGTTCGGCCATCGCCACCATCGTGGGCAGGTCCGGGCGCGGGTCGAGCAGGCACATGCCGCTCTTGAGCGCGTAGGCGTGCGTGCGCTCCTGGATCACGGAGGCGCCCTCGCCGTAGTCCTCGCCCACGACGACGAGCGTGCCGCCGACCACGCCCGGCGAGGCCAGGTTGGACAGCGCGTCAGCCGCGACGTTGGTGCCCACGATGGACTTCCACGTGACGGCCCCTCGCAGCGGGTAGTGGATGGACGCGCCCAGCATGGCTGCGGCCGCCGCCTCGTTGGAGCAGGCCTGCACGTGCACGCCGAGCTCGTCGAGGTAGTCGCGCGCCTGCACCATCACGTCCAGCAGGTGCGAGATGGGAGAGCCCTGGTAGCCGCCCACGTAGCTCACCCCGGACTGCAGGAGCGCCTTCGTGATGGCGAGGATGCCCTCGCCGTGGAAGACCTGCCCGTCCCCGAGCTTGAGCGACTCGATCTCACGCGCGAACGAGACTTCCATCTGGCCTGTCCTAGCCGTGCGCCTGCTCGAACTCGCGCATCCACGCCACGAGCGCGCGCACGCCCTCGATCGGCATGGCGTTGTAGATCGATGCGCGCATCCCGCCCACGAGCCGGTGCCCCTTGAGCTGCACGAGGCCGCGGGCCTGGGCGCCGGCGAGGAAGGCCGCATCGAGCGCCGGGTCGCGCAGCCGGAAGGGCACGTTCATGCGGCTGCGGCAGCTGCGCTCCACCGGGCTCGAGTAGAACGACGAGCCGTCCAGGCAGTCGTAGAGCAGCGCCGCCTTCTCCTCGTTGCGGGCCTGCATCGCGCTGAGGCCGCCCTGCGCCTTGAGCCACTGGAAGACGAGCCCGGCGATGTAGATCGCGTAGGTGGGCGGCGTGTTGTACATCGAGCCCGCCTCGGCCACGAGGTGAAAGTCGAAGGCGCTCGGGCAGGCGGGGTGGGCCTGGCCCAGCAGCTCCTTGCGCACGATCACGATGGTCAGGCCCGCCGGGCCGATGTTCTTCTGCGCCCCGGCGTAGATCAGGCCGAACCTGGACACGTCCACGGGGCGCGACAGGATGTCGCTGGACATGTCCACCACCAGCGGCACCTCGCCCACGTCGGGCATGGCGGGGAACTGCACGCCGCCGATCGTCTCGTTGGAGCAGATGTGCACGTAGGCGGCCTGCGGGTCGAGCTGCCAGGTGTGGCGCGGGGGGATCGCGGTGTAGCCGCTGGCCTCGCCCGAGGCTGCCACGTTCACGTGCGCGTAGCGCCTGGCCTCCTGGATCGAGCGGCGGCTCCACTCGCCGGTGTCGACGAAGTCGATGCTCGAGCGCCCGCGCAACAGGTTCATCGGCACGATCGCGTTCTCGGCGATCGCGCCGCCTTGCATGAAGAGGATGCGGTGCGTGTCGGGCACCGCGAGCAGCTCGCGCAGGTCGGCGAAGGCGCGCTCGGCGATGCCCGTGAACTCCGGCCCCCGGTGGCTCATCTCCATCACCGACATGCCGCTGCCGTGCCAGTCGAGCATCTCCTGGGCGGCCTGGCGCAGCACGGGCTCGGGCAGCGCGGCCGGGCCGGCGCTGAAGTTGAAGACACGGGTCATGGCAGGCTCGGGCTCGCGCGGGGAAGAGCGGGGTGGAGCGGCGATTATCGCGGGGCAGCGCGGGGCGGTGCTTGCCGGGATCGCGCCCGGATGCGAGGATCACAGCTGGCGGCCGGGCCAAGCCCGGCCGGCCCCGCCGCGCGCCCCGCCCGAAGGGCGCCCCAGACCCCCAGCAGGAGACGACCCATGCCCCAGCCGATGTTCGACCAGGATGCGCTCATGGCCGCATTCCAGAACGCCACCGCCCGCGGAGGCGCCCAGCTGCGCGAGGCCACCGCACAGGCGACGCTGCAGGCGCTGCAGGGCCGGGAGCTGAGCCTCAAGAACATCCGCGCGGCGCTGAAGTCGGTGTCCGAGGCGGCCAGCCTCGGGGCGATGCGCAACACGCGGGCCGGAGTCGACCCCGAAGTGCTGCTGGAGAAGGCCGTGGCCGGGATGGATGACGCACTGATGAAGGCGGTGGATGCCAACCGCACGGCGCTCCAGCAGTTCCTGCTCCTGGGCTCGGACATGCGCGACAAGCACCTGAAGAAGGCACTGGACGACCTCGACAGGTTCGAGGACACGATGTTCTCGGCGCTGCGCAAGACGGCCCAGGGCCCGGGTGCGCCCCTGGCCGGGGCCTGGGAGCAGGTCCTGTCGAAGATGCAGGCCGGCGGCACCGCCTCGGGCGCGCAGGCGGCGGCCACCGCCGAGCAGGTGCTCGGGCAGGCGCAGGAGGCGCTGCGTGCCGGCCGCCACGCCAGCCTGAAGGCTGCCCAGGCGCTGGCCGAGGGCTACGCGGCGATGGTCAGCGGCGTGCTCGTGGGCATGTCGGAGGCCCTCAAGCAGTCGGGCACGGGCTCCGGCGGACGCGGCGGGAAGGGCTGAACCCATGAGAGCTGTCGTCATCTCCGGCAGCGGGCTGTACCGCCCGCCGCACGTCATCACCAATGCCGAGCTGGTCGAGGCCTTCAACGCCTACGCCGCGGCGCAAAACGACAAGAACGCCTCGCGCATCGCGGCCGGCGAGGTCGAGGCCATCACCGCGTCTTCGGTGGAGTTCATCGAGAAGGCCTCGGGTATCCTGCAGCGCTACGTGATCGACAAGCGCGGCGTGCTCGACCCTGCGCGCATGCGCCCCTACTTCGCCCCCCGCCCGGACGAGGAGCTCTCGCTGATGGCCGAGATCGGTGCCGACGCGGCGCGCCAGGCGCTGGCCGCGGCCGGCCGGCGCGGCGAGGAGGTGGACGCCGTGCTGTGTGCCGCGGCCAACATGCAGCGTGCCTACCCGGCGATGGCCGTGGAGATCCAGCAGGCCATCGGCGCGGGCGGCTACGGTTTCGACATGAACGTGGCCTGCTCCTCGGCCACCTTCGGCATCGAGCAGGCGGTGAATGCCGTGCGCTGCGGCACGGCGCGCTGCGTGGTGGTCGTCAACCCCGAGATCACCTCGGCCCACCTGGAGTGGCGCGACCGCGACTGCCACTTCATCTTCGGCGACGTGTGCACGGCCGTGGTCGTCGAGGCGGCCGACACCGCCACCTCGGCCGACCGCTGGGAGGTGCTCGGCACGCGCCTGGTGACGCAGTTCTCCAACAACATCCGCAACAACGCGGGCTTCATGAACCGCTGCGAGGACACCGACCCCGACGCGCGCGACAAGACCTTCCGCCAGGAGGGCCGCAAGGTGTTCAAGGAGGTGGTGCCGATGGCCGCGGCGCACATCGAGCAGCACCTGGAGGCGCTCGGGATCGCCCCGGCCGAGGTGCGCCGCTACTGGCTGCACCAGGCCAACCTCGGCATGAACCAGCTCGTGATCAAGAAGCTCGTGGGCGGGGAGGCTGGCAGCGAACGCGCGCCGCTCGTGCTCGACCGCTACGCCAACACCGCCTCGGCCGGCTCGATCATCGCCTTCCATGAGTACCATGCCGACATGACGGCAGGGGACCTCGGCGTGATCTGCTCCTTCGGCGCCGGCTACTCGATCGGCAGCGTCGTGCTGCGTCGCAGCTGAGCCCCAGGCGCAGCGACCGGGCGCTCCGTGGCGGATTTCACCTTCCTCTGGCACGACTACGAGACCTTCGGGCCCGAGCCGCGGCGTGACGGGCCCGCGCAGTTCGCCGCCATCCGCACCGACGCCGACCTGAACGAGGTCGGCGAGCCCGTGATGGCCTACTGCCGCCCGGCGCTGGACCGCCTGCCCGACCCCGAGAGCTGCCTCATCACCGGGCTGCTGCCGCAGCATTGCTGGCAGTCGGGCCTGCCCGAGCACGCCTTCGCGGCCGAGGTGGCGCGCCACCTCGGGCAGCCCGGCACGGTCGGGGTGGGCTACAACAGCATCCGCTTCGACGACGAGGTCACGCGCTTCCTGATGTGGAGGAACCTGCGCGACCCCTACGCGCGCGAGTGGCGCGACGGCTGCGGCCGCTGGGACCTGCTGGATGTCATGCGCTGCGCGTGGGCGCTGCGGCCCGAGGGCATCGAGTGGCCCACCCATCCGGACGGCCGGCCGAGCTTCAAGCTCGAGCACCTGAGCGCGGCCAACGGCCTGGCACACGAGTCGGCGCACGACGCGCTGTCGGACGTGCGCGCCACGCTCGCCCTGGCGCGCCTCGTGCGCGAGCGCAAGCGCCGCCTGTGGGACTTCTGCCTGCGCCTGCGCAGCAAGGAGGCGGTGCGCGAGGAGCTCGTGATGGGCCGCCCGGTGCTGCACATCTCGGGCCACTACGGGACCGATCGCGGCTGCCTGGCCGTCGTCTACCCGCTGGCACCGCACCCGGTGAACCGCAACGAGGTGATCGTCTGGGACCTGGCCCACGACCCGCAGCAGCTGATGGAGCTCGACGCGCCCAACATCCGGCTGCGCGTGTTCGCGCGCGAGGGCACGCTGCCCGAAGGCGTGAAACGGCTGCCGCTGCGCACGATCCACCTCAACCGCTCGCCGGTGGTGATCTCCAACCTCGGCACCCTCGGCCGCGACCGCGCCGAGCGCTGGGGCATCGACTTCGAGGCCGTGGGCCGCCACGCGATCACGGCCGCGCGCATCGTGGGCGACATGGCCGGCGTCTGGCCCGAGGTCTACGTGGCGCCCAAGGTGGCTGCGCCGGACGTCGACGAGGACCTCTACGGGGGCTTCGTCGACGACTCCGACCGCGCCACGCTGGCGCGGCTCGTCGAGCTCGCACCCGAGGAGCTCGCGCGCCAGCGGCCGCGCTTGCGTGACGCTCGGCTCGACGAGCTGCTCTTTCGCTACCGCGCCCGCAATTTCCCCAAGACCCTCGATGACGAGGAGCGCGCCCGCTGGGACGCCCACCGCCACGCGCGGCTGCACGAGGGCGCCGGCGCAGGGGCGACGCTGGCGGCCTTCCTCGAGCGTGTGGACGCGCTCAGCGAGAACGCCGACGACCGCGGCCTGGACATCCTGGGCGCGCTCGTCGAGTGGGCCGAGGCGATCGCCCCGGAGCGCGCGTGAGCGGCGCACCCGGCGCCCACGCCGCCGACAGCTCCTACGCCTGGTGGCGCCTGGCTGCCACCCTGGCGCTCATGACGCTGGGCAGCAGCGCCATGTACGTGGTGGCGGTGGTGCTGCCGCCGGTGCAGGCCGAGTTCGGGGTGGCGCGCTCGGACGCGTCGCTGCCCTACACGCTGCTGATGATCGGCTTCGGGGTGGGCGGGGTGCTGATGGGACGCCTGGCCGATCGCCACGGCGTGATGGTGCCGGTGCTGATCGGCGCGGGCGGCCTCGGGCTGGGCTTTGCGGGCGCCGCGCTCGCCCCGGGGATCCTCAGCTTCGCGCTGATCCACGGTCTGCTGCTGGGCCTGCTGGGGAGTTCGGCCACCTTCGCGCCGCTGGTGGCCGACACCTCGGCCTGGTTCGTGCGCCGGCGCGGCATCGCGGTGGCGATCTGCGCCAGTGGCAACTACCTGGCCGGTGCGATCTGGCCGCCCATCGTGCAGGCGGTGGTGGAGGCGCACGGCTGGCGCACGGCCTACTTCGGCCTGGCCGTGCTGTGCGCGGTGGCGATGCCGCTGCTCGCGCTGGCGCTGCGCCCGCGCGCGCCGGCCGTGGCACCCGCGCCCGTCACGGCGCTGCGCACCGCCGTGCCCTCGGACCGGCCCTTCGGCCTGTCGCTCAACGCCGCGCAGGTGCTGCTGTGCGTGGCGGGCGTGGCCTGCTGCGTGGCGATGTCGATGCCGCAGGTGCACATCGTCGCGTACTGTGGCGACCTCGGCTACGGCGCTGCGCGTGGCGCGGAGATGCTTTCGCTGATGCTCGCCTGCGGCATCGCGAGCCGCCTCATCTCGGGCGCCATCTGCGACCGCATCGGCGGGCTGCGCACGCTGCTGCTGGGATCGGTTCTGCAGGGCGTGGCGCTGCTGCTGTTCATCCCCTTCGACTCGCTCGTGTCGCTGTACGTGATCTCCGCGCTCTTCGGCCTGTTCCAGGGCGGGATCGTGCCGAGCTACGCGATCATCGTCCGGGAGTACTTCCCGGCCCGGGAGGCCGGCGCGCGCGTGGGCACGGTGCTGATGTGCACGCTGCTCGGGATGGCGCTGGGCGGCTGGATGTCGGGCAAGATCTTCGACCTCACGGGCTCCTACGACGCCGCCTTCATCAACGGCGTGGCCTGGAACCTGGTCAACCTCGCGATCGTGCTCGTGCTCCTGGCGCGGGTGCGGGCCAGGTCAGCCTAGCCCCGCCCCCGTCCGGGCACCCGGTTCAGACGGCCACTTCCCTGGCCGTGGCCGCGTACTCCTCGATCTGGTCGAAGTTCATGTAGCGGTACACCTTGGCGCCGTCGGCGTTGATCACGCCCATGTCGGCGTGGTACTCGGCCACCGTCGGCAGCCGGCCCAGGCGCGAGGCGATGGCCGCGAGTTCGGCCGAGGCGAGGAACACGTTGGTGTTCTTGCCCAGGCGGTTCGGGAAGTTGCGCGTGCTGGTGGAGACCACCGTCGCGCCCTCCTTGACCTGCGCCTGGTTGCCCATGCACAGGCTGCAGCCCGGCATCTCGGTGCGTGCGCCGGCGCTGCCGAAGTTGGCGTAGTGGCCTTCCTTGACGAGCTCCGACTGGTCCATCTTCGTCGGCGGGGCCACCCACAGCTTCACCGGGATGTCGCGCCGGCCCTCGAGCAGCTTGCTGGCCGCGCGGAAGTGGCCGATGTTGGTCATGCACGAGCCGATGAAGGCCTCGTCGATCTTGGTGTTGGCCACCACCGACAGCGGCTTGACGTCGTCCGGATCGTTCGGGCAGCACAGCAGCGGCTCGGTGATCTCGTTCATGTCGATCTCGATCACGGCGGCGTACTCGGCGTCCGCGTCGCCCTCGAGCAGCTGCGGGTTGGCCAGCCACTCCTGCATGCGGCGGATGCGCCGCTCCAGGCTGCGCTTGTCCTCGTAGCCGTCGGCGATCATGTTCTTGAGCAGCACGATGTTGCTGTTCAGGTACTCGATGATCGGCGCCTGGTCGAGCTTGATCGTGCAGCCCGCGGCGCTGCGCTCGGCGCTGGCGTCGCTGAGCTCGAAGGCCTGCTCCACCTTGAGCTCGGGCAGGCCCTCGATCTCGAGGATGCGGCCGGAGAACACGTTCTTCTTGCCCGCCTTGGCCACCGTCAGCAGCCCGGCCTTGATCGCGTAGTAGGGGATCGCGTGCACCAGGTCGCGCAGCGTGATGCCCGGCTGCATCGTCCCCTTGAAGCGCACGAGCACGCTCTCGGGCATGTCCAGCGGCATCACGCCCGTGGCCGCCCCGAAGGCCACCAGGCCCGAGCCGGCGGGGAAGCTGATGCCGATCGGAAAGCGCGTGTGGCTGTCGCCGCCCGTGCCCACGGTGTCGGGCAGCAGCATGCGGTTGAGCCAGCTGTGGATCACGCCGTCGCCCGGGCGCAGCGAGATGCCGCCGCGGTTGCTGATGAAGGCGGGCAGCTCGCGGTGCGTCTTCACGTCCACGGGCTTCGGGTAGGCCGCGGTGTGGCAGAAGCTCTGCATCACGAGGTCGGCGCTGAAGCCCAGGCAGGCGAGGTCCTTGAGTTCGTCGCGCGTCATCGGGCCGGTGGTGTCCTGGCTGCCCACCGAGGTCATCTTCGGCTCGCAGTAGGTGCCCGGGCGCATGCCCTGGCCCTCGGGCAGGCCGCAGGCGCGGCCCACCATCTTCTGCGCCAGCGTGAAGCCGCGCGTGGAAGCGGCCGTGGGCTGGGGCAGGCGAAAGGCCGTGCTCGCCGGCAGGCCCAGGAACTCACGCGCCTTGGCCGTGAGCGAGCGGCCGATGATGAGGTTGATGCGCCCGCCGGCGCGCACCTCGTCGAGCAGCACGTCGTTCTTGAGCGCGAAGGTGGCCAGCGTCTGCCCGCCGCGGGTGATGCGCCCGTCGTAGGGGTGGATGTCGATGACGTCGCCCATCTCGAGCTGCGTCACGTCCACCTCGATGGGCAGGGCGCCGGAGTCTTCCTGCGTGTTGAAGAAGATCGGCGCGATCTTGCCGCCCAGCGTGACGCCGCCGAAGCGCTTGTTGGGCACGAAGGGGATGTCCTGGCCGGTCATCCAGATGACGCTGTTGGTGGCGCTCTTGCGGCTCGAGCCGGTGCCCACCACGTCGCCCACGTAGGCCACGAGGTGGCCCTTCTTCTTCAGGTCCTCGATGAACTGGATCGGGCCGCGCTTGCTCTCCTCCTCGGGCTTGAAGGCGGCGTCGGCGCGCGAGTTCTTCATCATCGCCAGCGCGTGCAGCGGGATGTCCGGTCGGCTCCAGGCGTCCGGCGCCGGGGACAGGTCGTCGGTGTTCGTCTCGCCGGGCACCTTGAAGACGGTGACGGTGACGGTGCGCGGCAGCTCGGGCCGCGAGGTGAACCACTCGGCCTCGGCCCAGCTCCTCATCACGGCCTGCGCCTGGGCGTTGCCCGTGCGCGCCTTCTCGGCCACGTCGTTGAAGTAGTCGAACATCAGCAGGGTCTTCTTCAGGCCCTCGGCGGCGATCGAGGCCACCTGCGCGTCATCGAGCAGCTCGATGAGCGGGTGCACGTTGTAGCCGCCCACCATCGTGCCGAGCAGCTCGGTGGCCTTCTCGCGCGAGACCAGGCCCACCGCGATGTCGCCGTGCGCCACGGCGGCCAGGAACGAGGCCTTGACCTTGGCGGCGTCGTCCACGCCAGGGGGCACGCGGTGCGTGAGCAGGTCCATCAGGAAGGCCCCCTCGCCGGCAGGCGGGGCCTTGATGAGCTCCACGAGCGCGGCCACCTGCTGCGCCGACAGCGGCAGGGGCGGGATGCCGAGGGCGGCGCGCTCGGCGGCGTGTTGACGGTAGGCGTCCAGCATCGTCTGTCTCCTGGGGTTCGTCCGAGTATTGTGTCTTATACAAGACTTGGCTGGGGCGAGCCTGACACGGCGCAAAGGAGATACGACTGCGCGCGGATTCCTTCCGCACGGGTGGCCCCGGCAGCGGTGCGGCCAGCCGGCCGGCCGACCGGCCGGGTGGGACCGGGCTATGCGCCGAAGAAGGCCGCTTGGACCTCGCCCGGCAGGGGCTGGCCCGTGCGGTGCGCGCGCTCGATGAGCTGCCAGAAGTAGCGGTAGCTGGCGCGGTCGTGCAGCTGGTCGTGGTGGCGGATGGGCGCCCACTGCGCCGCCTGGGCTGCCAGCAGGATCTCGATGGCCAGGTCGACCTCGGCCGCCGTGGGCGCGAAGGCCTCGACGATGGGCCTGATCTGCGAGGGGTGGATGCTCCACATGCGGGTGTAGCCCAGCGCGCGGCTGGCCATCTCCGCGGCAGCCTGCAGCTGCTGCATGTCCTTGAGCTCGGTCACGACGCAGTGCGAGGGCGTCTTGCCCCAGCCATGGCAGGCCGCGGCGATCTCGAGCTTGGCGCGCACGATGAGCGGGTGGTCGAACTGCCCGGCTGCCGTCATGGCCGCCTGCGGGATCGCGCCGCGGTGCGCCGAGACGAAGTCCATGAGCCCGAAGGAGACGCTCTCTATGCGCGGGTGTGCGGCGATGGCCTGCACCTCGCGCAGCGCGCCGTGCGTCTCCACGAGGGTGTGCAGCGGGATCGTGCGCCCGGTGCCGTGGCGCGCCGCCGCGGCATCCACCGCCTGGGCCGCGCGCTGCACGTCGGCCACGCCGCGCGGCTTCGGGATCATGAGGTAGGCCACCCGGTGGCCGGCGCGCTGCACGAGCACGTCCACCACCTCCTCGAAGCGCGGGTGGTCCACCGGCTGCACGCGCGCGCCGACGCGGCCGAAGCGGTTCTCGGGCCCCGTGATGAGCTCGCTGCACAGGTGCGCGTGCTCGATCTCCCCGCCCACCGGTGCGCCGTCCTCGCCGTCGAGCGAGACGTCGAAGACCGGCCCCATCTCCGCCTGCAGCGCCAGGCTCTTGCGCATGCGCGCCTCCACGCCGCTGTAGTGGTCGCACACCGGCAGCGGCGTGGCCACCGGCTCGCCCGGTTCGAAGAGCGCGTCACGCGGATGGATGAGCGGGGCCGTGGACATGGTGGGGATCAGCGAGGCGAACGGGGCTTGGAAGAACCCGAGCCTAGCGCACCCGGCCGCGAGCCGGGACGCCCGCCGCGCGGCTGGCCGTCGGATCGGCCGCCGCCGTTGGAAGGCCGGCCGGCGCCCTGGGGCTGGCCCCTGCCGGAGGAGCGCCCGCCGCCTCCGCCGCCACCGCCGCCACCGCCACCGCCACCGCCACCGCCGGGGCGGCCACCGCCCGAGCGGCGCGCGCCGCCCACGCCGATGGTCATGCGCCCGAGCACGATCGGCTCGGCCTTCTCGCCCGCCGGGGGCTCGAAGCCGGGCACCACCTCGCGCGGGATGCTGCGCTTGATGAGCCGCTCGATGTCCTTCAGGAAGATCTCCTCGTCCACGCAGGCCAGCGAGATCGCCTCGCCCGTTGCGCCGGCACGGCCTGTGCGGCCGATGCGGTGGACGTAGTCCTCCGGCACGTTGGGCAGCTCGAAGTTCACGACGTGCGGCAGCTGGTCGATGTCGATGCCGCGCGCGGCGATGTCGGTGGCCACCAGCACCTGCAGCTCGCCGCTCTTGAACTCGGCCAGCGCCTTGGTGCGCGCACCCTGGCTCTTGTTGCCGTGGATGGCCATGGCGGTGATGCCGTGGTCGTTGAGGTAGTCGGTGAGCCGGTTGGCGCCGTGCTTCATGCGGGTGAAGACGAGCACCTGGTGCCAGTCGCCCTGCTTGATGAGGTGCGCGAGCAGCTCCTTCTTGCGCTCGCGCCCCACCGGGTGGATCTTCTGCGCGATGGTGTCGGCCGTGGCGTTGCGCCTGGCCACCTCGATGAGCGCGGGCTGGTTCAGCAGCCGGTCGGCCAGCGCCTTGATCTCGTCGCTGAAGGTGGCCGAGAAGAGCAGGCTCTGCTTCTTCGCCGGCACGATCGCCAGCACCTTCTTGATGTCGTGGATGAAGCCCATGTCGAGCATGCGGTCGGCTTCGTCGAGAACGAAGATCTCCACGTGCGACAGGTCCAGCGTGCCTTGCTGGTGGTGGTCCAGCAGCCGGCCGGGCGTGGCCACGAGGATGTCCACACCGCGCCTGAGGCGGTCCACCTGCGGCTGCATGCCCACGCCGCCGAACATCACCATGCTGGTCAGCGGCAGGTACTTGCCGTAGGTGCGCACGCTTTCCTCGACCTGCGCCGCGAGTTCGCGCGTCGGGGTGAGGATGAGGGCGCGGATGGCCAGGCGGCCGCGCGCGTCGCGCTTGGGACCCTGGGCGGAGAGCCGGTGCAGCATCGGCAGCGTGAAGCCGGCGGTCTTGCCGGTGCCGGTCTGCGCACCGGCCAGGAGGTCGCCGCCCTGGAGGACGGCAGGGATGGCTTGCGCCTGGATGGGGGTGGGCGTGTCGTAGCCCTGTTCGCGCACGGCGCGCAGCAACGGCTCGGCCAGGCCGAGTTCGGAGAAGTTCATCGATGAGGGCCCGTGGGGCCGTGGTTCGCTGCCTGCGGGCACCCGGGGAGGGCGCACCAGTCTGCAGGGCGAGGGTTGGGGGTGCCGGATCAGGCAGCGCCGCACCGACTGGGGACGCGACGACTGCGGAAGTCTAACGCAGCCCCGGCCAGGAAGGCGCCCGCGGGATTGCGCAGGCACAACCCAGGCAGGGCGTCGGCCCCGAGGTCGGGGTGCAGGCGATCAGTCCCGCACCGACCGCACTGCCCAGGCCCAGGCCAGCAGCGCCACCGGGGATCCCACCCAGGGCAGGTCCCCCGGGTCGAGGTGCACGATGGCCAGCCCGCCCAACGCCGCGCCGGCGGCCGTCCCCAGGTACAGGACGGAGCTGTTGAGCGACAGCGCCAGCGGCGTCTGCGGCCCTGCGATGCGCGCCAGGCGCAGCTGCTGCGGCGCCATCAGGCAGAAGCCTGCCGCCCCCCAGACCATCACCACCGGCAGCAGCGCCCAGGCGTGCCCCCGCGTCAGCGGCAGCAGCGCCAGGCTCGCCGCCAGCAGCGCCAGGCCACCCAGCAGCGTGCGCCGCGGGCCCAGCCGGTCGGCGGCGCGTCCGCCCAGCAGCGTGCCGATGACCCCGGCCACCCCGAAAGCCGAGATCGAGGCCGACAGCCCCGCGCGCTCCATCGGCACCAGCGCCACGAGCATCGGCCCGACGTACGCGAAGACGGTGAAGATGGCCACGAAGTAGGTGAAGGTCAGCGCGTACACCGACCACAGCCTGGCATCGCGCAGCAAGGGCCCCACGCCCGCCAGCGGGGAGGGCGCTCCGGGCTGGCGCTCGCCCGGCACGCTGCGCCACAGCATCACCGTGGCCAGCGCACACAGCCCCGTGGCGATCCACGCCGGCACGCGCCAGCCCCAGCCCAGCCCCGCCCAGGCCGCCAGGGGCACGCCCGTCACATAGCTCAGGCTGATGCCCAGGAACACCACCGACAGCGCCCGCGCCCGGCGATCGGCCGGCACCAGCCCGACGGTGAGCCCGGCCATCAGCGCGGTGGCGGCCGAGCCCGCTCCCATCAGCACGCGCGCCACGAGCAGCGTGGGCAGGTCCGGCGCCAGGGCCGTGAGCGCGTTGCCGAGCGTGAAGACGGCGAAGACCGCAGCCAGGGCGGCGCGGCGCGACATCCGGCCCGTGAGCGTCAGCACCACCGGCGCCAGGACGGCCGTGGCCACCGCGTAGAGCGTGGTGGTCTGGCCCACTGCGGCCACGCTCGTGCCCAGCGACTCGGCCATCGGCTCGAGCAGCCCCGTGTTCATGAAGGCGGCGCTGCCGATCAGCAGGTTCACCCCCGCAAAGAGCAGCAGCAGCCGGCCCACGCCGGGCGCCTCGGCCGCAGGCGCGTGGTGTCCGGCCGGCAGTGTCATGCCGCGACCTTAGCAGGTCGCCCGATAATGGCGGGTTGGCGCGTTGCGCCTGTGCCCCTACCGCTACGCCACTCGAGCACCTCCATGGCCCAGTACGTCTTCACCATGAACCGCGTCGGCAAGATCGTGCCGCCGAAGCGGCAGATCCTGAAGGACATCTCGCTGTCCTTCTTCCCCGGCGCCAAGATCGGCGTGCTCGGCCTGAACGGCTCGGGCAAGTCCACGCTGCTCAAGATCATGGCCGGCCTGGACAAGGACATCGAGGGCGA